>PWEA01000004.1 GCA_003553905.1 Candidatus Aenigmatarchaeota archaeon
ACTCGCCTCGTCGCCTTCCAAACCATCATAATTTTTATTAGTCATTATTTATCACCAAGTAGTAATTAACATTCCTACTATTTAAAGGTTAGGGTTATTTTTTACTTAATAGTAGTCACAATTATACTTTCCACGGAACCAACCGTCTCTAAAACTATTAAGGCTACTCTCCAAGCTATATGTTATGGTTGAAGATAACTGTTTGTTCTGTAACGGTCCCGAGGGTATAGAAAAAAATCTGGTGAAGAGGTATGACAACTGGACAGTTTTTGTTAATCTAAACCAGGAGCATCTTGGACGATGTATAGTCAAACTGAATAGGCATATTGTAGATTTCTTTAAAATCACTGAGGAAGAAAGGAAAGAACTGTTCGGAACAGTTGTCCCGGAACTGAAGGAATCTCTAAACAAGGCATTTGACCCTGACCTGTTTAACTACGCCTCACTTGGAAACTGTGTCAGACATCTACACCTCCATGTTATACCTAGATACAAGGACGAGAGGGAGTTTGAAGGTGTGGTTTTTCGCGACAAAAACTGGAACAACGACTACAAGCCCTACGACAAAGAATTCGAAGTTTCAGAAGATGTAAGACACTCTATAGCCGCGGAGCTCAGAGATAACATATGAGAATTTTATAAGTTTGTATATTCTCTATAGAAGTTAATTCTTTAGTCATTCCATCAGGTAAGAGGCTAATCTCTTTTAATATCTTCTTTTATGATGTTCACTGTTTCTTGAACGTTGATATCAGTTGTGTCTATCTTTTTACAGTTGCCCTCATTGTAGTTCTTGTATTTTTTATATACTTTGTCAAAAAGCTCCTTATCTTTTTCAAGTTTTTTATCGGTTATCTCTATTTCTTGTCTGTGTTTTCTCCTTTTCCTTCTCCAAAGTTCTTCTTCATCAGCGATAAGGATATAAGTTTTCTCTGGGTAGACTAGATCTACTTCATTCATTATCTTCCCGAGGGACTCTTCGTCTTTCAAATGATTCCCTGCAAGTGCTTCATGATAAAATAGTGTCGAAAGATGATATCTATCTGCTACTACTGTTTTGTCTTTTAACAACTCCTTAATATCTTCTGATGACTCTACCAATCCAGCTAAATAATAAAGATACCTTGTTTCTGGAAGAGCTTCGTTATCTATGTATCCTCTGAGTTTGTCAAAGGTTTCTGGAGGAGTTCTGTAAGCCGTTATTCCCTCCTCTTTATCCAGTTCTTTAGTTATCGTACTCTTTCCAGTAGCATCAGGTCCTTCGATGGCATAAAAATTCTTCATTTTAACTTTCCTCTATTTTACTATATCATGGAAAAGAAATATAAACCTGAATTTAATACGGGCAGTGTCGTTCTCAAAGAGTTTTATAAAATCCTGAACTTATTTTACGTATGAACCAAAAACAAAGGGAAGAGATAACCCTGTATCTAGAAGACAATCCTTCCTTTTACGACTTCAGTTCTGATCGCATATTGGAATGGAGCAAAGACTATAACTTTCTGGAGAAATATCTGAAGCCACAGATCGAAGAAGGTATGAAAGTTCTGGATATTGGATGTGGACATGGCAAGACTCTTTCTGCTATATCAGACACGATTAAGAAGGGCTATGGGGTTGAGATTGACGATAAGAGGTACAAGATGGCCATAAACGAAAACAAAGACAATCCAAATATAGAGATAATAAAGGGCGATGTATCTGATGTTCCCGTAGACGAGAAGTTTGATATAGTATTCACGGAAAGAGGTCCTGCGGCAGCAATAATAGATAACGTGAGGGAGTGGGTAACTGAAGGAGGGCTGTTCCTTGTAGAAAGGATAGGTGAGCAGCATCATAGAGTATTCAAGGAGATAATGGGCCGAGGTCAGGGTTATGGTAAATGGGATGAAAAAAGTGCCGCAACCAAGGACAGGAAAATTCTTGAAGACAGTGGATTTGAGATGCTGTTTATGCACAATTACTTCATGTTCGCATATTATGAAAACATAGTAGACTTGGTGAAAAATGTTTTCGCGGTTCCAACCATAGAATACAAAGGTGAAGAAGATTTAGAAAAACTCAAAGAAGTCGAGAAAAGACTTGGCACAAAGAAAGGAATAAAACTTCTCAACCATTATTTGGTTTATGTCGCAAAGAAGATCTAGTTAAAAAAGTTTATAATTCTCCTAAATTAAATGTCTTTATGTCTTCCGAAGAAGTTGAAATTAGGGTCGTTTTAAAGAACCGGGAAAAAGCAGAGAAGGTTATCAAAAAAGAGGCCGAGCTAAAGGAGGAGATCAGGCAGGTTGACAGCTACTTCGTCCCGGAAGGTAAGGACTTCTTCGAGGTAGATCCTACAAAGGAGTATCTGCGTGTCAGAGAAGACGAAACGAGCAACGAGATCGGATACCATCTCTGCCATTTTGACAAAGACGGTTCACTGAGCTACACGGAGGAGTGGGAGACGGAGATCGGAGATGCCGAGACCATGAAAGAGTTGTTCGAGAAGATTGGCATGGTCAAAAAGGTAGTGGTCGACAAGCGGAGAAAGGTCTTTGAGTATAATGGTTTAGAGCTAGTTCTTGACCACATCGAAGGTCTGGGGCACTTCCTGGAAGTTGAAGCAAAGGACGTAGGAGGCTCCGTCAAGGAGAAAAGGAAGAAATGTTTTGATGTACTAGAAGACATGGGACTGAAATGGAAGCCAGCACCCGATATGGGATATCCTGACATGTTGTTGGAAGAATCTATCTGAAGAGCGGAATGAATACAACAAGCATACACTGTATATTTGAAACCGTAAACTGATACTGCTGCAGTTCAAGTATAAAAAAATTAAGCATCTAGTAATACATATGTCCGAAAAAAGATCAGACGAAGAACTACTGAATGAAGATGGTATCTACAAGCACTTTTGTGACAACAACGAGGAAAACACTGTTGGGATAGTTGATCCCGAAGGTTACTGTCGTCTTTGTGGTTCCGAGTTTAATATAAACATCGATAAAGAGGAATACGAGAAGAACTTGAAAAAATACAAGGCCGTATAAAAACCAGGTTCCGGAATTAACTACTCCTCTTTTGACTCTTCGACCACAGACTTCTCAGGTATTATTATCCATGCGATGATATAGGCCAGAAGCCCGCCACCAAAGGCCAAGGTAAATATGACCCAGAGTAGGCGTATTAGTATCGGATCTACGTCAAAATATTCGCCCAGACCTCCACATACACCACCAAGTACCTTATCCTTCTCCGTCCTGTAGAGCCTTTTATCTGGCATATCTGTTCTTTGTATCATGTATTTAAATTTCTTAATGTAATTTTAAAATAGATATAATGGATAAAGAAAATGGCTACCCGGAAAATCCCTTCGAAATGTCCTACGCAGACATGGTAAAGCATGCTGGATACAAGAAGGGTGAAAGCAACGGTGATGAGATATACAGGGTTAGGAACCAGGACTATGTCATCAACGATGGCGAGGTATTGGACATTGCACCACCTATTGTGAATATTCTCACGGATGAAGAAGTAGGGAGAATGAATATAGTTGAAGGGTTAACAGGAGTAGATAAAAAAACTAACAAATCCACAGAAAGGATAGGACCAGATCACAAAGATTCGGAAGAAGTATTTCATGTGATATAGTCCTCTACTAGTATTCATTCAAAAGGACTCTGAACAGTTTCCAGGCCTTAGAATGTTTCAAGAATGTTATATAAAAGCAGATAAAGCCGATACAGATTTAAAAGTCCCCGACTGTTTTCCAAGCAACTATAGATATTTACTAACCAACGTAACCTATCTCAGCTTCATCCTCCCCCATCCTACGTCTTGAAGCTTCGAAGTCTTCGTAGTAGCTCATCATGTCGTCGGTTATAGATTTACTGGAATCATCGAGGGCACTTTCAAAATGCTTCTTCCTGACCTCGTTGGACTCCCTGTCTTCTCTAAGGGCATTCATCGCAGCTTCTCTGCAGATAGCAAATATATCAGCGCCCGAATATCCTTCCGTAAGTTTGGCTAGTTCTTCTAAATCTATACCTTCACCGAGCGGCATATCCTTGGTATGAATCTTAAATATCTCAAGCCGGGCTTCCTCATCGGGTGAAGGAACCAGTAACTGGTTATCGAACCTTCCTGGACGTAGAAGCGCTGAATCTATCATATCGGGCCTATTTGTCGCACCTATAACCATAACGTCGTTCAACTCTTCGAGGCCAGACATCTCAGTCAGTATCTGTGAAACTACCCTTTCCGATACATTTTCCCCCATCGAACTCCCCCTCTCGGAAGCAAGTGCATCCATTTCATCAAAAAACACAACGGTGGGCGCAACCTGTTTTGCCTTCTTGAATATTTCTCTCACCCTCTTTTCAGACTCCCCTACCCATTTGCTCAACAGCTCCGGGCCTTTGACACTTATGAAGTTGGAGTCCGACTTGTTCGCTACGGCTTTTGCAAGCATGGTTTTACCACAACCAGGTGGGCCGTATAGTAAAAGACCTGAAGGGGGTCTTATACCTAGTCTTCTATACGACTCTGGATTATCAAGTGGCCACTCAACAGCCTCCTTAAGCCTTTCCTTGACCTGTCCAAGACCACCTACATCCTCCCAGCTTACATCGGGAACCTCTACAAGGACCTCTCTCATAGCCGAAGGTTCGACCATTCTCATAGCGTGGTCGAAGTCACCCTTACTTACCTTAAGCTTTTCCAAACTTTCCTCGGGAAGTTCATCCATGTCCTGGAGATCGGATATATCTGGAAGAACCCTTCTCAATGCATGCATAGCACCTTCCTTAGCAAGTGCCTCTATGTCTGCACCAACGTAACCATAGGTCCTATCCGAAATCTTATCAAGATTTACGTCATCGGTTAAAGGCATGTGTCTTGTATGTATCTGTAATATTTCCTTTCTACCTACCTTATCAGGAACTCCTATTTCGATCTCTCTGTCAAACCTCCCAGGTCTTCTAAGAGCAGGGTCTATTGCGTCTACCCTGTTGGTTGCAGCTATTACTATGACCTGGCCTCGGGCCTCCAAACCGTCGAGAAGTGTAAGAAGCTGGGAAACAACTCTCTTCTCCACTTCGCCGCTTGATTCTTCTCTCTTCGATGCTATTGCATCCAGCTCATCTATGAAAATTATAGACGGCGAGTTTTCTTCGGCCTCTTCAAATATCTCCCTTACCTTTTTTTCTGATTCGCCGTAGAACTTACTCATAACTTCCGGGCCGTTTATTGTCTGGAAATGTGCTCCGGCTTCGTTTGCAACAGCCTTTGCAAGTAGAGTCTTTCCTGTTCCAGGTGGTCCGTGGAGAAGTACCCCCTTCGGTGGTTCTATACCAAGCCTCTCAAAAACCTCGGGATGTTTCAGCGGAACCTCTATCATCTCTCTTACCTTCTTTATTTCGTTATGTAAACCACCGATATCTTCATATGTAACCGTAGGTATCTCTTCATCTTGGATTTCTACAGCCTGTGGTTTCAGATCTATAGTGGTCTGACTGTCTATCTTTACAATTCCTTTGGGTTTAGTGGAAACAACCATAAGACGCGTCTCTGTGCCTCCTACACCTGGCATCATATTAGAAAATATATCCTCACCAAAAAAATCTTCGAACAGGCTTCCTCTTCTATCGCTTCTTACCGACGTTGGAACTATAACATCACCTTTGGAAGCAGGTCTCATATAAAGATTCTTCTTGAGTAAATTGGGAGAAATATGTAGAGCAACACCTTTCTGTGCCGGAGCAAGCGTAACCTTTTCTGCAGGTTTTGGCTCCGCCTTCCTTATCTTTACGTTTTCACCTACGGAAGTTCCAGCATTTCTCCTTACCAAGCCATCCATTCTGACTAGGCTACTGCCAACGTCCTCTGGATAAGATCTGACAGCAAGAACGCCTGTTTTTTTCTTCCCCTCGATCTCTATAATATCTCCTTCACTGACATTAAGATCCTTCATTATCTTAGAATCAAGTCTAGCTATTCCCTTTCCAAACTCTTCCCTTGAAGTTAACTCTCCCACTTTAAGAGAGACAGCACCGTTGTTGTTGTCGTCTTTATTCATGATACCACATCATTTTACTTCAACTTCAACCCAGTCCTCCCTAGATTCCTTTGTGTTCATTTTTTTAAATCTATCCTCTGGTACCAAAACCTTGAAGACATCGTAGTCGATTTTTCCTTCCCAGCCATCAAGATATCCAACTACCCTATCCAATAGTTCTAACGGTACTATATAAACGGACCTGTCTACCTTTATATGCGGCATGTCTTTCAGTATACCACTACGGTTGTACACATATACCTTATCTCCCTTCTTTACCTTCTGTTTCCAACCGTACAGACCACGATAAAACTTGTTACGCTGGTAGTTGGACTTGAACTTCTCCGAATCAACACAGAAACTAACCAGAGCTGCAAGGTCTTCCTTCCCTTCTGTCTCAGCTCTGTGTTTTTTCATGGATTTTATTTATGTACATTAAACTTTATAAAGGTTTTGTTTAAATAAATTAAACAGTTTAATATTTTAAGTTTGAGCACAAAACTTAACTTCTATGAAGGTAGAGCGACTCCCAACTGGCTGCGAGGTCCTAGATGAGCTCCTGGGTGGTGGAATTGAAAAAAATACACTGACCAATGTCTATGGTCCCCCGGGTTGTGGTAAGACAACACTATGTCTACAGGCTGCGGTTTCGTCCATAAACAAAGGAGAAAAGGTAGTCTTTATAGATACAGAAGGGGGATTCTCGAAGGAAAGGCTTGGTCAGATATCGGGAGATGCCGAAGAAATTCTGGACGAAATAATACTCATAGAACCGGATGGTTTTGAAAAACAGAACGACAACGTCGAAAGACTCGACAAGATGTGCGAGAAGAATGATATCGGCCTGATAATTCTCGATTCTCTTGTAACACTATACCGTTTAGAACTAAACGACGGGAACACAAGAAAGATAAACAGCATGCTTGCAAAACAGCTTTCTGTTCTTTCAAACCTATCGAGAAAACGAGAAATACCTGTACTAATAACAAACCAGATATACTCTGACATAGAAAACGGTGGAGTTGAACTAGTATCAAGAGATATAGCAAAATATCAGTCCAAATGTTTAATAGAGATGAAAAAGTTCGAGAAGGGCAAACGTATAATGATCATGAGAAAACACAGATCACAACCCGAAGGGAAGGAAGCACAGGTTTTAATCACAGAAAATGGTCTTGAAAAACCCGATCAAGGCTTTAATCTTCTCTAGTTAGTCCCAGTCGTCCTTTGATTTACAGTCGGGGTCCGGGCACATCTCAAATGGTCTTTTGCCTCTTCTTATAACCTTGAACGTAGGTAGATCACAGTCATCACATTTTTCTTTAGTGGGAACTATCTTGGCTTTCTGAGGGAGTGGATAAGAGTTCTCGCAGTCAGGATAACCAGAACAACCAACGAACTGACTTCGGCCCGTTTTTATTACTTTGAGTGTACCTCCGCACTCAGGACATTCTCCAAGCTCTCTCTTCTTTCTATTGGTTTCCATAACAGCCTCTTTCAAGCCCTGTCCTATTTCCTCCTCGTTCTTCTCTATACTGTCAAGTATTTCCCCGAGGGCCTTCTTGGCCTCTTCCACGACATCATCCTTTGATTTATCACCATCCCTTATTTTTTCCATATCATCCTCAAAGCTCCTGGTCATATTTTCCGATAAAACCTTAGGAGAATACTTTTCAAGAGCTTCGACAACTCCCATACCTATATCAGTGACCTTTATCGACGAGCCGTCTACATACCCACGGCTGTAGAGTTTATCGATGATCTGGGATCTTGTTGCCTTGGTACCCAGGTTTCTTTTTTCCATCTCCGAAACAAGGGAAGCTTGTGTATACCTCTTTGGCGGCTGTGTCTGTTTGTCCAGTTTACTAACTTTCGAAACATCAAGCTCGTCGCCTTCTTCAAGGTCAGGAACTTTCTGCTCCTTCTTTTTTACATACGGATCGTAGAATTCAAACCAGTTCGGTTCCAGAGTTCTCTTTCCCTTACCAAGAAACATTTCACCGGAAAGATCGAAAGTAAGCTTTACAGATTCACGAACAGCTGCCTTTCCAAATACGGCAAGATATCTCTTAACTATGAGATCGTATAGCTTCTTGTCGTCCTCTGATAAGCTATCTGGTTTTGACCCCGTTGGATATATAGCAGGATGGGCTTTGTCCTCCTTCTTTCCCTGTTTTGGTTTAAGTTTACCTCTATCGAGTAGCTTCTGGGCAAGTTCACTGTATTTATTTTGATTTTTTATCTTTTTTAGAATATTTTTATACCCTATTTTTGGAGGGAGCTTCTGGCTTGATGTCCTTGGATATGAAATAAGACCTGACTCATAAAGTGACTGAGCAACGTCGAGTGTTTTTGATGGCGAGAACCTGAAAGCAGAATAGGCCTCTCTCTGCAGTGTTGAGAGGTCAAACGGATAAGGAGGCTTGTGTTTAAACTTGTTCTTACTGACTTTTTTTACGTTGGCGCCATCCTTGCTTGCATTTTTCTTACTCTCATCGGCCTCTTCCTCTTTCCAAAACTTACCGTCCTCATGCCGTGTTTTAAGTTCCCCTTTTTCTGATTCAAGATAAGCTTCAAGTATCCAATAGTCTTCGGGTTCGAACTCGTCTATCTCTCTTTCCCTATCCACCAGTATCTTAAGAGCAGGCCCCTGTACCCTTCCGGTAGAAAGCACTTTGAAGGTGTTTGTGTTGTTTTTAACAGAAAGTGTCAAAGCACGCGAAAGGTTTATGCCCCACAACCAGTCTAGGATATGTCTGGCAAGACCCGACTGCACCATACCATGATCAAGCTCTTCGGAAAGATTTTTGTAGGCTTCCTGAAGATCAGAAGTTGTGAGTGTTGAAAACTTCATCCTGGCTGCGTTTTCTGTACCGACAACAAACTTCAGTATATTATATCCTATAACACTGCCCTCCTGGTCATAGTCGCATGCATTCACAAATTTGTCCGCTTTATCTGAAAGTTTTTTCAGGTTGGTGTGGTAGTTTTTCATCCATTTAGATTTTTTCCTAACCTCATAGGTGGGCTTCCATACCATATCAAAAACAGGATAGTCCCAACCCTTCCCTTCCTGCTCCAGTGTGTATATATGACCCACAGCAGGCACAACATAGGTCTTCTCATCACCTATGGTTGTTTCATACCAAACAGCCTTGCCTCTGTTTTTCTTGGTTACATCGCCGTCTGCAAGAGCATATGCAATTCTACCGGCTGCATTAGGTTTTTCTGCAATTATGAGCTGAGTCATTCGTTAGAAGTTTGGAAGGAAGTTTTTTAAAGTTAACAGTTTTAGGCACTACATAAAACAATGTAAGGAAAAAGTTGCAAAACTAATGAGCCTTGCCCTTATGTATGCTTAAGCCTCTCTTAGTGTCAAACTCCTTGTCACACTCCTCGCACCTGAAGCCTCCGGTGTTCTTTTCCTGTGGAGTAATTTCATCGGGACCTGGTGTCTTCTGTGGTTTCATGTCCTCCTTTATATCACCGGGCTTAAGGTCCTTTTCTTTGAGAAGCTCATGTATATCTCTCATAAAGCCCTTAACAAAGTCTTTGGCAACATTTATCTGATGTTCTGTGATATTCTCTATATCCTTGTCGTTTAACTTTTTCTTCATCTCCAGCACCTTACTCATAGTCTTCTCATATCTTGGGTCTATCAGTTCCTCTTCGATGAGGTTTTCTTTGAATGCATTCGGTAGCTTTTTTGGATCTTCAGGCAGTTTACCCAAGGCCTTAAGAGCTGCCACAGAAGTTTTTATCATAGATTCGTAGTTTGACTGTATCTTTCTTGCCTTTCTGCTTATCTCTATTCTCTTCATAAGCTTCTGCATTTCACCGACAAACTTCTTGGCCATCTCTATATACTTATCCACATCTTCTCCGCTCATCTCATCGATGTTGTTATGCTCAACATCTTTGTATATGGAATAAACCTCCTCGTATTGTTTTACATACTTTTCATCGAGAAGATCACGAGAAACAAGTTTTTCACGTGCCATTTTTCCCAGCTGTTTTGGTGCAGGAACTTCTTCACCCATATAAACAAGAACAGCCTGCATGGAGTTCGTCATGGCATGATATATATCCTTTGCAACGATTAGAACCTTCATTCTCTCGGCACGCCTAAGCCTTTTTGGAACCTTAGACATCCTCTTCTCTGCAGACTTTCTGGTCGCCGGTAGCTTACCCATCTTGTAAAGTCTCTGAATGGGTCCAAAAAATCCATCATCGTATATAGCAGTAGCATCCTGTGTCCAGGAATGTGCAACGGGGCTTCCCCGTCTCATCATATCCCAATATTCTGTTATAGTCCACGGTGGCTGGACATGCAGTATATGGCTTCCAGATTTCGTCTTACCACAACCCTCGGCCACATCTTTAAGATAGTCTTCAATCTCTTTTTTCTTCCTTCTATCAACATCCTCTCTTGTGTCATCTATAAAAACGGTGATGTCAAGGTCCGACTCGGAGCTGAACTCGTCTCTTGTGACAGAACCTGTCCCTATTATAGCATTTATATATTCACCGTACTTCTCAATGGCCTTTTTCTTGAACTTTTCGGCTGCATCCATTCTCCTTCTCTTCTGAAAGTCCTTTATCTTTCTCTTAGTAGATCTAAAATCTTTGGCTTTACCAACAAAAGTTTCGTCGGGCTTCAACCCGTTTTCTTGATCTATTCTATCTCCTTGAGACATACACCACACCTTTTTACCACTTAATAGTTACAAATACTACTATTTAAAAGTTTGCCTACTGATGCTCTTCTTCTTTCCAGCCATCGCCGCGCATCCTGGGCTCAGACTCTGTAGCATGCTTACCAAGAAAGGTATCTTGCATCTGCGGAGATTCTATGAGTCCTTTAATAGGCTCAAAGGTATTGCTCTGCACAACTGCCTGGTCCCTCTTGAACTCTTTGTCGTTATATCCATAGAACTCCACGGGTAGCTCACTGGGTGGTATATCGTCTTCGAGGTACATGGCCATCTCCTTGGTTATAGGAATAGACTCCTTGAAGGCTTCGTCCCCTTTTCCCTGACCTCCGCCGCCTCTTTCAAAGGTAAGGTATCCGGATTCAAAGCCTCTTATCTTAAGCTCCCAAAGCATCTCGTAAAGATGTAGCTCTCCTTTCTGAAGTGGAAAGTGTTCGTGTCCGGGGGAAGGCCTACTGGAAAGATGCACTAAATAGGTTTCCTCTCCGAGGTTACCGGGCGCATCCTTAAGAATATCCTTCGGATTGAGGCCTTGGGTTGCTATATGTTCAAAGTCGAAGCACAGTTTTACCTGTGGATGGTTTATGGCCCTGATAACATGGTATATATGTTCTGGGTTCACCAGCCTGTAGTATCCAAGATCTTCTGGGTTCCTCGCATCAGGTGTCTCGAGGGTTACGACTACATCTGTACCTGCTAGCTCCTCGTCCCAGTTTTTTACATGGCCTTGGATATATCTTCCAGCAACCGAATCTACGAGAAGGTCCATACTCTTTTCCTCCTCCAGATCCTTCGGACTCCTTTTTCCACATATCTTCCTCCATATAGGATCATTTTTTTCATACATCCACCAACCTATCAACTGGTAGGTTCTAAATTCATTGAAAATTCTCTCTAGATCTATATCTCCTTCATCGATTACGTCCCTAAGAGCATCCTTCTCTACCATGTGCTTGAATTCTTCATCCTTCTGACGATAGTGGTTAAGAATTAACTGTCTGCTACCTCTGAGATCATCCAGAATACCCTCTCTGACTCCTTCCCTCGTAACACTTTCAGGATCAACCCGAGAATTATTTTTAAGCCTCTGCATTCTCTTAGAGATCTCTTCATCGGTAACAAGTTTTTCAAGATATTCATCCTTGGCAGAAATAGTCTCTGCTATTCTAGCACCACCAGGAACTCCTACCTTCTTCCTCAAGTCCCTGACTATCCAGTCGAAGGTCTCTGAATCGGAATGGTTATCCTTAAGTTTTTTAAGAAAATCAACTATTGGATACCCATCCGGGTGAAGCATTACCTCGTATCTCACTCCTCTCATTCTACCAAGTTCAGGACTTGGAAATAGAGAAGTATGAACGTTTACATAGTCGGATCCTATCTCATTGGCCTTCTGTATAAACCCTTTCATGTACTCATCCACACGCCTGTAGCTCTTCTTCTCGGCCATGGCTGTCCTGAGCTGAAGCGACGCATGGATATTGACCTTAACATCTTCCTGTTCGTGGAAGTTCTTTATTTCCCTGACAGCATGCGGAGTTAGCGATTCGGGATGATTTAGAGTAACTTCTATAGACGAAACTCCCTTCTGGGAAACAGAAGAAATATACTGCAGGACCCTTTGCTGAAGTTGTTCTGGCCATCCACTGGTCTGGACAATATATCCTTCCGGCTCTAGCTTTCTTTTCTTTTTTGAAAGACCAAAAGACTTCTTTATACTTTTTAACATCACAATCAGCTCTTAAGTTTCCTGAGCTTCCAGAGTTTGAGGCCGTCTCCAAGATCCTTTATTCTTTCGTAAAGCATATTGGTCTCTTCCTTGACTATACCTTTGAACTCGTCTCTATGATATCCTTTCCCTTCACCTGGAATCCTAAGTATCTTCTTACCGATCTTCTTAACCTTGTCCGTTACTGTTTCCTTCTGTTCCTCTTCCTCCTCCAACTCTTCTACAGGTTCACCACTAAGTCTCTTTATAGAGTTTTGTAACTTCTTTTTCTGTTTTTCTATCTCCTCCTTTTTTTCCATAAGTTCATCGCGATGAAGAAGTTCTGGCTTTATTGTTATGACCACTACTTCTGTGCTCTGCCCAGAGACTACAGAAGACTTCTTTTTAACGTTTATCTCAAAAAAACAGTAGAACTCATAACCCGGCTCACTGGACAGTTTATCATAAAGTTCTGGCTTGAATTCATCATGTTCAGCATAGAAAGACCTAGAACTCAAATCCTTCCAGGCATATAGATCAACGCCACATATAGAGTTAGCATATCTTTCTATAACTCTTGGATCATCCAAACCGTGGTACTCTTTGGGCTCACCTAGCCTTATCCTTTTGAGGGCTTTGGCGTACGGATGTAAAGTATCCTTTAGATTCCGTATCGTCTCTTCGTGGGATCTTATTTCTCTTTCTATCGTTTCCATTCTCCTTTCTATCTCACCGACGAACCTCTTCTTCCAGTCCTGGAAAAGAGACCATTTCTTTTTTAGTATCTGTTTCTCTCCCTTTGAAACTTCCAGATTTTCGATATCTTCCTTACTTTCTACTTTGTAAAAATCAACAATCACCGAAGGAAGTCTTCCGCTGTTTGCCAGTTCAAGAAGACTCATATTTGTATTTCTATCCACGAGGTCTACAAAGTCGCTTTTCAAAACATCCAAATCACCTTCTTCTTTGTGATCTATGATCCTCTGGAGCTTTCTTTTATCGTGCCGTAACATCTCAAGAGTCTTTCTCGTATCCGAAATTTTACTGGTCACCGCACCTACCTGCTGTTCTATAGTCTGTTTCCTCTGAGCAATTTCATCATAGAACGACGACTTCGGATTTACCTCTATCCAGTCCGTTACCTTTCTAACCTCGTACCCCATATTATCTTCTAGAATATCTATCATGCCGAAGTATATACCAGACGGAAAACCTGGTTTACCGGCAAAGGTAATCTGTCTTTCCCTAAGGTCCGGAACCTTCATCGTACTCGGCTTAAAGGACGGGTTGTCTTTCCCTTTTGTTTCAACAGGCATATTGTATCCCTTGTGTTGTTAACCGTTTGCGATATATAACACTAATAAATACTCTCCTGTAATAATAAAATTATGGTACTAGGCAAAATAAAGGATATGGTCACAGGCAAAAACAAGGAAAAGGATTCCAGCCTCGGAAACAGAAGAAACATAAAAGAAGTAACCAACCTAGACGATGAAACAGAATATGACAAGTCTCCTGTATCGACTAGGAATAAAAGAAAGGATTTGAGCCTTCCGTCTGAAGAAGAGTTTGCCGGTAGAGGACGAACTCCGAGAGACAACAACCCAAGAAACAGACAACCTTCACCGAGAAGATCGAGAGAGAAGCCAGCTCCGACAAGAGAACCGGACAATAGAGCAAACAACCCTACATCAAGAAGGCCATCACCGGAGCCACCGATCCCACGGAGAAGAGTAAATGAAAGAAACGAGCAACCTCCGGTAAGGAATAGTCAGGAATCCAATGAAACAAAGGAGATGTTAAGAGAGATTCTCAGAAAACTGGATATCATAGACAGAAGGCTACAGCGTCCCCAGAGAAGATAGCGCGCCTGTGAAATCTGAAGATTTTGTATCCTCTTTGTTATTCAATATAGTAGTAGTTGCCGTTCTTTTTCTGTTCCCTGTCCTTGACAGAATCGGGTTTGTTTGCCCTTGGACGTCCTGTATGAGGATCTCTACGGAACGTAACTCCCAGATCCTCGAGAAACTTGTTAAAGGAGGATTCAAGACCGCCTGGTTTGAGTGCTTTTCCATCTACCCCTGGCTCACCGAGGAAAACCATTCCCCTCTCCGAAAGGTAGTCGAGGAAGAGTATATCATGGTCTATAACCATACATGAAGCCTCGTTCTGAGAAGAAACCGACTGTACAAGTTTGGCCACCCTAAGTCTCTGGTCTACATCCAGATAAGCAGAAGGCTCGTCCATCAGATATATATCGGCGTCCTTTGATAGACAAACAGCTATCGCGAGTCTTTGTCTCTCGCCTCCCGATAGGGTCGACACTCTGTTTTCAAGAAGACCTTCAAGGCCAAGGGGATGAAGTATTTTGTTCTTGAACTCATTGGAGTAGGGATTTTCAACGACCTTAGTTAAAAAATCTATAACCCTTCCACTACCACCCGTATCTATCTTTTGTGGTTTGTAAGAAATCTCAACCTCTCTATCCGGTCCTCCTTCGTCGGCTTCAAGTTCACCGGTGAGTATCTTTGCAAACGTACTCTTGCCCAGAGCATTCGCACCAAAAATACCCAGCTGTTCTTCCCGCGCAAGCTCACCCTCCTGTACAGTAAGGTTGAAGTTACCCAGTGTTTTCTTTGTTTTCTGGAATTCAAGAAGGGTACTTCTTTCTCTTTCTTTTGTAGGAGCTCTTATATCAAACTTGACCGGTTCTTCACGGAAACGGACGTTGTCTTCCCTTATATAACCCTCCAGATAAGCATTTATTCCCTTTCTAGTTGAATAGGGCTTGGAAACTATACCATATGCACCCGGTTCACCGTAGAAAACATGGATCGTATCGGCAAGATAATCCAGGGTTGCAAGGTCATGATCGACAACCATAACTGTTCTTTCCTCTGCAAGATCTTGGATAAGCTTACCCATCTGTAATCGTTGGTATACATCTAAGTAAGAAGACGGTTCATCAAAGTAGTATATATCGGCGTCCTTGCAGATAACTGCAGCTATTGCCACCCGTTGTAACTCTCCACCCGAAAGTTCGTCCAGTTTTCTATCAAGCACGTTTTCAATGCTGAGCCTATCAAGAACTTCATCAAGAACGCCTCTCTCATCAGTATCCTCGAGGAACTTCTTGACTTCGCCCTCGTAAATCCGGGGTATCTCCTCGACTCTCTGTGGTTTGTATGCGGTTCTCTTTTCCTCTTCCATGTCGTGAAAATATTCCTGAAGCTGGGTACCTCTAAATAGACCTGAAATATCCTCCAGAGATGGTTCTTCTCCAGGTTTCCCTAGGTTGGGTTTCACACTTCCCGAAAGTATCTTGAGAGCTGTTGATTTACCAAGGCCGTTCCCGCCCAATAATCCTACAACACCGCCTGGTTTAGGTATAGGAAGTCTGTAAAGCACGAAGGCATTCTTACCAAAACGGTGAACAGGTTTTTCGTCAAGCTCTTCTGGTGTATTGACAATCTTTATAGCATCGAAGGGACATTTGGTAACACATATACCACATCCTATACATAGATCTTCTTCTATCTCTGCGTTCTTACTTTTTTTGATGCATTCTTCTCCCTTTCTGTTGATTGGACATGCTTTAAAGCACTCCCAGTCACACTTTTTTGGGTTACATCTCTCCCTATCAACAATTGCAATTCGCATATCTACTAATCCTCAATCTAACTTAAAAATAAAAGGTTTTGTAATGTCTGTTCTGACATAACCTATAAAGGTCCGGCTACAGTAGGAAGGAATATACTTACAAAGTTTGTTAAAATCCATATCCCGAGGGCAATAATTGTCGCCCTCAACCAGCCTACATTGTAAAAATGTTTTATGGCTAAAAGCCAGACAACACCACCGGCCAGGGTCGATACAAGCCCACTCGACAACAACATGAACGCCAGTGTATAGATAGCAGAACCAGATAAAGCTGCAACAACGGCCGTCATAATGCCTTTACCCCTCCCAAAGATGGATGTTACAAAGTATATAACTAGACTAGAAACTATTAGGCCCAAAAGAAAGCTGCTCAGAGATTGGATATAGACCATGGAGACACCACGAATAGTTTTGTTTTAAAACTTTATAATCATTTCCGGGCAGAATGAAAAAGAAGAAAAAGAAAAGTGGTGGGGATATTTACATCGATGACAATGACTTTACTTGTTTTCGTCAAAAACACTGTATCCTGTGTTTGTCTCAACGGGTTCGTAGCATCCACCACATGCCCTTTCGAACTGTTCTATGGCAAAAGTTTGAAATTCATCCCCAGAACGAGTGTCTATGTTTTTATTTTCATATCTGTTCATGGTACCAGTATTATATTATACCCTTTCATTTATAAAAGTTACTATCATATAGTGACAACCTATTTAGAAAGCAAAGGGAAACCTATCAGATGACAAAACAAATTTCTGAAGTTGAATTCCGGATTCCGATTTTATCTTCTATTTGAAAGAAAGTTTAGCACTTTCTCCAGTAATCCTCTTCAACACCTCTGAAAACTCATCTTCTTTTAACATTATCCTTCTCACATCATCTGAACTAACAACGACTTTGTAGTAATCCTCTTTTGGTGAGAAGACCTTGTTTACACCATACACCTTAACGTCCGGTAAAAGGTTCTGCGAAAACTTCTTAACGCCTTCTGCCATCTCGACAACACGGATAGCTCTCTCAACCTTTCCGGCTAGCTTCTTAACTATCTCCCCTCCTTTACCCACAACCTTCCCGACATCTTCTTTCTCGACAACTATAACAATTACATCCTCGCCTACATAGATCTCATTGATCTCAACGTCCTCAAGGTAGGGGTAGTCCTCGGATAAAGAATATA
This sequence comes from Candidatus Aenigmatarchaeota archaeon, assembly GCA_003553905.1. Taxonomy (GTDB): domain Archaea; phylum Aenigmatarchaeota; class Aenigmatarchaeia; order PWEA01; family PWEA01; genus PWEA01. The sequence continues at coordinate 17,295 of PWEA01000004.1, forward strand.
TGTATCTAAAAAGCTCCACAGCCTTTTCGGATATATCTCCATTTTCTAGCTTCTTGGAGCATCCTTCACATAACATGTCGTTCTTCAAACAGACTTCACATATACCGGCTTTCATGTCTTTCATCTCGTCTTTAGGATTCTTATACTGTTTAAGTCCTCACATTTTTAAAGTTATATGTCATCAAAAAAAGCCAAATGAAAATGGATTTAAATATTTCTCAGGTAAAGTGTAACGCATGAAAGTTGGTCTTGTAGGCGCCCCGAACACAGGAAAGTCAACGTTCATGAAAGCATGTACTTTAGCGGACATAGAGATAAACAACTACCCTTTCACAACCATAGATGCAAATCAAGGAATCGGTTACGTGACCACAAATTGTCCCTGTAAGGAACTAGATGTTTCGTGTGATCCAAACGGAAAATGTATAGATGGGATCAGATTTGTGCCTGTGGAGATGATCGATGTAGCAGGACTTGTCCCTGATGCACACCAAGGACGTGGTCTAGGAAACCAGTTCCTGGATGACCTAAGAGAAGCGGATGTCCTTATACATGTACTCGATATATCAGGAAGAACTGACTCTGAAGGTGAACCAACGGAGGACTATGATCCCTACGAAAACATAAGGTTTCTGAAGAAGGAGCTTGACTTCTGGTACGAAGATATATTTGAAAGAGAATGGAAAAAGTTCTCAACAAAGATAGAAATGGAAAACAAGGATTTCGAAGAACAACTTCTATCCCGGTTTTCGGGTCTGAAAATAGACAAGGATGATATAAGAAAGGTAATAAAAAGGGTGGGTCTCGATAAAGATCGTCCCGGTGAATGGAGCAAAGACGATGTAAGTAACTTTGCAACAGAACTCAGAAAACTGACTAAACCAATGATCATAGCTGCAAACAAAATAGACTTACTCGATACAGATGAAAAACTGGAAGATCTCAGGGAAAGATCGGGGTGCGAAGTGCTTCCATGCTGCGCCGAAGCGGAGCTTGCTTTAAGAAAGGCATCGGAACAAGGAAAGATAAAATATATTCCGGGATGTGAAAAATTTCAAATATTAGATGATAAAAAAATATCTGACAAAGAAATGGAGGCCCTCGAGTTCGTCAACAAGATACTAAGAAACTATGGTTCCACCGGCGTACAGAAACTTGTCAACAAAGCTGTTTTTGATCTTCTGAATATGATAGTTGTTTATCCTGTAGAAAACGAAAATAATTATACTGATAAAAAGGGTAATATACTGCCAGATGCCATTTTACTTGAAAGGGGGTCAACGGCCGAAGATCTTGCATATGAAGTACATAGTGACATAGGCGATGACTTCATAGGAGCAATAGACTGCAGAACCCAAAGAAGAATAGGCTCCGACCAAATTCTCCAAAACGGCGACGTTATAAAAATACTGACGTCGGGTTAAACAACTAAATTTAAATAGTTCCAATACCAATTAATAGTATGTATTTACTAAATGGTAATGAAAGCATTAAAGAGATAGACATAGATTATTTTAACTCGGAATCGAGGAAAATGGTCGAGGAAGGTTTCAAATTTATAGAAGAAGCGTACAAAAGCCTCGGGGAATCTGTGGATGTTGGTGTAATATATGGTTCCGTTGCGAAAAACAAAGCAAAAGAAGGTTCTGATATAGATCTTGTGTTTATATGCGAAGACGTTGAGAACTATGACGATTTAGCAAAGCCTCTTGATAAACTTGTGAAAAAGTTTGATGAATATGAAGTTTCCCCGCATCTTATAAGAAAGTCTGATTTACAGGACTACAAACTGTTAAACTATCCACCGTATCTGACCAAAGATAGGAATGATGAGAAGAGGTTTTTCGAATACTACACAAATAAAAAATAACAGAGGTTCTACTCCTCTTCCGAATCAAAATCTTCTATCTTGGGAGTTTCTGGGGCTTTCATCTCCTCTGCCTCTATCCAAACCACGAGAACTCCGATAACCACAAGGAAAGGTGGAATCATTCCCATAACTACTGTTTTAAAGGGTTCCCACCAGTTCAATCTTGCAGAAATACCTTCTTCCGGTTTAATCTCGGATACCATTCCCGCAGGAAGTAACAACCAAAGTCCTATGAGGAAAACTATTACACCCAGCACAAGTTTAGCTGCAGCACTCATTAAAATCACCCTTATAATAAAGAAGTGTCTTATAGTTTAAAAAACTCCCCCAAGAACATTCCAGAAGCTATTCAACTACTTCGGTCTTCCTGATCTCTATCTCCCTGAGTGGGTATATCTTATCTACTTCCTTCTTAATTCTACCCTGGAGCTTGTTCATTAGCATATCCTTAACAAACGCATCGATGTTCTTTTTGGATGCCTCCTCCTTCAAAACTTCATCGATTTTCTTACGTATCGAGGTCTGCGTAGACGCACCGATAGGTTTGATAGTAGCACATATGGTCTTGACTCTTATTACGACATCATCCTTGGTCTTAACCCTAGTCACTTCATCAACACGTTTACTTCTTTTCCTAACAATCCTAGTTAGATAGTCACGGGAACAGTCATGCCCAATAAACTTTGACTTGCATGTCTTACCGTCCACCTCGTTTACTCTCATCTTAATCTTAAAATAGTACTTCTTTGAGCCTCTGTGTAGATCGGTTGCACCGGATTCAACAACCCTTCCTTTAACGGCTTCTTCTGTGGAAGCAGGTATTTCTCCGATCTCATCTCCCCCAAACATCTTGGGAGCTCTGAGTGTATACCACTGTTTTCCCTTTAATTTGTTGTCCTTCGGCATAGTTTCCTCTCATATTTTGAGGTTAACATTTAAAAAGATTTCTCACGTCTCCTTTTCTAGTATACTGTTCAACATCTCTAGAAACTCCTCTTTTTCATCGACTAGAACATAGGCGCCGCCAGCTTTCTCGTGTCCTCCTCCCTCTATATCCATATCATCACCTATACTTTCCACGATTTCACCTACATTCGCATCTAGATCATCGGGAACCCTCATAGAAACCTTTAGCCTATTTTTTTCGGACTCTGCAACACCCACAAGTACCTTTTCCTTAGAAATATCTGACTGTAGTATAGAACATATTGTACCTATGAAATTTTCAGGTATTCTACCAACTCCGTTGAGAAGATTAAAATTTTCTCTCTTCTCGAGTAGACCATCATTGTTTCTAACTATACGTATGAGTTTACCGAGGGTCCTCTTGTATCCTTTAACCACACTTTCCATGTTCTCCAATGCTTTCTGATCTCCAAGGCATGAAAGTATACCGACGCTGGCCTGTGACATTCTACCACATGCATTGAGTGACGTAGAAAGCTCTCTGGCGTCTTCAAGTCTGCCATCAAAACATGACAATGTGTATGTATTTCCAAATATCTCCTCGGCACCTTCTATGCCGTTTCTTACTCTCTTCTTTATTATAGCAGAAGCAAGCTCCTTCTTTTCCTCGTCCTCCAGATCGACAAGCTTCTTCCACGATCCATCGCCGTTCTTTAGGTCTATTTCAAGATTCGAGAGAAACTGAACGGCACCAGACTCGGTTTCTGAAACCCCGGGTAAATAGGGTCTTGTCGTATACTGAAGAGACTTGTGTATAGGTCTCGAAAGTCTACCAAAAAGACGAAGGCCTTCTCCCCTCGTGAGTTCTCCTACTCTTTCTGCTTCCTTTACTATCTCTTCATTTATTCCATTCATCCTCCAGTTTTCTTCCTGTATATCACCTATGGCTCCAACTACGGCCAAGGCAGAAAGGTCTGTGTTTGCCTCGTCGAGCTCCCGGGCAAATAGGTATGTTACACCGGCACCGGAAACAGTGTCTTCCCCCAAGCCAGCCAAGTGTGGATTGACATGAACTCCCTTCTCCAGTTCTCCGGATGGGTGATGATGATCAAGAACTACTGTATTCTCAGCACCTATTTCATTTACCAAAGGAAGATGACCAGATCCCAGATCTGTGAAAACTAAATTCTTGTTATTTTCTCTTTTCAGTTTATCTGCAATCTCTGGTCTTAACTGTTTAACTATGGAAAGATGTACCTTTTTTCCACATCGTAGGGAAGCAGCAAGAATTATAGCAGCCGAAGATATACCATCAGCATCGTAATGAGATACTATCCTTATTTTGTCCATCTCCTTGAACTTCTCAGTAGCTTCTTTTAGTAAACCATCAAGCTCTTCGGGAATTTCCATTTTAACACTTTAAAATTTAGGTTTAATCTATATACAGACACTGAACAAAGAAAAAACCATTACTTCCTTTTATGGAACTCTTTTTCGGGTTTGTATTTCCAGTCCTTTGGGATCCTACCCTTTCTCTTATAATATTTACTTAGTCTCCTTATCTTAGAATCCGTCTGCTCCAGGCCGTGGATTGCTGAAGAATCGCCAGAATTTTCCTCCAGATGATTTCTTATTTTACGGGACTTTTCTATAAGCTTTCTGAGATCCTCTGGCAGTTCGTTGTTTAGGTCGTTCTCCTCTAAGATTCTTGTTATCTTCATATCAAAATATTTGACAGAAGGAACTCCGTGTTGGTCTCGTAGAACCTCTCCAATCTCGGAGGGATTCAAGCCTTTCTTTCCAAGCTCAACAACCTTGTTCTTCATTTCTTCGGGACTCATATCAACCCATTCAGGAGGCTCCTCCCTATAGGGTTTAGTTGAACCCGACTTACCGTGTTTTCTTGAATACATCCGTGCCATTGATTTTCACCATCACAGGAATCTTATTAATTCGGACAAGATATATAAAACTATTCCCACCAGAGCAAGAAACGAACCTATTATCGCTACAAGCACCGGCAGGCCCGGATAAACTGTGCCTACTCCGAGACCAACGACAGTCATAATAGCCGCTATGATTATAAGACAGTATGAAAGGTTTTCCACTAGTTCTCTCTTACTATCGCCCTTAAACCAGTCCATAAACTCTTTGAAATCCATAAGGTTACCTGTTCACCCGAGTTTTATAAAGTTAAACAGAAGGAAAATGGTCCCGGAAACACTACTCATCGGTGAGGTTGTATACAAATCCAGGGTCTTTGTCAGCAGCTTCGAGCGCTTCCCTTAGATCCTCTTCGTTGTAATTCTTAGCCAGATTTTTAATGGCCCAGTGCTCAATAGCACGCTCCATAGCTTCATCGTCTTCGTAGATGTCATTATATTTTTCAATGGTCTCTTCAAGATCCATCACAAGGTTGTCTTCAGGAACTTCCTCTGCAAGGAAAAATCCTGTTACATCTGTCCTGATCCCTCCCATAAAAGCCAACAAACCAAAGGTCGAGGCAAGAAGCAGAACAATTCCTGCTACCGCTTTCCTGTTCTGAAAGAACTTTTCAAAATCCTTCATCTGTTTCTCATCGGGATCTTTGTCTTCCATAATCCATGGTTGTTTTTCCTATATTATAAATCTAAGCCCGAAAAAATCAAGGACCTGAAAGGTATTCGTTTTTAATGTATGATAAATACCTGTCCAGCTCATAGAAAAACTTCTCTTCTTCTATACTTCCTGTTTTCCTGAACACCAGGCAGATCTCTGCAAGTTCTTTTGCATGATCATGAGCCCTTTCGGTTATCTCTTCAAAGTCTTGTGTAAAAAGATAAACGATACCTTGTGTCGGGGTAAGCTTTAAATAGTATAAGTTGTAACTATTAAGTGGTTACAATACTATAGGTGATATTATGAAAGATGAATACAGTGTACAAATGCTAGCAGAAGATGTGAGGGAAAATTCTATATCTTATATTTATGCACAGGCCTGTGGGACCCCAGAACTATATGATCTCGAATCTGACTCGGATGATCCCTACAGAGAATTCGACTACATTAGAACAGGGAACAACATACAAGAAAGGGATAGAAAAACTATTAGCATGGCTAGGAAGGAAATTGTCGATAGGAGGAACTCCGATAGGAGAGAAATAAACATAGGAAGACGTAACAAAAACCTGACAGGAAACTACGAGGTACTTTCCGTGGGGAGCGTTACGGAGAAACAGTATGAAGAAGTGGAAGTAAAAAAGGAGCCGAAGACTATAGCTGAAAAACTGTTCAGGGACCCAGGTACAAAAACAGAAAGAAGGGAAGCAGGTGAAAGACATAAAAAACTTTCAGAGTTTGACGAAGACCTCGGATACGATGATGCCTATTTCATTCGCATGACAATGAACGGTGAATATATTGAACAAATTTATGACGAAGTACGCCGACCGGCTCATAATCCCGATATAGGGATACTCACAGACAAAAAAACAGCTAAGAAAACAGCATCATATATAAAGCAGAATAGTAATGAATACCATAACTTCATAGAGAACCTTTTTCCCGAGGAGGAAAACCCAAGGGCACACGAGAACTTCATTCAAAATACAAAAAGACTTGGCGCCATCTGTTTCCATAATTCTGATTCCGGAAAGTATGAACTTGAAAACGCTCTTGAGGACAATTACCTGACAGAAGAAATGAAGGAAGAGAAAGAAAGACTAAAGGAAAATTCTGTGTTTAAGGAATATCTCGATAATCTTGCCTTCTCCTGTAGAGGAGGTCGCACAAGGGGCATAAAGATCAAAGATCTAGTCGATAAGCTCGGTGAGGAAAGAGTTATCAAAGAGTTTCCCAAGGCTCTTGAGCTAAGAAAAACTGGTAAAGGAATCAAAGCACAGGTAGATCCCTCTTATTTTGAAAGCCACCTTTACAGAGGTGTTTGTGGACCTGAAGATGGAAGAGGTAAATTATATTCAGAAAAGTCTACCAGTGATGAAATAATAGAAGGATACGTTGAAAGTGGTGAAGTAACGACAAACGGCAGAGGTAATGATTACGGAAGAAGTCTGGCTACCACTGATAATCCCGCCGTAGCCTTCGGTGGAGACAGAAAGGGAGCCTACAGTTCACCGAAGGGACATGTACTTGTTTTAAGTAAGGACGAAGAAGCAGATAAATACGTTGAAGAGGTGGTGGAACAGCTCGACGAAGTTATAATAGAATCTGAGGTTCCGTTTTCAAGAGTAGAAAAGATATACCTCAACAAGGAACATGCCGACAATCTTAAGGATATTGAAGAACTGGACGGTAAGTTAGTACCACATCCCTGGAACACAAGGACAGAGTTCAGGAAGAACGGTATACCTGAGATAATGGTAATGACGAAGGATACCGATGAGAGACTGTACGAGCCAAGGTACAATGATGAAGAAGAGTGGGAAGAAGCAGTAGAAAATGCAAAAGACTTGGTTGTATACGGCTGATAGTGAAAATAAAAATACAGAACAAAAAGAATATAACCATCATTTAGAACTGTTTATAAAACATTATTTAATCCTGAGAATAATTCAATCAACATGTGGAAGCTATATGTTTTGCGGATGGACGATGGTTCTCTTTACACGGGAATCACCAAGGATCTGGAGCGCCGTCTGGAGGAACACCGAAACGGCGACGGTAGTAAGTACGTAAGGAGCAGGCTTCCATGTAAAATGGTATATACAGAGGAGCATGAAGATATGAGTTCGGCACTGAAAAGGGAAGCAGAGGTCAAAAGGTGGAAGAAGGCCAAGAAAGAGAGGTTGGTGAAAAATGGATAAGATTCTTGAGGTAAGGGTGGATACCGAAGGTAAATTTGTAGGAAGGACCGCTTTCTTGGAACTGTTAAGATAGATAGAAGGTCTAGAGGTATATCCAATAAAGTTTGAATTCTAAAAAACGCAGCCCGCTTTGTTTCAACAATACCTGTCTGTGGCTCTCCTTATCCAGAAAAATCGAATAAATAATGGTAGCCCGGCCAGGACTTTCTGAACCTCCTTCTTTTTGATGAACCTTTTTTCGAAAAAGGTTCTTTCGAACCTGGGTCGCCGGGTGTCTTTCATCGCCATAAGCTCAATGCTTTGAACAGATGTCCAAAGCCCGACATCCTTGACCATTGTCCCACCTGTGCTTTTTCGCCCACGTTTTTCGTGAGCAACAGCGAACAAAAAGGTGGCTAGACTACCGGGCTATCCATAACAAACTGGGCAGGAAGGCTTAAAAATATTTATTTGGGTCTACGTAGTTTAACCTATGGAACTAAGACCAAGGGTAGCGGCCATAGTACCGAAGCTCAATTCAATTCTACTTGTAAAGCACAAACAAGGCAACATGTCCTATTGGATCCCACCCGGCGGTGCAATAGAAGCAGGCGAACGGATTCATAATGCTGTAAAGAGGGAAGTCAAAGAAGAGACAAATGTAGACGTAAAGGTAATAAGACCTGTCTACTACAATGACTTCTTCGCAGGAACGAAACATCATTTGGAATTCTTCTTTCTCTGTGAATATAACAAAGGAGAAGTCCAGCTCGGCGAAGATCCTGAAAAGAAAAATGGAAACGATATACTAAAAGACGCAAGGTTTGTCCCGGTTGACAAACTACAAGACTATACCATACTTCCACATGAACTGAAAATAAGGCTAATCAGGGATGGACCGAAAAGTTTCAAAAAAGAAGCAACATATCTCGGAGATCAGTAGTAAACAAGATGATATTAGAAGCTTAAAAACAACAAACACCTAAGTTAAACTATATGCCAAAGGATCAGTATAAATTCATCTCAGTGATAGTTCTAGCAGCTATTCAAATCGTTGTAATATTACCTACAATGCTCTTTGGATATACACTACTTGCCTCTTTGATACAGATCGAAAGTCTTGTATACCACTACCTTGTTTCTGGTGTTCTAGGGGTTTTGCTGGGAACTCTATCCACAGCTATAATCAACAAAAAATACGACATCAGTAAAAAGGCAATAAACTACTATGGAGCATCCGCCGGTATTTTCGGGATGATGTCCATCATGTATATGTCCTGGTTAATTTCTCCGGCAGCTTCCTGGATAGAAAATACAGTACTCTCAGGAGGACTGGACCCCGGAAACCCTATGAACATATGGATTTCAGCCTTCGTGTACTATATGTTATTCAACACACCGTTTGTGTACCTTTACTTCCATGAAAACGGTAAAGGGAGTTCTGAAAAAGTATTTAAGTCTAAAGAAGGGAATAGTTTTTGAAGTGTTTGAAATGAGGTACAAGTCCGGTGGACGTTTTACAGTCTGAGAAAACTTCTAGTCCAATAAATACCCTCCAAACAATTATAAATCTAAACAGACCTGAATATAAGGTGTTGTTTAAATGAAGCTGCTACTATTACACTCGAGTTATCTTGAATTCAAAACACATAAGAAAGCTGTGGACAGCGCTGAAGAGTGCGATGAAGAAAAAAAGCATATAGATGACTGCCTAGTGGTGTTCAATGCACTGGAAAAAGGCGATGAAAAGGATCTGGAATATGTTGTAAAACGTGCAGATGAAGAAATAAGAGATGTAGTTAAGCAGGTCGACACGGAGAGAATTGTAATATATCCATGGGTACATTTGACCTCTATCCCGGGAGATCTAAATGCTGCAATGGAATCACAGAAGATGCTGGAAGAAAGACTGAAAAAAGATTTCAAGGTCACGAGATCGCCCTTTGGATGGTATAAAGAGTTTGAAATACATGTCAAAGGACATCCTCTCTCGGAGCTTAGCAGGGAGATAAGGCCTGAAGAAGGACAAGAAGAAGGTGTGAAGGAGTTAGGTGAAGAGGAACACAAAAGGCTCGTAAAAAAGTTATCCAAGACAACAATGTCGGCGAAGGAACCACCAGGAGGGAAAAAAAGTCAAGTTGAAATAGGTAGAGATCTTGATCTGTATATAAACAATGAAATTGTTGGTCGTGGTCTTCCTCTGTTGACACCAAAGGGCACAACTATATACAGAGAAATAAGGGAGTTCATAGAAGAAGAAGAAGACAAAAGAGGTTATCAAAGAACAAAGACCCCGGAAATGGCTAAGTCCGACCTCTACAAGCTCTCAGGTCACTGGCAACACTACAAAGACGATATGTTCACCCTCGAAGTAAACGAAGATAATTATGCACTTAGACCAATGACCTGCCCGTTTCATTTCGCCCTCTATAAAAGAAAACCAAGGAGTTACAAAGACCTACCTAAAAAATATGCAGAGGTAGCAACACTCTTTAGAAAGGAAAAGTCCGGTGAGTTGAGGGGACTAACAAGGGTAAGCCAGTTCGATTTAGCTGATGCCCATATAATTTGCAAGACCGATCAGCTAGAGGATGAGTTCAAGGAGGTCCTTGATCTCATAGAGTATGTAATGGAACAGTTGGGAATAGAAAACATATGGTACAGATTTTCCAAATGGGATCCGAAAAAGAAAGGTGAAAAATACATAGACGATCCAGAAGCATGGGAAGAATCACAGAGCGTTATGAGAAAAATATTAGAGAAGTCCGACCTGGATTACGTTGAAAAGAACGATGAAGCAGCGTTCTATGGACCCAAACTCGACCTCCAGTACGAAGACGTATACGGCAAGGAGGACACATTAATCACGGTCCAGATAGATTTTTCCTCGTCTGAAAGGTTCAATCTAACATACAAAGATGAAAACGATAACGAAAAGGAACCGATTGTAATACACAGGTCTTCTGTCGGTTGTTTGGAAAGAACAATTGCTCATCTACTGGAAAAAACACAAGGAAATTTGCCGACATGGCTCGCACCAAAACAGGTAAGAATAATAAGCCACACAGATAGAAATATAGACCACTGCAAGAAGTTTATACAAAAATTGAAGAAAGAGATCCCAAAAATAAGAGTAGACTCGGATCTCGAAAGTTCTACGCTCAGCAATAAGATAAAAAAAGTGGAAAAGAAGAGGATTCCATATGCCGTTGTAATAGGCGATAAAGAAGAGGAAAAAGGAACTTTGGCTGTGAGAAGAAGGTGGGAAGAAAACGTAGAATATGGTGTTGATCCCGAAGATTTTATCAGTGAATTAAAACAAAGGATCAGTAAAAGAAAGTGAATCATCGGACAAGTCTTTTAATAGACGAAAAACAATTGTTTTCCAATGAAAAAAAGAAAGATGATTTTATTGGCACTAGCAGGCCTCGGAATAGTTTTCCTGGGGTCCATGTTTGTAGGATTTGATTCTCCTCTTGAAACAGAGATTGCAGTAATACCTATAAGAGGTGGTATCTCTCCTGTATCGGTAGAAGCTTCACCTAGAAATGTAAGGGAGCAGATAAAAAATGCAAGATCTGAAGGTGCAGAGGCATTTTTATTCGAGATAAACTCACCTGGAGGTACAGTTGTGGCATCGAGTCAACTCGAAGAAACAATATCCGACATCCAGGAACTCACAGTATGCCAGTTCAACGATTACGCAACGTCAGGAGCTTACTGGGCTGCTTCTGCATGTGATAAGATAGTTGCAGATCCTCTAACCATAACAGGAGCTCTGGGTGTAACAGCTTCCTACCTGGAATACACCGAATTTATGGACGAATATGGAATAAAATACATACGACTCGAAGAAGGGGATATGAAAGGTATGGGAAGTCCTTACAAAAATCTTACAGAAGAAGAAAGGATTGTATTCAAAAATATACTGAACCAGACTCATACCAAGTTTATACAAACTGTGTCGACCAATAGAAAAATATCAGACGAGGACCTTGACGAAGCAGCACGCGGGAAGATATTTACAGGTAAGGAAGGTCTTGAAATAGGTCTAGTTGATTATTTGGGCGGTAGAAGAGAAGCAGAAGTCCTGTTTGAAAAACATTTCAACGAAACGGTCAGATTCCGTGAATATAGAAGAGAACAAGGACTATTAGATCTTTTGTTCGGCAGTGAACTAGTGGATGAACAAAAACATGAAAAGGTTTCGTACGCAACAGAAACTGATCTCCCTAAGCTCTATGCACTTGGATAAAAAACTCTATCTCTCTGGCTTCTTGAGCTTCTTCCAGTAATCCTGGAAAAGAGGTTCTAAAAAATCACTTGCAGCGTGATCACTCTTGGACCAGAAAGAAACGTCCTGTTCGGGGTCTACGTTGTTTTCATGGGTCAAAGCAAAAGTAAATTCATTACCATCTACCACCGAAAACCTTCCGATAGCATTGCTTTCATCCGGTATATGTTTTACCTCGGCAAACTGAGATAACTTATCGAGAATATGATAACTGTTTTCATCCACAGGAGCTGCTATCTTTATATCAACACCTCTGTCGTGTGCATCTTTGATATGATTCAGGTGGCTGTTATGTATCTCTTTGAGTCCTTCCTTGGATGTCATGAGATGAATCCTGTCCTGGGAGTTCTTGAACATAGACTCAAGCTGTTGTAGCATCTGGGATCTTCCCTTAAGAGCCCCAGAAAACTCACCTGGATTTGTAGATTCGACTCCTGTATTATATAATCTCTCAAGCTCTCCAAATGTATCACTATTCTTCAATCTGTCGACCTTATTTTTCATCTCTTCGTATTCCTTTTTATAGTTCTTTTTGAGCCTTTCAAGCCCCTCTTCAGGATCAACAGGCGTGTATTTCATAGGCTTGCCTGACTGTATCCTCACAAGTCCGAGATCCTCGAGACTTTCAAGAACGTCATAGGTTCTACTTCTCGGGACATCAGATATATCAGAAAGCTCACCTGCAGTCGAAGTACCATTTGATAGAAGTGCGGTCCAAAGCTTTCTCTGATATGAATTAAGTCCAAGTGTTTTCAATTGATCTAGTACTTCTTCAGAGGCAACCATATTTTCATCAACCCAGTTACTTATACTCCCCACACACTTAAATATTTTTTCACTTCTCTGTAGTAACTATTAATTCTGTTTGTTGTAAAGACTTTTAAGTCTTTCGATTGTGTCGGCCTCCTCTGGGGATTTATTATATCTGAACCGTATCATTCTAGGGAAACGAAGTGCGTAACCGGATTTATATTTAGGACTTTTCTGTATCTCCTCATATCCAACTTCAACAACAAGCTTTGGCTTGACCTTTACACTCCTTCCGTCTTCCTTTATTATCAGATCCTCGAGTTTTTCGGTTATTTCAGCAAATTCCTCTTCCGTCATCCCTGTGGCCATTTTACCTGTCTTTAAAAATTCACCTGTTTTAGGATCTCTTACGGCCAACATTAATGAAGATATCCAGTTTGATCTTTTCCCTTCGCCCCATATCCCTTCAACAATCACAAGATCCAGAGGTTCCATTGTTTCCTTCACCTTTTGCCAGTATCCCACTCTTTTACCAGGCTGATATACTGCATCTAGATTTTTGACCATTATTCCTTCCTGGTTTTCTCTCAGAGATTTTTGATAAAACCTATTAGCCTCCTCCATACTGTCCGTTTCTATATGCTCAACAAGCCTGAACTTTCCTTCCTTCTCCACAATTATTTCAGAAAGCTTCTTCCATCTTGTTCTTAGATCCCTATTCATATAGTTCTCTCCATCTACGAAAAAAAGATCAAAACAGTTTACCTGGACTGGAATTTCTTCCTTAAGCCTATCTATATCATACTTTCTCTGTATCCTCTTTGAGAGGTTCTGAAAGACAAGCGGCTCGCCATTGCCATCGACGGCAACTATCTCAGAATCTATTATACACCTATCTGGCTTCAGACATTCCCTTGCCCACTCAACTACTTCTGGAAACTGCTCGGTCTTGTCCTCAAGCCTTCTGGAAAAAAGCGTTATTTTGTCCCCATCCTTATGTATCTGACCTCGGAAGCCATCGAGTTTGATCTCGAGTGCTACGTTTTCATATTCCTCAAAGGCTTTCTCGAGTGATTCCGATCTTTCGGCCAACATAACCATAAGAGGTCTACCTACCTTTATCTCAACACTTTTCAGTCCTTCTTCCCCCTCCTCCTTTGCTATTCTAGCAACCTCTCCATAATCTATGAGCTTAAAATACGCTTCCTCTACGTTCTCAGAGGAAACATCGAAGGCCTTTGCTATAGCATCCCTTACCGTGCCCTCACCTACGCCGATACGCATCTCCTGTATGGTTGTTCTAACTATATAGCGCGCCTCGACTGGCTCGGCCGAGACCAGTAGTTCTTTCACTAAGCTCTCCTTTCTTCCCTCCGAACCACTCCCAACGGTCTCTGAAAGCATTCTAAGATTCCGAAAGACCTTTTCCACAGTAATATCCTTCTTCATAAGGCTTCTCTGTCTTTTGTTCTTACAAAAATACTCTGCAGTTTTTCCGAGATCACCCGTCTCCTTAAACTTCTCAACGACCTCATTTTGTGTTGCACCATAGGCCTTTGATATTATCCTTTGTATGAGCTTACCTGCGATTCCTATATCCTTGTCAACGGAAGAAGGATATATCCTACCCATAGCCGCTAAAGTAATTATATCCAAATCATCGGATGAAACATTTTGAAGAAGTTCAGCAACTATATCCCTCATCTCTAGGTTCTTCGTTGTTTCCTCTAGCCGTTCGTAGTACTTACATAGATCAGAATACTTCATAACAAAACACTTGAACATTGAAATAAAAATAGTTGAGGGATGGTAAACCGTATCATAAAGTTGAAAGGTAGTCTTTCATGGATTTTTTGCAACTATCACAGTAAACAGTCCCTGACTCTAGTCTATCTTCAGTATAGTCTACCCACTCAGAAACGCTTACACCCTGCCTCATTATATCCATATCTCCACAGTGTTTTCCAAGCCTATCAACAAGATCATCCCTTCTGAACTCATCTGTGGCTCCAAAAAGATGTCCCAGTTCGTGGTATACTACACTTTTGAAAGACTCTCTTTTCATAAATGGATCCAGACTATCGGAATTTTTGAATCTATAGGTCGAAATCGAACTAACACAGCCAGGGGTTGTAGCCCCGAGTATGAAGTTATACTCGTCCTCTATCGTCATATCTTCATCGGTAACGAATACACCAAAGGACTTTGCATCGGCACCGTTGAAGTTGCTCTGAACTGCATTGTTGAGTTTCCTTCCATCGACCTGTCCTTCAAAATCTATCATGGCTTCTTCAACCATTTCCTCGGGAGAGATTTCATATGGTCTATGTTCAGAATAACGGAGGTCCTTCATCTCAAGTGAAGCATCCGTTTTCCTTAAAACATCCTCTATACAGCTACCCACAGACTCGTAATAATCTCTGATTACACCCGATCCTTGGAGAAATATTATACCCGGTCTTTCGTTCTCTTCTTCTTCCTCATCCAAAATAAACACAACCCCAGGTTTTTCCCTTTCCTCTTTCGTATCCCAGTTCACACTGACCATATTGAAGCATTGATAGAAAAAATTTAAATAACTCGAAAGCATGGAAGGAGATCAAGAACGTACATGTGTTCCAACCTTATCGCCCCGAAGTGCTTTCTTGACGTTGTTGTGTTTTGAGGCATCAAATATCTTACCTGAGATACCCGACTCAAGTAGATGTTTAACCTTATTTCTCATTCCTCCTGTAACATCTGTATCCTTACTTCCCCCGAGATACCGGTCGACCTCTTCCATAGACGTTATCTCTTCGATTAACTCTGAACTGGGGTCCTTGTGTGGATCGGATGTATATATACCGTCGACGTTTGTCCCATGAAGAACCTCTTTGGCACCTATCTTCTCGGCGAGGTATGGTAGTATTTCATCACCGGAAAGTATGGAACATCCTTTGGTTCTATCATAGGCGGGTACACCGTACAGAACGGGTACCACATCCTCACCGACAAGGCTTCCAACAACCTCGTGGTTCATGCTCCTCAGGCTTCCGTGCATTATCGCAGAAGCAGAAGGCTGAACAGGAAAGGCTGGTATATCGTTGTCTGTGAGTATTTTTGTAAATATAGAGTTAAGCTCGTTCTGAAGTCTCTGTGTCTCGGCAAAATGCACCTTGTCTTTATCTGTTTTTATGCCCTGGTGTATTCCTGTTCTCTTTACTATAGGATGACCGTAGCTTCCTGCACCGTGTATAAGGACAAGACCAGAAAGGCTGGGAAGTGAGTCCTTTATCTCCCTCGCTATCCTTTCCATTTGTTCAAGATCAGGAGATGGCTCATTCTTTTCCTTCTCTGTTATTATCGATCCACCTACCTTGAGTACCTTGATATGGCTCATCTTTTCCCACCTTCCCATTCATTATATAGACCCTTAGATATTTCAAACCTTTCCAAAACCTTACCGACTATATAGTCAACCATGTCATCTATACCGTCAGGTTTAAAGTAAAAACCGAGTACAGGAGGGACTATATCAACGCCCATCCTTGATAGATCTAGCATATTTTTTAGATGTATCTCACTGAATGGAATCTCCCTTGGAACCAGAACAAGCTTTCTCCTTTCCTTCAGACAAACATCGCCTGCCCTCTCCACAAGGTTAGATGATCTCCCCGTGGCCAGGCCGCTCAACGTCTTCATAGAACAAGGACACACAACCATGCCATCGGTTCTAAATGATCCAGAAGCAACCGGCGCATCGATCATATCCTCTCTGTAGATTTCTTCTGAAAGACTTTTGAGAACTCCCATTGTCTGCTTTCTGCTATCCGTCTCTTCGTCCATGACTCTAAGTGCAGAATCGGATACAACCGTTATAAGTTCACATTCCTCCGAAAGCTCCTCTGCAAGACGAACTCCTATTGGTATGCCGGAAGCACCTGTAATGGCAAGGGTTATCCTCATCTAAACACCCCTTATTTCAACCTTTCCTCTATCCGCATCCACATGGACATCGGTTCCATTTTCAAGTCTACTGAGAGGTATGTCGAAACCATCGACGCATGGTATTTCACCAAGTATACAACCTGTTGCAACTATGGTCTCAGTCTCCTGGTTCACTATGGCCGCAGGAGCATTACCCTTCTTTGCAAGACCGTAGAGAACATAAGAGCCAACAGTAGATCCTTTGCCCTTTGGAAATACAAGTATCTTTTCTGATATATTTTCACCCTCGAGTTCATGACCCTCTTCTATAAACTCCCCTGTATCTATATCGACAGCTCCGTAGAATCCTATGGGCTCAGTTGAAACCAGGAGCTCTCCTTCTGCATTTCCCTCTGTAATACATCTCACATCTACATTCATTTCAACACCTTGTCGATTAAATCGTCGGTATCTGCAAACATAACCTTCTGCTTGCAGAAACCAGGAAGATAGTTTGCAGCCTTTCCTGAGTTGGTCCCCATCTTTCCATAGTTCATCTTCTCTATAGGACAAACAACGTTACATGTATCCGAAAATACCTTTCCTCCTGCCTTCTCGATTATATCTGTATAACCCATCCTGTCGGACCATGCCTCAACAGCCTTGCTTGTGAAAACCCATAGATCCTTATCCAGGGTCTTACCCTCCAGCTTCTTGGCAATATTTTCTATTTCGTTTATAGAACAGTGGGGACAGCCAAAGACAACAAGATCTGGGTCCTCGGACTCCGTCAAGCTTCTGTACTCTTCTTTTTTGTCCCTTTCTGTAAACTTAATCCTCTCAAGCCCCTGGACTTCCATGGGGTCCACGGTTATGCCTTCAACAAAGTAAAGAGCCACTGCTCCCGAAGCTGCCATTGCAGCACCGAGTGACTTGAGTTTGTCAGTACCTGCAGAATCCACGCCTACAAAGTAAGGCTTGCCGTCCTCGACCTTTCTACCTGTCCACGAGCCGAGGGCACCGAAGTCTGATATACTGTTCAAATCAGCATCCACCTCGACAACGTGTGTCGGTACCCTGTTTTTATCCAGATGGAGCCCGTATTTCGGAGTTCTTCCTGTTATGGCGGCAGCAAGAGCAGAGGGCCCGCCTTCTCTGTTTGTCCTTGCGCCTATAACAGAATTTGCAAAGGAAACAGCAGAGGACTCCGCCCATGCTATATGCTCATTCCTTGTAGGAAGATTGCTCCAAAGATATGGAGTACATGAAGAAGATATCGTTATTCCCATCCTCTTCATGGCCTCTATAATCTGTTTCTGCTTTTCTGCGAAGTCTTCGCTTATATGCATATCTTTCCATTTGTTCAGATCCATTCCTGCGGGATTGGCAAACGTAGGTACAGAAACCTGTGCACCTTCATCGGCGAACTCTTTTAGAAACATTATACCGGGATCTCCTATAGATTTATATGAAACACCCGAGGCCTGCGCGGAGGCTATCTCAACCATCTCCTCGGCTCCGTATATATCACCAAGTTTAACCAGCAGCTTCATAGCCTTTCTTACCGCCGGATTGTCCGACTCAAGCATATCTTTTTCTTCATCAGTTAGATACATGATTTTCCTCCCTGTACTGTTCTGCAAAACTCTTTAAAGTATCCAATCCGTCTACAAGCTCGTCAAATCCAAAGTCTTTAAGACTTTCCTCGGCCTCTGAAACTCTTCTTTCAAGTATATCAACCGCACCGTCACACGAATAGTTCTTTGCTCCAAGGGTAAGTAAAAATCTACAAAGACCTGTAGCACCAGACGCATGCATTTTGTCCGCAGTCCAAAGAATCTCAGCCTCTCTTGTTGGAGGCTTAAGATGTGGTCTATTTGAATGGAACCTTATACACTCCGAAACTTTTTCTGCAAAATCGCTTTCTTTTCCAAGCTCGTCGATTAAAAATTCCTTGGCCTTTTCAGCACCTTTCTCGGCATGGCCCCCGTCTCCAGGTATATGCCTTCCAACGTCGTGAAGAAGAGCTGAGTACTTTACTACCTCGCTGTCCACGTCCTCCTCATCCAAAAGTTCCTTTGCATTTCTATAGACTTCTAGAACATGTTTACCAAAAGAATGGGCCGGTATAATATCTTCCTCTCCATACAGTTCTTTTATCCTGAAGAAATCATCTTTATCCATTGGCTTCACCTGTAATCATCGAGGTTCAGGTCCTTACCTGGAAGTCTGGCCTTTTTGAACTCATTGGGGTCCTTGTTATCAAAGGGAACCGTGGCGTCCACGATCCATTTTGTTGTAAGCTTGTTTTCATAGTCCTGTGATGGATCTAGAGAAGAACCCTTTGCACGTTCTATGAAAAGTATATCCTTATCCGGCTGCATGCGTGTTGCAGTTGCCCATTCCACTTCAACGGAATCCGAAGGGTCTATATCCTCATCGACTATGGTTACCTTCTTCATGGATGGGTGCGCAGCCAGTGCCGCCATGCCCGCATTCTTTGGATCTCCTTCGTTTCTCTTCTCTATCTGTACGACGCCATGTAGCCAGGAACATCCCCCCTGAGTAAGAACAACATTTTTAACAGCGGGAACTGTGTTCTTTACGATCTTGTATATCCTCGGTTCCTGGGGAACTCCCATCAGATTCTTGTGTTCTCCCTTTCCCGGGAGTAGTATGCGTATATATGGATCCTTTCTCATCCACAGTTCATCAACAACCACAACGGGCTGCTTCCTTATCCTGTCCCATGTATCAGAAAGATCCACAAAGGGGCCCTCTTCATCCTCCTCCTTCTTTATTCTTGCAAACATAACAACCTCGGAGTCTCTTGGAACCTTGAGTCCGTTGACCTCAGCCAGCTCCAAGCTACCGTTCATATATGAGTTAGCGAGTTCGAATTCATCCATCTCAGGAGAGTATGATGTAGCGGCAGCAACTTCGACTGCAGGATGCACACCCATGATTATAGCAACCTTCAAATCTCCCTCTGTCTTGTTATATATATCATAAAGATGCCTCTTTACAAGCCGCATCACCATCCTGTTTTTATCCTGTAGCATAAGACGGTGAAAGGAAACATTCTGTATTTCTGTTTCGGGATCCTCAGCCACCAACATAGCAGAAGCAAAGTATCGTCTCTTTTTCTTCTTATAGAATACTGGAACGGGCATATGTTCCTTTATATCAGGCTTGTCGGCAATCTTCTCAAACATGGGCTCACCAATTCCACACTCTGTCTGGTTATCAAGTGAACTGCTTATTCTATCTATTATATTCTCCTTGGATGTATCAAGTGCCTCCGCAAGCATATGACGTGAAGAAACCAAATTAGAAACTACTCGACAGTCGGGATAACCGCTGACCTCCTCAAAAACAACGGGTTTTGTTTCATCCTTGGATATCAGTGCAGGAAGTTCGTAGTCAGGGCTAACAGCCTTACTGAGAACATTTTTCTCTTCCGTATCCCCTATAAACTCCCTTAAACTCATACTACCCCATTAATAACTGAAATAGATATATAAAAATTGACTTCATTGCCGTTCGTCATCTGACTATATTATCATAGTATCGAGGAAACAACAAGTGGCAACAGTACCGTTGCATCTCCCTTCACCTCCACAGTCCTGCCCTCTTCCTTCACTTTGCTCCATGAAATAGCTTCTTCCGGTTTTGCGCCGGAGAGAGAACCATCCCATTCAACGGCTGTGGTCACGTATACGGCCCTATCCAAACCATCTATGAACTGGTTCCACCATATTGTGTGGTGTTTGGATATTCCCCCACCCAGTATAAGACCCGAGGTTCGATCCGCATCGAAAACAATCTCTGATAACATGTCCTCATCACTCCAGACGTCAACTGTAAAGTCGTGGTCCTGTCTAAAAAACCATACCTGTGTCCCCACTGCACCGTCGGTTATGCCCGGAACGAAGACCGGTATTTTATTTTTCCATGCCCAGTAGCATATAGTACTCTCATCCATCCTTTTACCGAGCTCCCAGACTAACTCAAAGGGTGCGAGATCGGCCCTTTCCTTGTTTATTTCCTCCAGAAGAGGTTGTAGATTATCTTCAACAACCTCACCGTAGGAGGACTGTGGTATGAAAATATTACCAAGACGGTGTGTCTCCTTCTGGTGAAGGTCCCTGTCATCTGCTCCGAAGCTCCCGTGGTGGTAGTCGGAAAAATATCGTGCAACATCGTGGTCCAGAGTACCGCAAGTAGTAACAACGGCGTCAAACACGTTTTCTTTTATGAGATCGCGGATAATCCCTCTTGTACCTGTTGATATTATGCATGCAGGAAACGAAAGAAAGTTTGTTGAATCTTCGTCCTCCGACATCTCCCTCAAAATATCAGCAGCAGTTCCAACGTTCTTAGCCTGGAAACCACCTGAATTCTCCATCTGTTCGACAAGTTCTTCAAGGTTCATGCCTCCAGAAACGTTGTAATCCTTTACTTTTCTTGTCATATTCTAAACCTCTTTTCTGACCCCATCAACACCTACCTCCGTAATACAACCATCCCCACCTGCCTCTTCTATTGCTTGTTTTATATCCCTTTTATTAGTTTCATCACATAGGGCAACCATGATTCCGCCCCCGCCTCCTCCGGAAAGCTTGGCTCCGTAAGCGCCGGCTTCCCTTGCAGCACTAACCAGTCTGTCAAGTTTTCTGTGTGATACACCCATATCACGCAGTATTCTATGGTTTTCATCCATGAGTCCTCCGAGCTCTTGTAGATCCTGGTTTCCAATCGCCTCTTCTGCCCTTTCGACAAGGTCACGTATACTGTTGAAATGAGACTCGTAGATCTCCTTGTTCTTTTCCCAAGACTGTCTTACATGACCCACTGTTTTATCGGTCTTGGCTTCTATGCCCGTATCGCCTATGACCAGATCAAGCTCTGGGTTTCCCAAATTTTTGAACTCTATGGGCTTGCTGCCGTCGGGTGTCTTTACAACCCTGTTGTATCCACCAAGTATACTTGATGCAAACTCCGATCCGGATGCTGCTCCGCCGTGTATTTTTACCTGTAAAGGATAGAGGTATGGAAAATACTCATCCTTTTTGATCGACACACCGTATATCTCACAAAGAAAATCAAAAAAAGATGCCAATACGGCAGTAGAACTACTCTGCCCACCAGAGTCCTTTGGTATATCTGACTCTATTTTTGCCTCGAATCCTGTTTCAATCTCCTTTATACTGTTGAAACTTCCTATAAGGTCTATTATAGGATCCATTGGATCTGTATAGCTGTTCTGAGTCCTGTAAACTCTTTTTGAAATATCTCTGAAATCTGATTCTATCGTACCATAACCATCGGATTTCACAGTAACCCCATCGCCGCTAATCTTTCTTCCTGAAATATATGTTCTCCTTCCTATCGAGGCAAGCAACGCCGGTCTTTCGTATACTACAGAGTGTTCACCAAGAAGGAAAACGTTTCCTGGGGCTGATATTTTAACCATACTACCATAATCAACACACAACTAGAGATATTTATTTGTTTTGAAGACGTAAAGCTTTTTAATGCAGCCTTCAAAGATTATGCTGTCTCGCAGTAATGTGAGGAGGAACCTGTATGAAGGAGAATTTACTTCGGAAGATAAACAATCCTGCTGTAGAAAAGAAACTGAGAGGATTCCTCAACAACGGGTTTAATCTCAACGATGATCATATAAAGGAAATGATATCAGGAGAAATAGAGTCAAGCTACCTTCAGGTTTTTCCGACTGTAAAAGAAGGTGAAATCCTCAAAAATATAAACCTGGATCTTATGGAGGCGGAAAATTTACTCCTTCTCGTCGAAGGTAATCCAGGCCTTCAGTGGAAGGCGACAGAACTAGTTAAGATATTCACAGAAAAGTTTAATTCACGGGTGGTATGGAAGTTCCATCCATCGCACCGTCTTGATAGAATTTTAAAGATTATAACCATATCCTACTAAGAAAAGAAATCCTGTAATTCTTTCCAAGGTGCCTTTGTTTCATTGGGATCTATTTCAGGAGGAAAGACTTTCCTATAGTTACTCCATGTATACCTCTTATCCATAAAGACAACCGCTCCACGATCATTTCTAGTTCTTATACATCTCCCTGCGGCCTGCATTGCTTTCTTCATGGCTGGATATATATACGCATAGTCCCATCCCTTTCCAAACTTGTAGTCGTAGAAATCTATCAAAGCCTTTGTCTCCAAATCCGGTTCCCTAAGGGGAAGTCCAACCACAAAAACAGCATCCATACATCTACCGGGAAAATCAACTCCCTCGGAAAAGGATGCTCCAGAGATTCCAAGCAAAACACAGTTGTCCTCTTCCTTGAAAAGATCCAAAAGACCTGACTTATCCTTCTTAGACATATTTCTCTCTTCGAGAACTATTCTCTTGTCTGTATTTATCTTGTCCTTTATCTTATCCCGGAGTCTGTAAGAAGGGAAAAACGCAGAAGCGTTCCCCGGAACTTCATCAAGGCTTTTCGACAGAAACCAAGCTATCTTCTGATACTGTTCCTCGTTTCTTTCCTTATACTTCGTTGTAACGGAATCAACGACGAGATGGGTCCGATTTTCCTCAGGGAAGGGCGAAGAGTAAGCATTTTTGACTGTATCCTTCCTCCCAAGTCCAAGGAGATCTGAATACATCTGCATAGGCGTGAGAGTAGCAGACATTAAAATTGATGAATGAGCTTCATCAAATACTTCCTTTGTTGACAACTGTGGATCCAGGCATTCGTAAAGACATGTATAGTAAATGTTGTCGTTCCTGGACTTTCTCTTTCTCATGAAACGTACAAAGCCCTTGCTCTTTCCCTTCCAGGCCTCAAGAAAATTCTTTATAGATGAACAGTAGCTTCTGTCCTCTTCCTCGTACACATCCACCGCAACCCTCTCCATCCTGTCTATAAGGTTGTTGTAATCCTCGACGTCCTCTATTCTCTTCTTAAGATCATCCATTGTTATCTCTTCCTCATTTTCGTCCATCCCTTCTCCCAGATCCACAAGTATTTCTTCGACGTCCTCTAAAATCCTTTTTTCTTCTAGGTATCCAAACTCACCTGCTTCTTTCTGTGCTCTTGAAACCTGGTAAGTGCTGAGCCTTTTGGAAAGAAGGCTCCGTGTTCTCGAAGGTAGGTTATGAGCCTCGTCAACAACCAGCACGGAATCCTTCAAGACATTATCAGACTTTGTCAAGAATGCCTCCCTTACCCCGGGATGAAATATGTGAAAGTAGTCACCTATTATTAGATCTGCTTGCTTTGCGTGATTAACAAGAATTTCATATGTACATAGGTTTTTCGTATTCTTCTTTACTTCTTCAGCCAGTAATGCCTTTCCTTTCATCTCTGATAATTTTTTTATGGCCTTTTTCGAAAGAGATGAAACATCTTCAAAGGTATTATTATAGTATCTACACCTTTCCTCTTCCTTCAGATTCTTGCAATAGTTCTGGAAGTCGGATGAACTCATACCATGGATTCCATCGGCACTACAAAGCCATCTTTTCCCTATTATATCAGCAACTGTAATTTCAACAGAATGTTTGTCCATGATTGTATCTGCCGTTTCGGCCGCTATTTTGTGTTGCGAATGTTTTGGTGTGAGAAAGAAGACGGTCTTATCGTTCCTCATTGCAAAATCAAGACTTGAAGAAAGAGAAGCAGCTGTCTTTCCGAGTCCAGATGGTGCATGGGCTATCAGGTTTTCTCCTTTTTTCAAGACTTCGCAAGCATCCTCTATAATCTTATCCTGACCTGAACGTACCTCTTTGAAGGGAAAAAGATTTGGAACCATAGGAAAAGTAAATTGAATGTCTACTATTAAAAATTAAATATCAAACTCCTTCTCAACGAGCTCCGGTTCATTTTCAATTAGATGTATTACTTCAAAACCGGGTACACCGGGTATCTTTTTAATGAGATATTCTGCCCCGCATTCACAGTCCACTCTCATTGTTTCTTCAGTATTTTCCTCCATCTCGGATTCGATCTCCTCTGTAAAGTTCTCGGGTGTGGCGATATTCTTCTTAAACTCTTCGGGTAACTCCTCCTTTGGATCTTCTTCAACCGTTTCATCTATCTCGAACTCAAACTCTATGGGCTCTTCGCATATAAGACATTCAAAGAAGGGGTCCTCTATCTCAAGAACTTCGCCCTCGGGAATAATATCTTCCATAAACCTCTCTAGACCTTTATGATAAGGAAGGCCTTTTTAAATTTTCCCTCATATCTTGTTTAGTAACAGGAGGTAACCAGATGGACATAGGAATACTGTTTTTGATTATAGCATCTATCATAGGAATAGGCTTCCTGGGTAACTATGTTTTTCAGAAAGTAAAAGTTCCTGATATCCTCTTTCTATTGCTTCTTGGTGTACTTCTGGGTCCGATACTTGGCATATTCGAAAGAGAACTTTTTGTCCAGATAACACCATATATTTCGGCTCTGGCTTTACTGATGATACTGTTCGACGGTGGCATAAACCTAAAAGTAGACAAGGTCATAGGGGAGGTTCCGAGAGGAACACTTCTTGCGGTTATCGGTTTCATACTTTCAACAGCAGCCGTAAGTATAATTTCATTCGTATTCTTTGAAGAACTTAACATGATCAAATCTCTCCTCCTTGGTTCCATCGTTGGGGGAGTTTCTTCGGCCATAGTAATCCCCGTTGTTTCTAGGCTAAAGGAGTTTGGTAAGAGTCCGCGTCTTATACTTGACATAGAATCTGTCATAACCGATCCGCTTTGTATAATTGTAGCACTCGTACTCATAGATATAATATCCGGAGGAGCAGGCATGGGTTCACTAACAGGCCGAGGGATAACAAGCGTTATTTCAACCTTCTCTGTATCAATTGTGACCGGTTTCGTAGCCGGAATCGTTTGGTTAAACGTACTCAGATACATAAGAGGCGAGGATTTCCATTATATGATGACCATATCCTTCCTATTTTTCATATATGCAACGACGCAGATGTTCGGCGGACATGGCGCAGTAGCATCCTTTGTCTCGGGTATTGTACTTGGAAACGCAAAAAAGATGAGTGATATGCTTGGCCTGAAAAAGAAATATTTTGGACTGACAGAAAAAACAAAGGAGTTCCAAAGCCAGATTTCCTTTTTTGTAAAAACGTTTTTCTTTGTAATTCTGGGTATCCTCATAACATTCGAAAATCCAGTCCTGTTTCTGTATGGAGGTATCCTCAGTATTGTGATAATTCTAACAAGATACATCGCAGTTCAGCTGATATCTATAAAAAGTGGGTTTAAGAGCATGGAGAAATGGGTCATGGTATTCATGTCTCCAAGGGGACTGGCAGCGGCAGTTCTTGCGTCTGCACCAGCCATTGAATATGGCATACCTGGAACGGAGATATTTCCTGAAATAGTCTTCTCTGTGATACTTGGAACATCGGTAGTAACAACATTAGGAACATTGTACCTTGAAAACAAGATGGAAGGATATCAAGAAGACGGAAACAGAAAAGTAGAAGAAGTCGGATTCAAAGGTGAGTAACTTCTGTGGTCCAAAACTGTTTGAAGGCTTTTTTTATGTCTTTCTCCTGGGTTATCTTGGAAAGGTTTGGGTTCTTTTCGAAGACGTTTATATCATGAAAGGGATTACGTTCTTTGAACTTTGAAACCATATCCCCTGAACCACACAAAGCAACCATATCTATGTCTTCAGAAAAAATACCCTTGTATGCCTCCAGCACATCATCTATATGCCTCTTCATATCCTCCTCTCTGGACCTCTCGAATCTACCCTGACTGAAACCACCCTTTTTGTGTTGGTCCTTTACCTTACTTTTTACTATCTTATGCTCTTTAATTTCATGATCAAAAACAGCTACTGCAGATCCACCACAGGAAAGAAAAACGAATCCAACCGTTTTATCCAAACTCTCCAAAACAGGATCTACATGAAAAATCTGGTCTTTTTTCCATCCATCTTCTCTAACCGGGACGGGTGGCTTAAAAAGAAGCTTAAGCATGTTATCGGCATAAAAAAACACTTTTCCTGTATTTGACTCTTCTTCCCTCAGTCTTTTCAGCTGTTTCAATGTAAGACTGGTCTGTATAAATCCCTGGGAGTCTACGTCACTTACAGAAGTATCAGGTGGAAGAAAAATGGTGATTAGATCTTCTTTGTCGCTTTTTATGCTACCTAACTTGGATACAAGATCCTTCGTCTCTGATCTACGTATGCCTCTACTCTTAAATTTTGTACCTTTTGCTTTATCAACAAGCTCTTTTTTCCTAAGCTCATCCTCAAGGGAACCTATCTTATCCTCCTTTCTGTTGATTTCTTCATGAAGTCCCTGTAGCTTGGAGAAAGCTTCCTTTGCTCTGTCCTCCTCTTTGTCTGCCTTTCTTTTTAGTTTTTCCTTCTCATCCTCTAGTCTCTGTATGCTGCGTTCAAGAGATTTTACTTTCTCTTTGAGCTTTTCCCTTCCAAAAATCTTATCTTTCAGAGACATATCTTCCCCTCTTGCCTATATCCTCAACTCTCCGGATGATTTCGTCGGGATTTTCTGTAACCTCAATGTACCTATCTAAGACGAAACTCCAGACTTCATCTCTGAAGTCGGGATGCGTACTCTCGAGAACCTCCCATAGAAGGTATAGATCAACTGCTTTGTCCTCTACACTATCAGAAAAATATCCAAGTCCGAAGTCGATGAAATGAACTTCTTCATCATCAACTATCATATTAGAAGTTGTTAGATCACCATGTATTATGCCTCTATTGTGTAGCTTGGCCACGCTTTCACCGATTTTTTCTGCCAGGTGTTTTACCTTTTCTGCAGAATATTCAGAAATCACATTCCTGACTTTTTCACCTTCTATGAACTCCATCTCAAGTATACTTTCATCCCGTCCATAGACCTGTGGTGTAGAAACACCTACTCTTCTTGCCTCGGAAAAAAGTTTGGCCTCTATCTTTGTTCTCTCCTTTCTCAATCTACTATCCAACTCATCAACTCTGTAGCCCTTCTTCAGTCTTTCTTTGACGACACAGTAGCCGTCCATAAACTTCTCCTTCCTGAGGACTGCTTCGGCGCCACGACCTATAATCTCAGACATAGGAAAAAAATGATTTCATATACTTAAATAGTTAGAGCCTAGCCTATAACAGTCCCAACGTCCTCTCCGGCAACGGCTTTTTTAAGATTTTCAAGGTCTTTCCCGTTGGTCAAAACCGTATTTATCCTGTTCTCCTTTATTATTTTCAAGGCCGTTGGATCCAGCGGACCGTAGTCCAATGGTGTCTCCTTACCACCTACAAAATCTATATCTCCAAAATCAAAGCCTTCGATGAGCTTCGCATCATCGTATTCTGAAGGATCTTTATCGTAGATGCCATCGACATCTGTAAGCTTTACAAAAAGATCTGCCCCCATCCTCTTTGCCATCTCTGCGGCGTTGGCGTCTGTGGACCTACCTGGCTCAATACCCGACACAACAGCTTCACCGCCATCGTATTTTGAAAAATCAAAGATCGGTTGTTTTCCTGTAAGAAGAGAAATTAGTATTACATTTGCACGCATAAGTTCTATAAAACAAAGCTCCCTCTCCTCATCATCGAGTCCAAACTCCTCTATTGATTTTGAATAACTACCTACAAAGTCTCCACCTCCTATGCATATCGATATCATGTGATCTTCATTGAGGTCATCCACAGTGTCCAGAAAACTTGATATATAGTCATGGTCAGGTCCATGTTCTTTCATAGAAACCGATCCACCTATCTTGACAACGATCCTCATATCTAACCCTTTATATATAGCCTCTTCCGCTTAAAAATTTACACACTAAGTGCTTGTTTCTGTCTAGAACTGAGTAAACTGTATATATGTTATACTTTTATTGTTCCAATCACAGGGATTCAGTCTTTTCCAAGGGCCCCTCCAACGGAAACCCACAGCATCCCACCGGAAAGTATAAGGCCGAATGACAGTAGAAGAGCACTGTAAAAACGGGGCTCGGTAACTCCTAAAATAGTTCTATCCGCTTCCGTTGCAATCCTCATGCCTGCAAATATCAGAACTGTACCCAGTATCCAAAAAATATTGGCTCTTGTCTTTGAAACCATACTGCTAATTAGTACCAAAAACTTATTAGCTTTTCCCGGAACCGAAAACCCTTTAAAGTTCGGGGAAGAACTTAACTTCGGCAGGGATAGGTCGGATGGCTAGGGGTCATCTGAAACCCAAACCCTCTACAGGGTGACCGAAAAGCCGGCCAGGTAGGCTTGGCTGAAGGAGCCCTGTTTTCCAACGTCGACGCCCTGTCCTCCGGGATCCATTGTGTAGTGAACCGGGCCAGGCCCTGGCGGGAGCAGCCCTAAGCTGCAGGATGGATGCTCGGGGGATAGCAGGGCTGAGGAGGAAGACAGGTAAACTTCTTCAGTCGAGGCTATCGACCCGGCCAGTCTCTGCCAATATTTATGATACTATGAAAGAAAATGTCCTTCTTGGACTTGTTCTGGTACTTGTGTTTGTAGCCGGGGGTATATCAGCCACACTCTTTTTTCCCGATCTCTCAACAGAGGTGGAGAGAAAGGAAATAACCGAAAAGCCCGTGGAATGGAATCTCACAACAAAACCCCTTCCAGAAGGTGTGGAGACGTATATAGTAGGAACAACCGAGGACGGTAAAGGCATGGTATCATCGGCTTGGGTAAGGGCAGATCCCGGTGTTGGTAAGATATTAGTAGATATAGAAAACCTGTTTTTCTGGGTTGATATACAACACTCGATAAGAACCGCAAGCTCTTTTTCTAAGGAGTATCTGAAAATCGAAAAGGACCGGTATGATCTAACATACAGTATAGATCTTGACGCTTCAATCGTTGGAGGACCAAGCGCAGGCGGAACTCTAACTGTAGCAACAATAGCAGCCTTGAAAAATACTAGTATAAAAAATGACCTGGTGATGACAGGAACAATACAAGAAAACGGAAGAATTGGAACAGTTGGTGGAATACTTCCAAAGGCCAGAGCAGTTGAAGAAGAAGGCTTCGAAAAGTTCTTGGTTCCTGAGGGACAGTCTGTACAGGTTACCTATACTAAAGAAGAAAGTTGTAGGAGTGTGGGTACCGTGGAGATATGTAGAACAGAATATGTCGAGGAAAAAACAGATATAAATCAAGAAGTTGGAATAGATGTAGTCGAAGTAGGTAACATAGAAGAGGCCTTGGGGCATTTTGTCTAGGTGTTTAGATGATAAAACTTGTAGGAACCTCGCATATATCACCATATTCGATCAGGAAAATAAAGGAAGAACTAGATGAAGAACCTGACTGTGTCGCAGTTGAACTTGACGAAGGAAGATACAGAGCAATGAAATCCGGTGAAAGGGGCGACTATCCCTCTCTTTTTTTCAAGATCTTGTCATGGATACAGAAAAGGCTCGGAGAAAAAACCGGTGTTTTGCCCGGAGAAGAGATGTTGAGCGCCACAGAAGGAGCGATTGAAAGGGATATCAAGGTATACCTAATCGATAGACCTATACACATCACCGTAAAAAGGTTTGAAAAAATAGGACTTCTTGAAAAGATCAAACTATTTCTCTTCTCGATTGGAAAGCTCAGAGGATGTGATTTTGACCTTGCCGAGGTCCCGTCATACAAGATAATAGAAGAAAGTCTCAATGTAATGAAAAGACGGGCCCCTAAGATGTACTCTGTTCTCGTCGAAGAGAGAGACAAGGTGATGGTGGAAGTTCTTGTGAGCCTTGCAGAAAGACATGATACGGTACTAGTAGTGGTAGGAGCAGGACATATACCAGGAATCAAAGGGATGCTCCAGGAAAAGAATGTGGATTTTGTGGATAAAACTTTTAAATAACCTCCATCAAATAACCCATAGAGAAGGGGTGATAACATCGCTAAAGACCTTAAAGAGAAACTGGAGAAGATGATGGATGTAAAGATCAATGAGGTAATTGAAGAAGAAGATCTCATCCGTGTAGATATAGACGAAGACCTTATAGGTAAGGCAATCGGACCCGGTGGATCTAACGTACGTGCCACTGAGAAGGTAATTGGAAAGGAAATAGAAGTAATCAAGGAAGATGAAGAATAATGATCTCTTGTAAGGAGGATCTCAGAAACTTCTTTATATCAGTTGTAGTTGTTTCTGGTGCTTTTACTATCCAGAACATAAGCTTCGGTTTCTTCATGATATGCTTCTCTATAGTACTACTCAGTTATCTTGCCCATGAAGCCGCACACAGAAAACTATCGCAGATAGAGGGTATGAAGAGTAAATCAAGCCTCTACGGGATAGGAATAATAATAACATTAGCAACAGGTATACTTACCCGCGGGTTCGCTGTACTGGCCATACCCCTCCTAACAGGACTTAGAAGCACAGAAGATGGGAGGTGGCTGAGAAAAACCGAAGGTGCAAACGACAGGGAACTGGGGCTTATATCCACATCGGGTCCTCTTGTAAATCTCATAATAGCCACAGCATTTCTCGGTCTATATTCAGTCACAAATATCTATACGCTCTGGATGGTTTCCCTTATAAACTTCTGTATCGGGATATCCAACTTGATCCCTGTGCATCCTTTCGACGGTGGAAACACTGTTCTATGGGGCGGATGGCTTTGGCTCACAACTATAATCACAGGATCCGTGGGTATCATAGGTCTTGTAATACTTCTCTGAAACCGACTGATAACTTTTAAAATCCAGACAAACAATCTTAACTATGCCTCTTAAAGAAATAATTATAGGGAGGGACGAAGACGACAGAAAGAAGTACGGTAAAAAGGGATCTATATTCTTTGGAAAACATCTTGTAGGAGAAGGAGAAAACGCCAACCTAACAAACCCCGTTCACCTCGATGTTGCCAGGCCTCATGTATCACTGATATGCGGAAAACGTGGGCAGGGTAAAAGCTACACCGGAGCTGTTATAGCCGAGGAGTTCTTTCGGCTGCCAGAAGAAATCCGACAGAACCTTTCGATGCTCATGATAGATACCATGGGAATATGGTGGAGCCTGAAAAACCCGAACGAAAAACAAATGGAGAT
Organism: Candidatus Aenigmatarchaeota archaeon; assembly: GCA_003553905.1. GTDB lineage: Archaea > Aenigmatarchaeota > Aenigmatarchaeia > PWEA01 > PWEA01 > PWEA01. The sequence continues at coordinate 48,854 of PWEA01000004.1, forward strand.
GTTAAAAGACTGGGGTCTGAAACCGAAAAGCTTCGATGCAGATGTATACGTTCCGTTGGGATTCAAAAAGGAGTACGAAGAAGAGGATATACCATTCGATGAAACCTTCTCCATAAGAGCTTCGGAGCTGTCGACAGAAGACTGGTCACTGGCATTTGATATACCACTCACGGAGCCGCTGGGTGTGTTACTCGAAAGGGTAATGAGAAACCTTACAGAAAAAGAAAACTATGGAATAGATGAGATAATAGATACCATAGAAAAAGATGAAAGGGCCGGCGACGATATAAAACAGGCACTTGAAAACAGATTTTTATCCGCGGCAGAATGGGGAATATTTTCGAAGGAGGGGCTTTCAGTAGAGGATCTTCTGTCGCCTGGTAAGGTCTCGGTACTCGATGTTTCATATTTTGGGCACATGTCATCCGGATGGAGCGTCAGAGGTCTGCTTGTAGGACTTCTTTCAAGACGTATCTACAGAAAGAGGGTCGAAGCAAGAAGAAAAGAAGAGATGTCAACAATGAGGGGAAGAAAACAGATAGATGTTCCGATGACATGGATAGTGATGGATGAGGCTCATCAGTTTCTCCCGTCTGAAGGAAAAACACCCGCATCCGGTCCACTGATAACGCTTGTAAAAGAAGGAAGGCAGCCCGGTATTTCTGTATGCTTCATAACACAGCGTCCAGGTGCCATACATACAAATGCTATTTCACAGTCCGATCTTATAATATCACACAGACTTACTGCGAGACCCGACATGGAAGCACTAAGAAATATAATGCAAACCTACATGACCTTTGATATAAAGGACTACATAAACAATCTTCCGAGAAAAAAAGGTAGTGCAATAGTTCTCGACGACAACTCGGAAAGGATATATTCTATGAAGGTAAGGCCCAGAATGTCATGGCATGCGGGTGGAACACCCGATGCATTCGAAGCAGAAGAAGAATTTTAAAGTTCTTTAAGTTAAATCCACATGATTGGTTTGCATGGACAACAACGAATACTTTGAACATAGTCTACTAAAGAAAGATGTACTCGAAAAGAGACTTTATCAGGAGACCATACTACATACTACAATAAACAACAACTCCCTCGTTGTTGTTCCCACCGGTATGGGCAAAACTATTTCGGCAGTTCTCCTGGCTGCAAACCGGTTGGACAAAAAAGGAGGGAAGATCCTTTTCCTTGCGCCAACCCGACCACTAGTAGAACAACACAAGCGTTTCTTCAACGATTTCCTTGAAATAGCAGAAGGGGATATGAAGGTTCTTACAGGCAAGGTCCGTCCCGAAAAAAGAGAAAAGGAATATAACAAAGGAATGTGTTTCTTTGCAACTCCACAGGTCGTCCAGAACGATATAATAGCCGGGAGGATACATCTCGAGGAGTTCAGTCTGGTCATATTCGATGAATGTCACCGCGCAACAGGCGACTATCCGTACAGCTTCATAGCAGAGATGTATATGAAGAAAGGAAAGGAGCCAAGAATCCTTGGTATAACTGCTTCACCCGGGGGATCAAGGGGGGATATACAGAAGGTAATAGAAAATCTTTTCATAGATGAAGTAGAGATAAGAACAGAGGATGACGAAGACGTAAAGCCATATATAGAATCGGTGAACAAAGAATGGAGAAAGGTCGAGCTACCGGAAGAGTTCAAAAAGGTCAAAAAACTTCTGGAAAAGGCCTACAGTAAAAGAATAAAAAAGTTAAGAAAGTGGGATATAGCTCCGAAATCCAACAACGTTTACAGGAAAGAACTGCTTAAGATACAGGGAAGACTTCGAAAGGAGATTTCCAAAGGAGAAAACGATAAACTCCTTTATGCAGGACTCTCAAAGTCTGCTGAAGCTATGAAAATAGGGCACGCGCTCATGCTACTGGAGACACAGGGCTCCTCGTCGCTATATCGTTATTTCAAAAGATTAAGAGAGGAAGCAAGGGAGGGTAAAACCAAGGCCGCAAAAAATGTGATGAAAGATGGTAACATAGCAACAGCCTTCAGGAAAACAAGCTCACTTTTGGAAAAGGATATGGAACATCCAAAACTCGACGAACTGGAAAAAATAGTCAGAGATGAGATAGAAAACAAGCCCGATTCTAAGATAATAGTGTTTTCACACTACCGTGATCAAGTAGATAAAATAAGGGAAACTGTTGATGAAATCCCTGGCTGTGACCCTGTCGCTTTTATAGGCCAGGCAGGTGAAGAAGGACTCTCCCAGAATGAACAGGTAGAAATACTCCAGGGACTTGAAAAGGGAAAGCACAACACATTAATTGCAACTTCAGTGGGAGAAGAAGGACTTGACATACCAGAAGTTGATCTTGTGGTATTTTACGAACCGGTCCCCTCGGAAATCAGATCCATACAGAGAAGAGGAAGAACAGGAAGACAGAGTAGTGGAAAGGTGATAGTTCTTATAGCCAAGGACACAAGAGACGAGGCATACTACTGGATGAGTAAGCACAGAGAAAGAAAGATGAAGGAAACGTTGAAGGATATGAAATCAGAACGCGGAAAGGAACAGAGGGACCTAGAAGAATTCTGATTTCATCATACAAGGGACGAAATATTTTAAACTACATAGACAATTTTTCTACCATGGAAAAACAAGAGATTCTTAACAACGATGATCGTATACTAATATTTGCCGACAACAGAGAGTTCAGATCAAATGTAGTTAAGGAAATGGCAAGGAAGGACTGTGTTGTCAAACCAAAGCAGCTTGAAGTTGGTGACTACATACTATCCGATAGAGTGGGCGTCGAAAGGAAAACATGCAACGACTTCCTGTCTTCTGTTTTCAATAACAACATATTCAAGCAGCTGCAGGATCTCAAAAGAACATTTGAAAAACCACTTTTAATCATCGAGGGACATGACCTCTATTCTCAGAGAGATGTCCATCCGAACTGCATACGAGGAGCTGTTTCTTCAATAGGAATAGATCTATCTATACCTATAATATGGACCGAGTCAGAAGAAGATACGGCATCTTTTCTTTACTGGATAGCGAAAAGAGAGCAACTGGAAGAAGAGAAGTCCATATCACTCAGAGGCGAGAAAAAGCCAGCGACGCTCAAGGAAAGACAGCTTTTCCTAATAGCAGGCCTTCCTGGTGTTGATAAAAAGATGTCAAAAAGACTGTTAGAAGAATTTAGAACGCCAGAAGGTGTTTTTAATGCTAAAGAAGATGAAATGAAGAAGGTGAAAGGAATAGGCGACAAAACCGCATCAAAGCTAAAAAAGATACTAACAAAAAGGGCAGAAAATGACGGATAACGAAAGGAAAGGAACTATAGTAGGCATCGACCCTGGTTCAACATCGGCAGTGGCTGTTCTAAATCTCAGAGGAAAGTTGAAGGACCTTGTATCCAGAAAGCACATGGGAAAAGTTGGGATGATAAGAACGATTTCTGAAAAGGGAAAGCCTATACTGATAGCCACAGATAAACGAAAGATGCCTTCTACAATCGAGGATATTTCAACCGACTTCAGTGCCGAAACATTTCTACCCGAAGAAGATATACCCATAGACAAGAAAAAAGAACTCACTGAAGAATACAACTACGACAATCTCCATGAAAGGGATGCTCTTGCTGCTGCCGTCAATGCGTACAACAGTCTTGAAAATAAATTTGAGAACATAGAATCGAGAATGGACGAACTAAATCTACAGGATATGACTCCAAAAATAAAAGAACTTGTAGTTAAGGGAAATGCAGGTAATGTATCAGAAGCTATTGAAATGGTAGTTGGCGAAGAAAACCAGGATTATATAGAAAAATCTCCAAGAAAACAAAGGAAATCCGCGGAAGAGCTTGAGGAAAGGATAGACAACTACAGGAAGATAATATTAAAGGAAAGGAAGGACAGGCAAAAGATATCGGAACACAACGAAAAGCTCAAGGAGCGGGTTGATGATCTTAAAGGGAAGGTTTCTGATCTAAAGGATAAAAGGGATAGACTAGAACGGGGTATGAAAAAAGATATAATGGAAAGTCGGGAAATAAAAAAACTTGAAAGAAACCTCAGGTCAAAGGAAAAGAGAATAGAGGTCCTTGAAAATGAAAAGGCTGTTCTAAAAAAGAAGGCCAAGAAAATTAAAAGATTTGAAAAACTGAGGAAAGACAAAAAGGTTCCCTTAAGAAGAATTGACCCACTTACAGAGACTGAACTTAGAAAGGAAGATATGGATCTTTCCTTATATAACAGCATAATCATCACATCAGGCCCCATTAAAAGCCCCGAGAACGTGATAGAAGTTCTCAAAGATGTCGGGGCAAGGGCTGTCATCGGTGACTTCAAAGAAGATACGGTGGATAGTTTCATAGATAAAGGGATAATGGTTTCCAATAAATCTGAAATAGAAGTGGATGAAGAACACGGTGTCGAATACATAGAAGCATCCAATATAGTTGATATGGAAAAAGCAAAAAGAGATAGCTTTATAGCATGGTTAAAAAGATACAGGGATGGAGATGATTGAGGAAAAACACGAAAAAATGAAGGATATAATAGTTTTCGCCATTAAACTTTCTGTCCTGTCCCTGGTTCTTTATGCCATATCAAGAAGCTTTAATTTCTATCCATTCCAGGAGTTTACCGCACAAAGGATATATGACTTTTTGGTTCTAGTCGAAAGTTCTGCAAGTAGAGAAGGGACAAGAATAGTGATCAACGAATTTAATTTTATAATAACAGAAGACTGTACAGCGTGGAGGGGTATGTTCTTCTTTTTTGCATTGGTTGCTTCTTCGGGAAAGAGTGTTTTAGATGTATCTAAAGGCATATTAGTGGGTATACCCGTACTTTACTCGTTGAATCTCCTGAGAATAGTTGCTTTGATGTTTACACTTCCAATAGCTGGGCCAGCATACTACGATGTACTCCATGGAGCCCTTTGGCAAACAACTATGATACTTTTCGTGTTTTTTCTGTGGATAATGTGGACAAAAAGGACAAATTTTTTAACAAGGGAAAATAACTGATTAACTATGCCTAAAGAAAAGAACGATGAAAAGATAGTTGAAAAACTAGAAAATATTGAAGCCAAGATGTCCCATCTTGAAGACAGAGTTCTTACAAATGAACTTGATTTCCAAGAACTGAGGAGCGAAGTACAGGGCAGAAAGGATGCACCTACACCGGGAGCATTGAAGGACCATCTGGAAGAAATGGAACAAAGGCTTGAAGAAGATCTTGACGATGTTGAAAGATGGAAAGATGGTTTCGAAAATATAACAGAAAAACTGGAAGAAATCAAAAAGGAGAACAAGGAACTAAGAAATATTATAAAAAGTACTGGAGGCGGTGAGTTACCAAAGTCCTCTGAAGAAGCAGTCAAAAAGCTGAATAAACTCGAAGAGAGGTTGTCTTCACTGGAAGGACTGGAAGAGCTAGATGATGTCGAAGACCTAAAGAAAAAAACGGATGACGCCCTATCAAAAATAGAAGAAACAAAAAACCGTTTAGAGAAACTGGAAAATAAAACAAAGGGGACCGTCTCAGACGAGGATATAGAAGAGAATATATCGATGATAGAAAACCTGGAGGGGAGGTTGGAAGAACTTCAGTCCGAGGAGAGTGAACTGAGGGAAAGTCTGGAAGATGTTAAGAACAGTGTGACTTCCGAAG
>PWEA01000031.1 GCA_003553905.1 Candidatus Aenigmatarchaeota archaeon
AGAAGAGAATATATCGATGATAGAAAACCTGGAGGGGAGGTTGGAAGAACTTCAGTCCGAGGAGAGTGAACTGAGGGAAAGTCTGGAAGATGTTAAGAACAGTGTGACTTCCGAAGAGGATATAGAAGAAAAACTCATGAGTCTCCAGGAAATTTTAGAAGAACACATCAGGGAGAGAACCAAAGACAAGGTCAGCGAAGAAAAACATGAGATGGAGATGGAGAAACTCGGAAAACAGATGAAAAATATGATGGAAAACTTCATAACGAAGGAAGAGTTCACTTCCGAGTTAAACAGCCTTAATGAAGAGATAAATGAACTAAGAAGAAAGCTGAAGAAAAACGAAAGAACAAGACCCGTAGTGATGGAGTAACTACTTTTTTGCTCCTCTTACCGTGGACATATATACATCGAGTTCATCCTCATAGATAACATTACCAACGATAATTGTATCTGCATATTTTGACATTTTTCTAGCTTGATCCTTGCTTTTTATCCCGCCGCCATAAAAGAGATGGGACTCATCTAATGCCTCACTAACTGCTTTGACCACCTCTGGATCACCGAATGTACCACTATATTCTATATAAACTATAGGGAAATCATAGTATTTTTCAGCTATTTTTGCGTAGGCTGCAACCTCTTCAGTAGACAGATCTGTATTCGACTGGGTGACCATCCCAACGGCCGAATCAGGATTTAAAACTATATACGCTTCTTTAGTTATCTCTTCCCATCTGGGATTAAAGTTTATGGCCCAATCTTTATGGTGTCCCATGATCCACCTAGGATCCCTTGCATTTATGACAGAAGGTACATATATGTCGTCGAAGCCATCGTACATGACTGTTGTAGGATCAGAGGGTTCAAGGATTTTAGGAAGGTCACAGTCTTCGAGCATGCTCAAGGTCTTTTTGAGTTTAGTCTTCGTAACTCCTTGTGTACCAGAAATCATCAAAGCATCTGTACCGCTGTTTACTACTCTGTCCAATTTTTCCTTTGTTATTTCCTTGTCGGGATCTATTTTCGTTATGTGGTTCCAGTCTCTTCTCATTTTATCACGAACTAAATAATTCCCGCACGTTTAAATAAGCTTTCGGTATCAAAATCCTTTACATCCAAAACAGTATACCTATCCCTTATGTTCTTCGCTTCTTCCCAGGCTCGGAAGGCCTCGTCTTTGGAGAAGGATGTCTGATTTATTCTCGTAGGTATGTCAAGTTTTTCCATTGTTTCTCTAATACCACTGTAGTCCATGTCCCTGAGTTCTGCCGAAAGTAGTGCACCCATAGCACACTGATGACCGTGGTTTCCGGGTTCTTCGGCTATATAATCCAGCACATGTGAAAACTGGTGGTCAGCACCTGAACAAGGTCTTGAAGAACCTGCTATGGACATAGCTATACCTGCAGATATCAGGGCCTTTACAAGATTTCTTATACCTCTTTCTTCCCTGTTTTTTATCATATCAGACGAACTTATGATAATTTCAGCCGCAAGCACTGAAAGGGCTGCTGCATAGTCGGAATAGTATTCCCCGTTGTCTCTCTGACCCAGTTTCCAGTCCTCGACAGAGGTTATGTTCGAAAGAAGATCACCACAACCTGCTGATATTAGTTCCATGGGTGCATCGCCTATGATACCGAGATCAGCAACAATCGCAGTGGGTGCATCGGCCTCGTATGAATACCTGCGATCCTCTTTGTTTATTGTCGCCCTCGAACTGGCTATGCCGTCGTGGGAAGGTGCTGTAGGAACCGATATATACGGAACTGATTCTTCTGTACCAACATATTTGGCTGTATCTATTATCCTACCACCACCAACACCAAGGACAAACTTAAAGTTGTCTGCCCTGCTCCTGACTCTCTCTAGCTCTTTCTCTGTAACATCACTACAAAGTACCTTGTCAACTGCAAAGCCGTCCTTCTCAAGTATCTGCCCTACTTCTCTGCCCGCAACTTCGAAAGTAGTAGGATCACAAACAATTAAAGCAGGGCCTTTTAATTTAAGCTTTTCCAGGATTTCTGGCAACTTCTTGTAGGCCTCGTTTCCTATTATAATCTCCCTCGAAAGTTCTATCCTGTGTGGATCCATTTTAATCATCTAAAGCATATTTTTCAACGCATTGGGAACGTCTCAGTAAAGTTGAACACAAATCCTTATAAATTTTAAGGTATATTTACTAAATGGTAACATGTCTATTGATCTCAAGGAGGGTCTTCTAAAGGTCTACGGCTTTCTCAAAGACAGCTATGAAAGGGCAACGGACTGGGACGAGGTTGCAAAAAACTTCAACAACGATCCCTATGATAATCTTGGCCTCGGTTTCGAAGAACCTCTTGTTATGAACTACCAGGAAAACATGGCCACCGAACAAGAGGATTTAGAAGACGAAAAAAGATAATACTGGAACATTTAGATGACCTACCAAAGAACGTTTTCAATGCCTTCCTCGGATACAGTCTCGTATCCCGAAAAATATTTAAGCCATGAGAAGAAAATGTCGTTGTGGTATTATGGTAGGTGGACGTTTTTGTCCCGGAAGTAGTTGGTTATGATTTTCTGAACTATAGTTCTAAAAAAGATTTTAAGTTAGACCACTATACTACTTCTATGTTTGCCGGGCTGGCCGAGTCAGGCTTAGGCAGCGGACTGCAGATAAACTTTTCAAGGAAAAATATCGAAAACGGGGTTTCCGTAATTTACGAAAGCTTCGCTTTCGAGAAAAAAAGTTTCATCAAACCAAGTGTGGACATCCGCGTACGCCGGTTCGAATCCGGCGCCCGGCTTCAAACAATGTGATATTATGTCATTGAAGCTCTACAACACCATGTCAAGGAAAAAGGAAGAGTTTGAGCCTATCAAAAAAGGAAAGGTGGGTATCTACTCCTGTGGTCAGACCATATATCTGGACATGCATATCGGAAACGCAAAGACCTATGCTTCATGGGACATACTCAATAGATACCTAACGTGGAAGGGTTATGATGTTTTCCATATAATGAATATAACTGATGTCGGGCACCTGACCGACGATGAAGATCAAGGAGAAGACAAGATAGAGAAGGAGGCAAAAAACAGAGGGATAGAACCCATGGAACTCGTCACCGAAAAGGTGCAGAACTGGTACAAGGAGATGGAAAAACTTAACATGAAAAGACATAATGTAAATCCAAGGGCTACGGGCCATATGGTTGAGATGATAGAAGCTATAAAGGAAATAATAAAAAACGGGTACGCATATGAGGTGAACGGAACGGTCTACTTCGACGTAATGAAGTTCAACGAAGACCACGAATACCCAAAGGTAGGAAGCATGGACATCGAAGAACTTAAGGCCGGTGCCGGTGGACGTGTAGACAAAGAAGAAACTGAAGAAAAAAGGTCTCCTATTGATTTTGCACTATGGATAGATGCAGATCCTGAACATATAATGAAATGGCCATCACCATGGAGCAAAGGATACCCCGGATGGCACCTTGAATGTAGTGTAATGGGTTCCAAATACCTTGGTAAGAGGTTTGATATACATACCGGTGGGGTAGACCATATATTCCCCCATCATCCCAACGAAAGGGCACAGAATATTGCAATGAACAATCTCGACGAAGAACCTGTGAACTACTGGATCCACAGCGAACACATCACCGTAGAAGGGGAAAAGATGAGCAAAAGCAAGGGCAACTTTTATACTGTCAAAGAACTTCTGGGAAGGTACGATCCTGAGGTTCTGAGGATGTTCTTTGCAAGTAGCCATTACAGAAAGCAGGTAGACTTCAATGAAAAGGTCCTGAAGAACGCAGAAGATAACCTCGAAAAACTGTACAATACACTGTGGAATATTGACAATGCAGAAGGTGGAAAGAAGAAAAACTTGAAAAGAGAAACAGAAAAGCTGGAGGAAAAGTTTGTAGAGGCCATGGATGATGACTTGAACACACCTCGAGCACTCAACGAAATAATGAAGTTCGCCAAGAAGGTCAACAAAAACCTGGACAATGAAAAGGAAATACTCGAAGAAGCCCGTAACAAGATACAGGAGCTCGGAAAGATCCTGGGTCTCGGGCTGGAGCTGGAGGAGGAAGGTGATAAAATACCGGAGGAGGCCGTGGAGCTTTTAATTGAAATAAGGGACGACTTTCGAGAAGAAGGAGATTACAAAAGCGCAGATGATATCAGAGATGTTCTCAGTAATGCAGGCATAATACTAGAAGACGAAGGTGGGAAAACTGTATGGAAGAGAACTTGATGCAGATTTTATGAGGACACGTTGTCCTCAGTACAGGGGATAATACCATAGAAGTGAGGGTATGAATAAGTTTTATAAAGGTTGGTTCTAAGTAAATTTACAAGTTTTAAAATATATCAAAAGTTTGATACAATGGAAATCATGGAAACGACGGAGTCAATCTGTCCGGATTGTCTAAAAGAAGGAGACGTAAAGAAGATAGCTGCAGAGATAATCGAAGAGGATGGAAAGATATGGTTAAAGAAGGACTGTAAAGAACATGGAACATTCAAAGCAATAATCTTCAGCAATCCTGCCGACTACAGAAAATGGAAGAAGTACGAAAAAGAAGGTAAGGGCATGGACAATGCAGAGCTAAAAAATCTTTCCCTCTACGACAAACATAAATCACAGTCCGTACTGACAAACCTAACTGTAACAAACAGGTGTAACCTACGATGTTCATACTGCTTTATGAATGCAGGTGCCTCTGGATACGTCTATGAGCCATCGCTCGAAGAAATAGGAGATCTTATGGACCAGGCAAGAAACATAGAGCCCGTGGGTTCCAAGTCTGTACAAATAACAGGTGGTGAACCAACGGTCAGAGAAGATCTCTTTAAAATAATAGATATGGCTGATGAAAAGGGGTTCGTGCATATACAACTAAATACAAACGGACTTAAGATGGCAGAATCCGAGAAATTTACCGAAAAACTAGCAGAAAGTCCTGTTAATACAGTTTATCTAAGTTTTGACGGTGTGTCCGAAGATACAAATCCATGGATAGAACAGAACAAAAAGGCAATAGAAAATATGAGGAAGGCTGGTATACACAGCGTAGTCCTTGTGCCTGTACTATCGCAGGACAATCTTGATGAAGCAGGTGATATCGTAAGATTTGCACAGGAAAATCTAGATGTCGTAAGCGGTGTGAACTTCCAGCCTCTGGCCTTTACAGGCAGGATAACAGAAGTAGATGATGATTACAGGAAAAACCACAGAGTTGATTACTCGGAGATGATGGAAGAGCTCAACAAACAACTCGACGGAGAGATCAGCAGAGATGACTGGTATCCTGTTCCTTTTGTTTATCCCGTCTCAAAGCTTGTAGAAAGTGTCAAGGACAAGGACCAGGTCGAGTTTACTGCAAACCCCATGTGCGGTGGAGCAACATATGCTTTCATCAAAGACGGAAAGCTTCTGCCTATAACGAGATTCGTTGACGTCGAGGGTCTTATGAAGTACGTAGAAAGGCTATCGAAGAAAAGAGGGAAGCTGAAAAAAACCAGAATAATGTCGTCATTGATGAAAAATCTGCCTGATTTCATCGACTCAGAGAAGGTTCCCGAAGAACTTTCGATTAAGAATGTACTCAGTAATGCACTGGTGTCAGGAAACTACTACTCCATAGGCAAGTTCCACAAAAAAAGTCTATATATAGGTAGTATGTGGTTCCAAGATGCCTGGAACCTCAATATAAATAGACTAAGCAGCTGTGTGATACAGTACAGTACCCCAGAGGGGATGGTACCTTTCTGTACTTACAACGGTCTCGGTGTCGGCGAAGAAATCCGTAAGAAAAACTCCATTCCCCTTGAAAAATGGGAAGAAAGAGAAGGTAAAAGTTTGAAGGATGGGCTCTGGCATGGCAAATTAAGCTAAGTGTTGTAGATTTTCTAAAGCTTCCTAACTAATTTATTTAACTCATCAACCACTAAAACTAAAAGTGGTATGTCTTTCACAGGAGAGTTCATAAAGTTCGGTGGACTTATAAGTTTAACAGTAGGATCAACAGTATCCATATTTCTGGTGATGAAGGCATGGAGTCTCTTTAGTGGTTTAGAAGATATGAAAGAAGAGTTTGAAGATCTATGGAAGAGGGGCATCGGTTCGGGACCTGTTGATGAAACTCTCACAAATCTAAGTTATGTACACAAAGCAGTAAAAAGACAGATGGAAGGAACAGACCAAGTAGAAAAACACCTTCTGGATAGGGCGATAAAAAAGGCGGACCAGAAAAGAAGTATATTCAAGAGTGGTAAACAGCACCATATGTACTACGTAGCACATCGTAAGCTAAAGGACCTGAAGAAGGAGATCAACTAGACCTGTACAACATTTCTAACAGATACTGGAAAGTTTTAAGTAGCTTTAGCAACAGGTAGCTACCGTAGACATGTGTCCTCGTAGCTCAGTCTGGACAGAGCACCAGATTCCATACGGAAGGTGAACCTCCTAAGCTGGGAGTCGAGGGTTCAAATCCCTCCGAGGACGCCATTTACATCCAGCGATAACCCGGAGATATTTAAGTAAAGACAGTTATGGTTTTTTTATGAAGAACATCGCAGACAAGATTGGGAAAATTCTTATTGCCTTCGGGCTTTTCTTCCTCGCAAGAGAATTTTCTAATATAGCCATATTATTATACTCCGGTGCCCTCGTAGCATACGTTATCTTCATGGACCACAGCAGAAGAGAAAAGATTGTACTTCCATTGATAATCATAGCCTTCGGTGGCATGCTCTTTTTCGGAGTAGAGAACTTACCAATCAGTCCAAGCTACGGAATTTTCCAATCAGTCTACTTCTTCCTAAGAGATACACCCGGGCATCTGATCATTATCACCGGTCTCATACTTGTCTCAATCAGAAGGATAAAAAGCCTATTTAGAAAACTGATCGACTAGGACACTCTAAAAGAGTCTCCACAGTACAAGTCCTATTCCTGTTCCTACAGCTATACCGGACATAGCACCATAGGAAAACCCGCACATATACGGAAGCTCGTTGCTCCAGGAAACAGATATTCCTACGAGTATACCTACGAATGTTCCCCATCCCATCGCAAAAGGAACTATCATCCTACTGTCTTCGAGGCTTTCATTAATGAGAACATGTGCGGGGACCATGGCAACTATTACACCAGCACCTATCCCGTTCACAATCCCAGTAACCAAGCTTATCTCGGTGATCAAAGACAGAACTATGCCCGTAATCTGGCCTAGAACAAGTCCTGTGATAAAGCTAAAAGAAACGATCCTTTCTGAAAGGGAATATTCGTTGAACAACATGATAACAACTACATAAACAAGAGTTAATAAGCCTTATCGAGGTATTTCAAGCCATGCATTCGAGTACGTACACGGATTTGTCCTCAGGGAGTGCATCGAAACTGAGCTCTTCGACTCTACGAACTACGTAGTCTTTTTCGATATCCTTCAAAAACCTTTCAGGTCCTGAGACCGGCACTTTGAGTCCATCAACTTTGTAATGCATGGGTATTACTATACGTGGTTCAAGGCTTCTGACAAGTTCCGCTGCCTCAAGTCCGTCTATCGTGAACTTACCTCCCACAGGAATCAAGAGAACGTCCACTGGTTTGATCTCTTCGATCTTATCTTCATCCAGCAAATGGCCCAGATCCCCCAAATGACATATACTTGCGCCATCGACCTGAAACTTTGATATAATGTTTTCACCTCTGGCATCACCGCTTACCTTGTCATGGTAACTAACAAACCTTTCCAGATCTATCTGCTCGGATCCACTAGTATCGGTACCTTCTATCACAGTCGAACCATCCCCCGACACCATACTCTTACCGCTTGCATGGTCGTAATGATCGTGTGAAATAATAACAAAATCTCCCTTAGTTTCAGGAACATGTAAACCAACAGAATCGCCGTCATGTGGATCCGTAACCACAGTCGAAGAACTGTCTATCTCGAAACATGCCTGTCCAAACCATCTGAAAGTGACCATAATTTCACCTAAAATATATTGGAGGTCTGATATTTTTGAAGTTTATGTATAGTTTTTCAAAGATGTCCATATCATAGACCTACAACTAATCGATCAAAAATAAAGAAAGGAATTCGGGATCGGTTAAACCCCGAAAAGAGTTTTTAAGCCTTCGGTATTTTATCTACTCTCTTGACACCTTGCTTCTCTACTAAGGGCTCCTTGACCTTGTTTCCAAGCCAATCAGGTGCATCAGAAGGTGCGGATTTCTCTTCATAACCTACGTGATACTGGTGCAGGGAGTAGGTACCGTCCTGGTTCCTTCTTCCACGCTCCCTGAGCTCTATCTTCTTTCCAGCTTTTCCTCTGGTGCCGAACCTGGTTGCTGCTTTAAGTGCTGCCTGGCGCGGTGTCTTGCCTTTGAATACATGCTTCTTACCTTTCTCTATCATCTCAAAGTAACGAGTATCGGCCATCTTTTTCACCTCCACACTATACCCTTTGTATACCCTCCTTTTTAAAATTACGCCCTCTGGGTACCACTTTGCTTAGATCCCAAAAATCGGAGAACAAAAAATCCCAAAAAGCCGTTACAGCAAGGTCAAGACCGGAAACATATCTTTATGTAAAGCCCGATTCCAGGCTGTAAAAGACGAGACAAAGATTTAAAATTGGAAAATACGAATAAAAAATACGAACCAATCAGAGCTCTTGGTTTTGGTAGCAGATCTCGTGGCTTATACAATACTTCTTTCCGCATCTGGTCTGACCTACCAGAAACACCAGTTTAACTATACCGTTGAAGAAAGATCATATATGACATAAAGTTTTTATATAAGGATCAACAAATTAGAATTAATATGGTTATAAATAACTCTGAACTATTCGATATTTTAGCTTCGGAGGTGACTGATACGAAAGTCTCAGGTAAGGTTCTAGCGGTTTCGGTGCTTACCGTGACCATTTCCATGTTACTGATTTTGCCGTCTGTATTCGCTGATGATGATACGGTCATAGGGATAGCCGAGGTCCACGGCATAAATGTGACACATATTGATGCCCCTGAAGACATAGTTTTAACGCCGGGTGTGGCGATAGAACAGAGTGGATACAGCGCCATCGTCTCCCATTTCTCAGGATCGGACAACATCAGCCTATCGGATTCCTATCTTGAAATTCAATATGACGGTGAAGGATCTCCAACTGTCTACATCCATAGAGTGTACTGGGACGACGAAACTTTTGTCGACTACGACGAGACGTACGGTGATGAAACCGAGGCCAAGGTAGAGGCAAGCGTGGAGATACTGTACTTCCAGGAACCTGGGAACTACGACGTTTACTGGTACACTGAAGACGTTGATGGATATAGTAATAATGATACGGGGGTTGAAGCAACGAGTATAAATACTCTGGTAGCTTCCGAAATAGAGGAAGAAGTTGTAAACTTTGATCCAGGAGTTCCTGGAGAAGTGGTCGAGTCCAGTAACCTGACAATAAAAAACTATGGTAATATAATACTCAATTCTTCTTGGGAAGGAAGTAATTATACAAGCGAAGAAACTGATGATGAGATACCCATAGAGCAGACTGAGATATACGCCGAGGAGGAATCAATGACCGTAACTGAGACAAGTCAGGTCTTCACGGAGATACCCAAGGCCGAGATATTCGACGAAGTCGGATACAAGCCCGGGTTCACGTTGGAACTTCCTAATGATATAAAGGCGGACACATACACAAATCAATTTAACCACACCATTGAAAGCGCACTTTAGGACTGAAGATCCTGGATGGAAAGGTTTTTATTTCTCTGCCCACACTTACATTCTATGAAAGGAATGTATGTTGTTCTCTTTGCACTTTCCTTTATTGTTCTTGCACAATCGGTAATGTCCGCAACCGTAGGCATTTCCTACGCTGAGGATGAGATAACAGTGAACGTAAGTGAGAGTTTTGATTACAATCTGACCGTGAGCGTCTCCGAGGAGACCGATATCCACTACGAGTTCGAGTTTCTGAATCAATCCGAGACCAAGAAATATACCGAGGTCTCGGGGGTCAAGAACATAGAACAGGAAATAAAGGTACCGAAGGAAGAAGGCGAATACGAAGCAGTATTTACTGTTCGCTCGATAACCGACGGAGAAGAAGGTACCTCGGAAATAGTCACTAGTTCAAGTTTTACCCTAACAATACACGCAGTCGAGGAGAAGACCGACATGGAATGGATCTACGCAGGAATATTTCTGATAGCTCTCTTCCTCATATACCTCACCTTCAGATGGATTGAAGACAAAAACTCATTTGGAGGATTTTACAAGGAAGACCTCGGGAACGAGAAGGACTCGAAGGATAGAAACTAGAATTGGGTCCCATACCTAAAAATCTGTTTTAAAATATCACATGTATTATGATCATCATACTGAGGATATTATGGATAACCACCAAAAAAGAATCATTTTAGCATCATTACTCCTCTTAGCTTTATTTCTACCAGTCAATGTGAAGGCTTCTGAGGATGTAGAGGGGACAGCACCCGTAAAGAATGAGATAACAAACATCACTCATCTCGAAAGTATTCATGAGGACCTCTCTGGTGACTATATAATGACTGACAATATAGACGCCAAAGGTCAGGAATTTAATCCCATAGGAAATTCAACTCATCCTTTTACAGGTAGCATCGATGGCCGAGGTCACCTGATATCAGATCTCTATATAGACGAAAAATCCAACAACACCGGTCTTTTCGGATATACAAAAAACGCATTGATAAAGGACTTGGGAGTAAAGAACGGTCATGTCAAGGGATTGAACAATACAGGGGGTCTGGTGGGGCATGGTTTAAAAACCACCATCCAGTCCTCATATTTTTCAGGCATTGTATCGGGCAAACATAACTCAGGGGGTCTGGTGGGGAAGGGAAACTTGACAAAAGATAACCCGATAGAGAATTCTTATACCATGGGAAATGTCATAGGCCAGAAGAAAGTAGGGGGTATTGCCGGGGAATTAGTAAGTGGGAATATTTCAAGGTCCTATGCAACAACTGAGGTTTATGGAGAAGGGTCGGAAGGAGGGCTGGTCGGAGAGAGTAGTGGTGATGCAACGATAAAAGACTCCTACTGGAACAACGAGACCAGTGGTCAAGAAAAGTCCGAAGGTGGCGAACCAAGGACAACTGATCAGATGACCAATTATGAGAACGATTATCCTGAAACGTACGAAAAGTGGGATTTTGAAAAGATCTGGAAGGGAACAGAGTGGAAAAAAGACCGTAAGGGAAACAGTGGTTACCCTGCTCTCGTCTGGGAGGAGCACCAGTACAAGCTTTCTGTGAAAATTTCAGGTGAGGGAAATGTGGAGATAGATCCTGAAAGTCAATTCTACCCGAACGGAACTAAAGTAGATATCACGGCACATCCCGAAAGTGGATGGTACTTCGACGGGTGGATAAAGGACTACGAAGGCGAAGAGGAAGAAATAACAGTAATCATGATTGAAGATAGGTCTATAACTGCCCGGTTCGAGGAAGACACAGCGGACCCCAGTAGAACAACCACCACACCCCGTCTAGAAGAATACACTTTAAGCATCGAATGGCTAAGAGAAGGTGGCAAAGTTATCGTTCGCGAGGAAGGGAATCTCCTCGAATCCGATGAAAGTGATGTAAACGGGACAGTTACGGAGAGCTACAACGTAGAGGAAGGCACAGAACTTGAGATAACTGCAGAACCTGTAGAAGGATACGTCTTTGGTGAATGGTCCGGGGACCTAACTGAAGATTCCAAGACAATCAGTTTTACAGTAGATGGAGATACACATTTAATGGCAGGGTTTGCTGAACTCTTCACCCTCATAATAAACGGACCCATAGGGAAAGGAACCGTGAGTCCTGAACCAGGCTCTTATGAGTATACAGAAGGGAAGGAAGTTATAGTTGAAGGTGATCCAAAAGAAGGATGGTACTTCGACAGATGGGAAGGAGATTTAATTTCTAGTGATCCCAGAATAGTCTTCTCCATGTACGAGGATTTGGAGATAACACCTCACTTTATTAAGCCGGAAATCATCGAGGAAAGAAAGGAAGCTGAGGACATGATACAGGAAGCTGAGGACATGATCGAAGAAGGGGAAGGTGGTTTTAGAACTTTGCAAAAAGCAAAAAGGGCCTTTGGAGAGGGAGACTATGAAAAGGCATCCGAACTGGCTTCCCAAGCCATAGAGGAAAAGGAGGGAGTCGGAATTATTCCGTACATCATAGCTTCTGTTCTGGCCGTGGTACTGATTTCTTTATCTCTGATAAAGTTCAGGAAGAAAGGGGTTGAGCCTTCCATCAGAAAAGCCGGAAGTAAGGAGGTGGAAAAGGTTGATATCGATGAGATACTCAGAAATCCAGATAAATTCACTTCGAAGAAGGTGAGGTTCAAGGCATTATGCAAGCCTTTGTGGAAGGATGTGAATAACAGGAACTACTACAGGCTCACAGACGAAGCCGACAGCATACTCGGTGTCTCAAAAGGGAAAAGGGTATCGGGTGAGGGCATAATCGAGGGGTTGGTAAGGATAAAAGATGGAAAGGTATATGTTTGGTTCTAGAATTTATTACAACTACTTCCATGATTATAGGAAATATCATTAATTTAAGCTAGTAAAGAGATTCGGGGTATAAACCTTCTCTGTCTCTTATTATTCGAAACTTTTTATAATGATTACACAATTATTTAGATATGTGCAGTGTAGGTAGTCGTAGATCAAAAAACTTGATTATATGTCTCGTTCTAATCTCCTCCCTCAGTTTTGTTTTTCTCTCTCAAGGAGCCATAGCATCAAATCCGGAGGAAATATCGGACTGGCACGGACTTAATGATATGAGAAACGACTTGAGTGGAGACTATGTTCTTGTTAATGATTTAGACGAAAACACAGATGGTTATGAAGAACACGTTGATACCGATAAAGGTTGGGAGCCGATAGGAAATAGCGACAACAGATTTGAAGGCACTTTTGACGGTGATGGCTACGAAATAAAGGATTTGACTATAGATAGGCTTGATGTGGATTACATTGGATTATTTGGTTATCTTGATAGTTCTACTATTCAGAATGTTGGAATGGTAAATGTTGATATATTTGGAAAAAGAAGGGTAGGCGGTCTATCAGGAAGAACATCAGAAGATTGTACCGTTTCTAATACCTATTCGACTGGTGTTGTGAAAGGTAAGGATTTCGATCATGATGGTGATAAAACAACAACTACCGGTGGATTAGTAGGGGTAAACAGTGGGGATATTTCCAACTCTTATTCAGCTTCAAGTGTCGATGGCCACATCGAAGTAGGTGGGTTGGTCGGAAGAAATAATGGAGAAGTTACTGATTCTTTCTCGACCGGAGAGGTTTCTGGAGATGATGAAGTAGGTGGGTTGGTCGGAAGAAATAATGGAGAAGTTACCGATTCTTACTGGAATAGTGAGACCTCTGGAACGGATACAAGCGATGGCGGAGAACCCAGGACCACAGAGCAGATGATATATCCATACGAAGATACATACGAAGACTGGGACTTTGTTAACACATGGCAGGATGGTGATCATGAAGTCGTTGAAGACCATAAAGGTTATTCTGGGTATCCTGCACTTTGGTGGCAAGCAAAAGAACTGGAAATAAATATAGAAGGAGATGGTAGCACGAACCCAGAAGAAGGAACGCATATTTTTGAAAGGGATGAAGAAGTTGACCTGGAGGCCGAGGCAGATGATGACTGGCATTTTGATGAGTGGAGCGGTGTTGTAGAAAATATAGAGGATACAGATTCAGCCAGCACTACTGTGACCATGGAATACAGCTATTCCATAACTGCTGTGTTTGAGGAAAACTATGAATTAGATATCAGTATAAGTGGCAATGGGTCTGTGGGCATAGACCCAGGTCAGGATAAATACGAGCCGGGAACCGAGGTTGACCTGGAGGCCGAGGCAGATGATGGATGGTTCTTCGAGGGATGGACAGGAGATGTTCCGGAAGACGTTGAGGAAAATGAGGAAATAACTGTAACGATGGATAGTGATAAAGAAATAACTGCCAATTTTAACAACACTACTACTCTCGATGTATCAATAGAAGGAGACGGCTCTGTCGAAAAAGATCCAGATAAAGAAAGATATGATTTAGAAGAAGAGGTAACGCTTACAGCAGAACCGGACGATGACTGGGTGTTCGACAAGTGGGAAGGAGACTATCCCGACGGAAAGTCGGAGGAAGATAAGATAACAATAGTCATGGATAGTCACAAGGAAGTTACCGCAAACTTCATGGAAGCAAAGGACCATACACTCCAAATAGATATAGAAGGAGGCGGTGAAACGGATCCGGAAGAAGGAACGCACTACTATGACGATTACGAAGAGGTCAATGTAACAGCCTCCCCCCATGAAGGCTGGTTCTTTAGCCACTGGACTGGAAATGTTACGGAAGGAGTCGAGGAAGATGAGATAACACTAAACATGACAAGTGACAGGAATATCACAGCCCACTTCAACGAAACATCTGTGAATGTGACTACAGAATCGTCCACGGTAACAAATGACACGGCGACACTTGAAGGAAAAATAAAACTAATGGGGATGGAATCCGATGATATAACCGTATTCTTTGAGTGGCGAGAAGACGGTGAGAATGAGTGGGAAGAAACCGAAAACGAGACTCTAAACGAACCTGGAAAATTCTCCAGAGAGATAACAGACCTTAACGAAAGTACTACGTATGAGTTCAGAGCGATAGGAGATGTGGATGACGAGACAGATGAAGGCGATATATTAAACTTCACGACATACACGAGATACAATTTAACAATAAATATAGGGGATGGAAGCGGTGAAACGGATCCGGAAGAAGGAACGCACACATATATAGAGCAAAGCGAAGTTACAGTCGAAGCTACAGCAAGCTCAGGTTGGATGTTCGACGAATGGGAAGGAGACTATCCCGACGGAGAGTCGGAGGAAAATGAGATAACGATACTAATAAACGAAAGCAAGAATATCACAGCTCACTTCGAAGAGGACACAACAGGTAATGGACCTTCGCCCGGTCCGGGACCTTCTGATCCAGACGAATATACACTTGAGGTAGAGTATGTAAATGAACACGGAGAGATTCTGGTCTACAAAAACGGCGATCTAATAGATCCTGATGAAACAGATGAAAACGATGAATTTATAGCAGAGTATAAGGTAGAGGAAGGCACTGACCTTGAACTAGACATAAGTTCAAATATAGGCTATGTATTCGATGAATGGTCCGGTGATAGAACAGGTGATAACATACCACTTACGGTAACCATGAGCAGTGACAAAAGTATCTCGGCTGTGTTTGTCGAAGTCCCAACATACACTCTAACTATGAACGAACCCACAGGTGAAGGTACTGTAATACCGGACACGGGGTCCAATATTTTCGAAGAAGGAGATACAATAAATTTAGAAGCCTTCCCCGAAGAAGGATGGGAGTTCGATGAATGGACGGGAGATGTCATTTCGGAAGAGGCCGTAAAGGAAATAGAAATCAATGAAAACATGACTGTAGCTGCAGTCTTCAAGCCACTCGATGAAAAAGAAATGGACGCAAGAAAGAGAGTTCTTAGAGCTGAGGAGATGATAGAAGAAGGTGAACCCGGATACGAAACACTACAACGGGCTTTAGAGGAGTTTGAAAACGAGAATTACGAAGATGCCATGGAGCTTGCTTCCCAGGCATTAATGGAAAATCGGGACGAAGGACCAGGATTCGGGATAGTTCCTTATATTGCAATCTCCCTTTTTGTGCTGGGGCTGGTTACATTCCTCACATACCACTTCAGGACCGAGCTCAAAAGAAATCTTCCACTTCCATGGTTAAGTGAAGAGGAGAAAACAGGAGATAGGATTACGATCGACAAGATAGTAAACAATCCTGATGACTTTCTTCTGCGGGAGGTTAAACTGACAGTCCAGTCGAGACCGCTCGATAAGAGAGAAAATGGGTGGAAATATTACAAGCTTATCGACGGAACAAATGAAATAACAGGTATTTCAAAAGAAGGCTTTGTTGGTGAGGGAGAAATCCAGGGGCTTGTAAGGAAGTCAGGGGGTAAAGCATATATACAGTTCTAGGAGCCTGTTCATTCGAAACAAAAATATGTTCAAAACATGTTTTCAAAAACATGTTTTCAGATTCGACAAAATCCTCAGGTTTAAACTTATATAAAGAGGATAAAATAATTTATAACCAATATCTTTTGACAAGTGAAAACTATGAATCATGAAAAAATCTTAACTTTGATCATTACAGCAACAATCTTCACAATATTTTTCTCAAATTCTGTTTTAGCAAGTTCGGAAAAAAGCCTGGATGGATACGTTCTTTCACCTGATGAAGAACCATTGGAAGATGTAAACGTTACTATCAGAGGCTATACTGAAGATATGTTTCACAATCAAAATGAATCCGAGGTTTTAACCTGGAATGAATCAGATTCTGACGGTTGGTTCAACATAACAGAAATACAGACAAAGATAGACGGAGACAATATCACACGATATGTAATAGACATGAAGAAGTGGGACGGA
>PWEA01000029.1 GCA_003553905.1 Candidatus Aenigmatarchaeota archaeon
ACGCTTTCCGTGTACTGGAACAGTTGAGCATAGACGTCTACAAAGCGGATCTGAACAGAAGTATCTGTGACAACGTGCAGATGCTGAAGGACGGAGATCTCGAAAGGATAGAAGAAGCCGTGATGACTTGTCTTGAAGAGATGCCCGAAGAGGCTCTCTGAAGGAACATGTCAAACCTTTCTTATTTTTTTATGTTTTAGTCACTGCTATATACCCGAAGTTATAAGATCTTCCTTTTGTCTCCTCTTGTAGTGGGTTACCAACCTACGACTATAAAATTATTTAAATTCCTTACCCAGCTCTTTTGGCTCAGTTTATCTCACAGCTCTAAAGTTTGCCCAGAAACAGACACCTTTCAACGTTTAAGGGTTTCCTAGTACTTCATTCATTGAAGTTTCCACCAGCTTTTTATCATCTGCTCCTTCCGCTTCTGCCCTGTATAATTTGACAATACCATCTTCGACATAGCTTACAATATCACCGTCTTCGGCGTTCTCAAGTAAAGCTTCCTTGTTATCGTATATGTGTCCGGGCCTATTCTCTACGATGTACTTTTCCTCAAATCCCTTGTGTTCTTCTTTTAGTTTGTCAAAGGTTTCCTCCAAATCTTCCATGCTCATACATTCTTCAGAGTCAGAAAACAGGTTGGGATAATGGATATGTGTGTTCCTGGGGTCAACATCATCAAGCATCTTTGCGTTCTCATAGAATTCTTCGCTTCTGACATCCACATCTTCTATGTTTTTGCCGTTGTCGTCTATTTGGATGATTTCTTCGACAAGTTTTCTTGTTTCTTTGCAAGCCTCATCCATGTTATCTATGAGGAAAGGGGGTTTTGAAATATAAATATCTAATCTGTTCCTCTACAATTCGATGGAGTATTCACAGCAGATCTTGAGTTCTCCTTGTCATGGTACTTTCGACCGTACTTCTGTAACCAGGCCGCATTTACTCCAACCTTTAGGAGTGAATAAGTGACCTAAACCTATTCGTGCCAAGCTATTACCACTCATCTTCAGCTAGCTCGTCCATTGCTTTGTTGTATTCATCAAGAGCCTGTAGATATATTTCCCTTTCCTGAAGTATTTTCTCGTACTCTTTTTCTGCCCTATAGGCCCTATCCTCTAGGTTGTGAACGTCCAAGCCTTGTTTGAACTTTTGTAGCTCCTTGCTCTGTTTTTCCAAAAAATCATCTATACTTTCCAAAAGACCGATACCCCTTTCTGCATTTCTGAGGTTATGAAGACGCGGTTGATAAACAAATTTTTCAAGCAGTTCTTCATGAACTCCATCACCTTCGATATCTTCGAGCCTGGCTTCGTATTCATTGTCCACGTTTTCCTGTTCTTCTACACATCTTTCGATGCGGTATTTGTCCAACCTGGCTCTTTGAAGGATATCTTCGAAGGTCATCAGAACCAGTTTTTTCTCTGAAAGGGAATTACATAAACCAAAGCCCCTTTCTTTTCCCGATTTTTTCATCCAATCACCTCATGGTTTCGCCGATAAGGGCGAATTTCCAACAGTTGTTCAATAGTACCTAAAGCTTTTATAATTTGTTTTGGCCGTGAACTGTCTGGGCCCAGAAACACATTCGCTTTCATAAAGGAGAACGATCGTGTTGTTGTGGTGTGGTATAGAAATATAAGTGTTGGGGCAAAGGTGGTGATGTATGAAAGATGCATTAAATGGTAAGTTTGAGAGCAACTTCAGGGTACTGGATTCGCAAGGTACTTTCAAAAACATACTGGAGGAGTACGAAAACGACATAGAGGAGATCAGTGGGTACCTTACAATAGATAAGAAAGAGTATAGGATATCCAACCGTGCTTGTCCCAAGGAAGGATCTTCCGTAGATAAAAAGGACTGTGTTAGGTTACCAGACGGATTTGAAGGCCCGGGTTATTCAGGAAGCATGAAGGCATTCATGAACAGTGGACTACGTAAACATAGTCTTGAGAGTTACTATCAGTATGATTTTACTCCGATAGGTGAAGTGATAGAACTAACAGTCAGAGGAGATGACATGGAAGAGTTGGAAAAGGATCTACAGAAAATAAGTAAGAAGTATTTCCAAAAGTTCAAAAATTTCCCTCAGAAATACATAAACGAAGTTTAGAGGTTTCTGGATCGGTATCGTCTTTGCTGTGCCTTAGAGTTTTTTCTTTCCACCGAAACCTTTTCTGAGAGTTCTGTTGTCATGTTCCTATAGTCATTTATTTCAGAATTGATTTCATTGTATTTACTTATCATTGATCTTAGATCATCTTCCCACTCTATATCTTCGAGACTTTGTTCTTTGTAGTTTTTTATTTTTTTCTCGTATCCCGATATGAAACTGTCAATCGAGCTAAGGGTTCCTGTACACCTTTCAGCTGCTTCGAGATTTTTTATTCTTGTTTCCACGAGGTCGGAACCATTCTCGAACAGCCGGATTTCATTTTCGAGCTGTTGATCTATGTTTTCATGTATCTCGATATTCTCTTCTAACATACTTTCCTTGCTGTCAAGGTCTTTTATGACACGTTTGAGGTTGTCGAGATACTCTTCGAAAGATACCATATAAGTCCCCGCAATGTTTACCTAGGTCAAAAACCTTTTATATCTTATCCAGGCCAGTTCCTCATCGAACTGTTGATTCTTGAAAAATAATAAAAACGATGGTGAGAAAGTAACTCCAGTGGAGGTGATAAATTTGGAAAATAGAGGAATCGGTATACGTGCCGTTTCTGTGATTGTCGACAGTATTCTAGGGCTCATATTTTTCATGATCGTCGGTTTCCTCTTCACAGGTTCATTTACCTTTCAGGTCTTTGGTGCTGAAGCCATGGGACTTGGTGGATCCTGGATTGTTCTGTTCTTCCTGTATTTCTTCCTGATGGAAGGGTATATGGGACAGACTGTAGGTAAGATGGTTACCGGCATCAAGGTAGTCAAAGAGGACGGAGAACCCTGTGATATGCAGGCCTCATTCATCAGAAATATTCTGAGGATCATAGACGGGATCTTTGTCTATCTTGTGGGTGCTATATTCATAGCTATCTCAGACAAGAAGCAGAGACTCGGGGACAGGTTAGCTGGTACATTGGTCGTAAGTGCTTAGTGATGTAAAGTCCTGATCCCCCATTTCCATTATTTTTCTTATGCATAGTAACTAGGTTAAATAGGGTTGGCTTTCCTTTCCGGTGGTTTGGTTTCTGGGTGAAGATTTAAATAACAAGAATACTAATATATAATTGGTAACTACTTGTTAGTTACAAATAGTTATATAGGTGATCATATGACAAAGGAAAAAAAGGCATCTGGCATGGAAGATGAATGGTACGAGCGGATCTTAGATGAGTTTATATCCCAGGTCGAAGGTGATACAGGCTACAGCTTCAACGATATTCCCAGGTTATCAGAGAACAGCGCAGGTCTTCCAGGACTCTCGGGATAGCAGGGCAGTATATTTCTTTTTCCCAGGCCCATCACCATAACAATACAATAGCAAACAAGGCAGATGGCGGGATATATGATGAAGTAAAACCGGAATCAATATATCTCAACGAGAAGAAACTATCCGAAATGGACGATAAAGAAAGGGATTCGGTTCTTTATCATGAAACTGTACATGGGATTCACCTACAGAATAATAGATCCATGGATAGAAAACTCAAAAAACTAAACTATCTGTTTGATTTTGATGTGGGATCGAGAATAAGAAATCCAGAAGCTTAATCAGACACATCTGTATGTCTTTGTCCTTCTCCGACCATGATTTTCACACCGACAGATGAATCGCATCTCCTGTCAGTTAGTTTTATAAGTTTCGGGTATAAACGTATGGTGTTGTTAATGCTCGATGCAGATACAGTGACTTCCTATAAAAGAAGGGGGAAACGGGTATACCAGAACAAGGTAGATTTTTTGAGGGCCCTGGAGAGGTCTGAGGAACATATCCAAGACAGTGATTTGGCAGAATGTGTTTACAAAGCCAAAAACCTTCTGACTAATTCCATAACAGCGATGGAAGAGTAAGTTTATTCCTTCTTTATAATCTCCATATGTGGGAAGGGAATCTCTATATCATTTTCACGGAACTGCTCAACTATTTCGTTTCTTATATTACTTTTGATCTGTCCCATGTTAGTTCCTTCTTTCTGTATATCTTTTCTGTCTATCCAGAATCTTAGGATCAGATTTATCGAAGAACCCCCAAATTCCTCTATGAGGGTTTTCTGTGGTTTATCTGAAAGTACATGCTCGCTTTTCTGTAGTATTTCCTCACATATACCTACAGCCTTTTCGAGATCTGTTTCGTAGTCTACTCCTATACCAACGACTATCCTCGATTTGGGATTGTACGTCTTGTTCATTATTGCACTTTTATTCACCGTGCTGTTCGGTAGCGTTACATCTTCCCCGTCTAGTGTTATTATCCTTGTTCTCTGGAGAGTTAGATCCTTGACTATACCCTCAGTTCCGTCTATCTCTACCCAGTCTCCTATCTTAAAGGGTCTTGTTACAAATAGAATTACACCCGAAACTATTCCAGAAAGTACATCCTGAAATGCAAGACCTATGACGATACCGGCTATTCCAGCACCTGTCATGAGACCCGCAAGAGATGCGTGTACTCCGAATATATACAATATAGTAAAGAAGGCAGCCACGTAGACTACTGCAGAAGATGCGTGCCTGAGCGGCTTGACGTAATGTTTCTCCACACCGGCTTTCTTGGCCATTCGGTTGATTACTCCGTGGAATATGAGCCTGTTTATAACTACAGCAGTTATTATAGTTATGAGCGCGTAGAGTATATTTAACCCACTTGGAATATACTCCATCGCCGTTGCTAACGAACTCATGTATGCCATATGTTTTCTTAAATATAAAAAACATAGGTTGGGGTATGAAGCTAGCGGCTCTCATATCAGGCGGCAAGGATTCTATTTATGCTTTGAAAAGGGTCTCCGAAGACCACGATGTGAACTATCTGATATGTGTTAAAGCCGAAGCCGATTCTAAGTTTTTACACAGCGAAAACCTCGACCTTGTAAAGCTACAGTCCGAAGCTCTGGGTATCCCACTCGTCTGGAGAGAAGGTTCGGGTGAAGGGATGGCGCCTCTTGAAGATGCTATCGAGACGGTCAGTGACAAGGTAGATGGTATTGTTTCCGGAGCTATAGCCTCTAACTATCAGAGAGAAAGAGTAGAAACAATCTGTGATAGGTTTGATCTTGAGAGTTTGGTTCCGTTGTGGGGTATGGATGAACATGAGCTTATGGAAAATCTTATCAGGGAAAGCTTTGATATCGTGGTAGTAAAGGTTGCTGCACAGGGGCTGGGCGACGAATGGTTGGGTAGAAAGATCGATGGAAAAGCCTTGAAGGATTTGAAGGACCTGGAAACCCAGTATAGTATACATGTGGCAGGTGAGGGAGGAGAGTTCGAAACAGTTGTGGTTGATTGTCCCATTTTCAGTCGTAAAATAAATATCAAGAAAGTCGATAAAAAATGGGAAGCAAATACAGGTACAGGCTATATGAGTATTATATCTGCAGGTCTCGTGGATAAATAACATCGAATCACTAAGCCTTATAAACTTCTCTACAGAACCAAAGGATGGTATAATGGAACTGGATTCGAAGGAGATAATAAGATTGATTCAGACACATCCTACGTCAGTTATCACGACAGTAAACGACGAAGGAGTTTGCAATGCCGCTTCCTTCTCATGGCTTTCTCCTGTTTCTTTTGATCCCCCAATGGTAGCGATTATGGTTTCGCCCGAGAGATATACATACGGTAACATCACCTCAAATGAAGAGTTTACCCTAAATGTTCTCACTAAACATTTCATCGATGATGTGATGTACGTAGGGAAAGAGAGCTTCAGAGATAGTCCGAACAAGCTTGAAGATACTGATCTTAGACTTGAAGAGTCGAACAAGGTAGAGCCTCCGAGGATACAAGAAGCTGTTGTATGGATGGAATGCGTAGTCGACGGTATCCATGAAGCAGGAGATCACTTTATTGTTGTCGGCGAGGTCGTTGCAGCAGAGGTCGATGAAGAGTTCTGGAAAGACGGAAGATTTCTTGCAGAGGAGGCCGAAACACTTCATCATATAGGCGGGAAAAAGTTCCTTGTTGGTGGGAATATGGTTGAGTGGGAAGGATAGTTTTATCAGTCGCCGTAAATTTTAAGGATGAGCATAAAGTATAGATTGTTGTACTGAGTGTTACTATGGTAAAGATAAAGAAACTTGAGATGCAGGGATTCAAAAGCTTTGCAACCAAAACAGAACTTCCAATTCCTGCTGGATTCAACTGTATTTGTGGTCCCAATGGGTCCGGTAAGAGCAACGTGGTTGATGCCATAACCTTTGTTCTGGGAACTCTTTCCACAAAGCAGATACGGGCCGGTAAGCTTGAGGAACTTATATTTTCCGGTAGTGATGGTAAAGATGCCAGAGAGGAAGCCAAGGTTTCTATAGTTCTTGATAACGAAAGTAGAGAAATTCCTGTTGAAGAAGATGAGGTCCAGATAACCAGAAAGATAAACAAGAGAGTTAACAGCGTTTACAGGATGAACGGCGAGACCGTGACTAGAAGGAGGATAATAGACACACTCTCGTCTTCTAAAATACATTCTGATGGTCATAATATTATCATGCAGGGCGCTATAACCAACTTTATAGAAATGAGTCCTACAGAGAGAAGGGAGATAATCGATGAGGCTTCGGGTATAAAAGAGTTTGATAGAAAGAAGGAGGATTCGGAAAGGGAGCTCGAGAAGGTGGATTCTAAGTTGAACGAGGCTCGTCTTGTCCTTGGAGAGAAGAAAAAGGCCCTCAACAAGCTTGAAAAGGAGAAGGAGCTTGTGGAGAAGCGTGAGAGAATAGAGAAGAGACTTGACGAAGTTAGAAAAAAGATAGCTAAGCTCAAGTACGAAAAATTCAAGGAAGAGAAGGAGGGCCTTGATGAAAAGATGGAAGAGCTCGAGGAGGAACTGAGCGAAGCAGAAAGCAAGCAGGGTGAGATAGAGGAAAAGATGGACGAGTGCGAGAAGGAACTTAAGGATATAAGAAGCAAGATGAGGGACGAAAAGAAGGACAAGGAGCTTGTTAGGAAAATAGAATCCATAAAGAGCGATATAGAGAGCAAAAAGGATAAGATTGATGATAAGAGAAGTGAGATAGAAAGGCTGGAAAGTTCTATAGAGAAGTTCAAGGAGATGGAAAAAAAGCAACAGAGAATATCCGGAAAGGGACCGGCTAAGGAGATACTTCAGTTGGATAAAAATGGAGTCTACGGTGTAATACAGTCCCTTGGAAATGCGAAAGGGAAGTTCCAGAAGGCTCTTTCGGTGGCTGCAGGAGGTAATATGAACTCTGTTGTAGTTGAGGATGCCAACGTTGCTCAGGACTGCATTGAGTATCTTAAAAAGAACAGTGTAGGCAGGGCGACATTTCTACCATTGAAGAAACTTAGGCCATGGGATAAAAGCAGAAAGTCCAGAAAGATAAAGGACAAACCCGGGATTATAGATTTTGCGATAAACCTAATTGATTACGACTCGGACTATGAACTGGCTTTTCAGTATGTGTTTAAGGATACTCTTGTGGCAGAGAGTTTGGACGTTGCAAAGAAGTATGCCGGGGATGCCAGAGTAGTTACACTCGATGGTGAGATTGTTTACAAGTCCGGAGCTATGAAGGGAGGACACTACGAATCAAGCGGTGGTTTTGGTTCCTTCAAGAGAAGTAAGAGTTCAGAAATAGATGATCTAAGGGAAGAAAAGGGTATCCTCGAGAATGAGATAGAGGGAATAAGAGAAGAGATTGCGAAGTGTTCTCGCAAACTGGATGAGCTTCGTGATGAAGAGGAGACAGAAGAGGACGAGCTGACCGAGTTAGAGAACAAAGAGAAGGAGATTGAAGAGGAACTAGAGGAATTAAAGAACGAAAGGAAGGAGTATTACGAAGAAAAAGTTAAGAAGAAGGAAAAGGTCAACCAACTGAGGATAAAGAAGGCAAAAGTGGATACAAACTTCGATAACGCAGAAATGGAACTTGAGAAGTACGATAGTATCGAGGATATAGAGCTAGATGATGAATCGGTGAGGGTTCTAAAGGAGGAGAAAAAAGATCTAACACGGGATCTTGAAGAAATTGGTCCTGTTAACTTCAAAGCAAAGGAAGAGTATAAGTCTTCGAAGCAGGTCTACGATGACCTTAAGGAAAGAATAGATAAAATACAGGACGAAAAGGATGCTATACATGAAACTATAGAATCTATAGAACAGAAAAGAAGGAATACCTTCATGGAGGCTTTCGAGGAGATAAACGAACATTTCCAAGGACTTTTCAATGAGCTTCAAGGTCATGAGGCAAAGATAAAACTTGAGGATGATGACGATATCAAATCTGGGCTTTTGATTGAGGCCGAAACCTCAGGTGGTAACAAGCTTTCGCTTGATTCTATGTCCGGTGGCGAGAAATCACTTACAGCAATTGCCTTTCTCTTTGCAGTCCAGCTATATGATCCTGCGCCTTTCTATATTTTAGATGAGATAGATGCCGCCTTGGATCAGAAGAATTCGAAGAGGGTTGCAGAGATGATAGATAAACACTCCGGCGATGCACAGTTTATAGTGATAACACATAACGATCAGACCCTTCAAAAAGCTGACTATGTCTATGGTGTATCGATGAACGATGGAGCCTCTGAGGTAATGGCCTTGGAGATGCCTGATGAATAAATCAACGATATAAATATTTTTGTTACAATGAGTATCTGTGAGGCATATGGAAGGGGACAAACTAGAACAAAAGGCCAATGAATATGGCCTACCTGTATTGGAAAAAAAGTATGCGGATGGAGAGGAGTGTCAGGAGCATCAGTATAAGACTGTGGACATTAAGGAGTCACCTAGAGGATTTAACAGAATAGATATGGTTTGCAAGAAATGTGGTAAGAAGGATATGCGATTCAACAACCATATCAAATAAGATTTTTTTTGTTTCGTAAACATTTAAGTCGTAGGAGGGTTATTTTTATTGGTAGTATGAAGGAACAAGAGATACTGGACTTTGCAAGCACAGAGCCTAATTGGGAGGAGACCCTGGACTGGATAATATCAGAGGAGGGTATAGATCCATGGGATATAGATTTAATAGAACTTTCGGGCGCCTTTTCGGAGTTTGTTTCCAAGTGGCAAAAGTTTAACTTCACTGTTCCTGCAAGAATTGTAATAATAATGGCGATACTTCTACGGATTAAAGTTGAGCTTCTTATGTGGGAGGAAAGAGAAGAAAGCGAACCCGATGAGATTGATATCGAAGAGTTGGATATAGATGTTTCCGATATTCCACAACTTGAAGCACCAAAGAAAAGAAAGCCCGTTCGAAAGGCAACTGCAGATGAATTAATAGAGGCTTTCAGGAAGGCCTTTGAGACAAAGGAAAGGAGAGAAAAAAGAAAAAACAGAAAGGAGAGGAGAGTGAGAGAGGCCATGCCCATAGATGGACAGACAGAAGATATAGAAGAGAGAATAGAAAATCTTTACAGTAGAGTTGATAGGATTCTTGAAAATATGAAGGAAGGTAGGACTACCTTTTCTGATCTTCTGCCTCAATGGAACCGTGTAGAAATAATAAGGAACTTTTCTCCTTTACTTAGCCTTAACCAGGAGGGTAGGGTTATAGCTGAGCAGGAAGAATGTTTTGATGATATACTCGTAAAAATGGGTGATGTATGTGAATGAAAATACCGAAGCTGTCGTAGAGGCTGCTCTTTTCATATCTTCCGGTCCACTTTCAGTTCGTAAACTGAAGAGGATTTCGGGATCTGAGAAGAAAGATGTAAAGGAATCATTGGAAAGTATAAGGAAAAGGTTTTCTGAAGATGGCCATGGTGTAGAGCTTTTTGAGACAAATGAAGGTTATGAGCTCAGGGTAAAGCCCGAATATCTGGAAGATGTATCGCACCTTACACCCTATTCAGATCTTTCCAGAGGTCAGCTTAAGGTTCTCGCCCTTGTCGCCTTCAAAGGGCCCATAAAACAGTCGAATATAGCTAAGATCATAGGAAACAGGGCATATTCTTACATACACGATCTTGAGAGAAAAAGACTGATTAAAACGGAGAAACACAAACGCACAAAGAAACTTGAGATCACGGATGAGTTCAAGAACTACTTCGGTATTGAAGAAAGGAAGGAACTTGAGCAAAAACTAGAAGAAACTTTAGGTGGAAAAGAAATCGAAAAGATGGAAAAAACAAACGAAGAGAGTTAAGCCGAGATTATTTTCCTTCTGTTTTGTTAACTCTAGAATTTATGTCTGTGAAAATCTTTGATCCTAGGTTCGTATTTTTTAAAACATAAGCAATCAAACCCGATCTTTTGTTTTTCCCTTTTAAACTTTTTAATCCTGACAGTGAAAGAATTGATAGGGTTGGATTATGGAAGAAATGAACTCCCTTGATGTATATTATGCAATCCAGGAGCTTAAGAGCCTACAGGGCGGAAAGATAAAGAAAATATATCAGAGAGGCAGAAGATTACGGATTCAGGTTTATGTCCAAGGAAACAACTACGATCTTATACTTGAGCCCGGGAAGGTTTACATCTCTAGATATAATAGAAAAGGCCCGAAGAAGCCACCCACCTTTTGTATGTTTTTGAGAAAACATCTACGTAACAAAACAATACGAGAGATTAAACAACATGGATTCGATAGAATAGTCGAGATACATACCGAGGATTCAGTTCTTGTCTGTGAACTTTTTGGAAAGGGGAACTTTGTTTTAGTGGACCGCGATGATAAGATTATACAGCCCTTGGAAGTTCAAAAGTGGAGTGAGAGAAAGGTTTCCTCTGGGGAGATATACAAGTATCCGCCACCCGGCAAGGATCCAAGAAACATAGGTAGCAGAGAGTTTGGGAGGTTTATAGATTCGGATAGAGAAGTTGTAAGGAAAATGGCTCGTGGACTTAATCTCGGTGGAAGATGGGCCGAAGAAGCATGTCTAAAGGCCGGTGTTGATAAATCAAAGGTTGGTGAAAAACTCGATGATTCAGAGATAAACCGGCTCAGAAGAGGTGTTCTGTCACTTTTCAGAGACGATATAGATCCAGGTATAGTTCAGGAAAGGAGCAAGAACATTGCTGCGGTTCCCTTTCCTATGGAGAGGTTCAGGAACAAGGATTTCAAGAGATACCAGACGTTTAACCGAGCACTTGATGACTATTTTTCTGAGAAGGAAAAGAAAGAAGTTGATGAAGAGGCCGAAGAAAGGAAACATGAAGAACTTTCGAAAGTCCAAAGAATAAAGGAAGAGCAGGAGGAGGTCGAGGAAGAGATGAGCCAAAGGAAGGAGGAATCTGAGGAAAAGGCCAATATAATATATGAAAACTATAGCCTTGTCGATGATATTTTGAGTGGGATACAGAAGGCAATGAATTCAGATATTTCATGGGACGAGGTCAAAAAGAGAGTCGATGAGGAGGAAACACCACAGGCAAGAGCTGTTAAAGAGATACGGGAGAACGAAGGTATAGTTGTTGTCGAAGCAGACGATAAAGAAATAGAACTTGACTTTCGAAAGTCCGTTGAGGAAAACGCAGAATCTTTCTACGAAACAAAGAAAAAGGCAAGGGATAAAATCGAGAAGATAAAGGAAAAGAAAAAAGAGATAATACGAAAGGAGAAATCAATACAGAAGAAGAAAAAAGAAAAATATGCGGATAGCGACCGAAAAAGATCTAGACCAGAGGACAGGATAAAGATAAAGGAGGAAAAGGGTTGGTATAAGAAATATAGATGGTTTAGGACCTCGGAGGACTTTCTTGTTGTGGCCGGGAAAAATGCTTCACAAAACGAAGAACTGATTAAGAAGAAGACCGAAGAGGACGATGTAATCCTCCATGCAGAGGTTCAAGGATCGCCCTTTACTGTAATAAAGACCGATGATAGCGATGTCACACCCCTTGCGATAAGAGAGGCTTCTGAATTTTGTGCATCCTTTTCGAAGGCATGGACCAAAGGACTTGGCAATGTAGACGTATACTGGGTTAGACCCGAACAGGTCACTAAGGATGCTCCTTCGGGTGAACACATCGGTAAGGGATCCTTTATGATAGAAGGAGAGAAAAACTATCTGAGGAAGACCGAGTTAAAGGTATCTATAGGTGTTAAGTTGGATAGAGAGGGAAACGAGATAAGGATTTTCAATGGTTCGACGCAGTCTGTTAGGGACAAAGCCGACTATTTTATCTCTTTGAACCCCGGAAATACCCAGAGACGGGAGTTGTCGAAGCAGATTGTTAAGAAGCTTGCAGAAAAGGCCGCTCCCGAGGATAGGAAGTTTGTGAAAAAGATTCGCACAGAGGATGTAAAGCCTCTGATTCCACCTGGCGGGGGAATTCTTATAGGGTGATTTTTTGTATAGTTTAACTACAGTTTTGTTTTTTGTTGTCGTTTTTCTTATTTTGTATATTCTATATCTTAGAAAGAAAGTGGGTTATGAAGTAAAGAAAAAAATAGAAGAGAAGGAAGAAGAGATAAGAAAGGACGCCCTTGATAGAAGTAGATCGACTCTAAAAGGCAAGATTTCAGAACATCTCGCACCTTTCACAGAAGAATTCAAATACAATGCTTCCGATGCCAGGTTCCTTGGTTCTCCTGTAGACTATATAGTTTTTGATGGAATGGGTGACGAATCGGAAGATATAAAAGTGGTGCTTGCTGATGTAAAGACGGGAAAAAGCAGACTCAGTTCGATCCAGAAAAAGATCAAAAAAGCCGTAGAAGACGGTGAAATTACATGGGAAACACTGAGACTGGGATGATAATATGGACAAAATTGGCGTGAGCAAACAGATGTCGTATTGGTTGAGACACGACCCAGAAGATATGGAAATGGATGAAAGGGGTTTTGTTAAACTGGAGGATCTTATTGAAAAGCTCAGTGAAAGATTTCCGGATGTAACTAGGGAGTTAGTTGAGGAGATTGTGAATGAAGGTAAGAAAAGGTACGAAATAGATAACGATAAAATAAGAGCTACATATGGTCATTCCCTCGATATAGATCCTGATCTTACTGCAGACGAAGAAGTTAAAAGCCTTTACAAAGGAACCACAAGTAAAGGTGCGTATAAGATGCTGATAAATGGTATTGAATGCAGGGATAGGAATATGGTCCACCTTTCTTCTACAAAGGATCAGGCAGAGAAGATAGGAAAAAGGAGAACAGACAATCCTGTTATCCTTAAAGTAGATGCTAAATCTGCCAGGGAGAACGGGTTAAAGTTTTACAAGGCTACGGAAAACATATATCTCTCCAGTGACATTCCTGTAAAATATATAGAAAAATGTGAGGATCAGTAACTCTATTTTTCGAGAACTTTCTCCACGACTTTTATTATGTCCCTATGAACTTCTTTTTTACTTCTGAGTCCATCTACTACGTATATGTCTTCATTAAGCATTTCCTCTAAATTGATATATCTCTCGCGTATCTTGCTTTGAAAGTCAAGGTTCTCGAAAATAACTGAACTTTTACCACCATCCCTTTTTTCTTGCCTTTTTACGGATTCTTCAGCTGGTACGTCTACGATTATTGTTGCATCAGGTCTTCTGGCATGTTTATTGATCTTCTTCACCCATTCCAGATCTGCTCCGTGTTCTGGTTGGTATACCATGGAAGAATGGTAGTAGCGATCCGATACAACGGTTTTACCTTCTTTCAGTGCAGGTATTATTCTATCTTCTAGATGTACAAGACGATCTGCAGCGAAGGCAAGTGCTATAGCTTCCGGTGAATGGTTATCATCATCCTGTACAAGATGTTCTTTTATGACCTTTCCAATATGTAGATCTTCTTTCACTGGTTCTTGTGTTTGGACGAACTTCCGTCCTCTTTTTTTCAGCCATTCACATAAAAGCCTAGTCTGTGTCGTGGTTCCTGAACCATCAATCCCCTCGATCACTATAAAATTACCTTTCATGTATCTAACTTTGTAGGCTCTTAATAAAATATTTTGTCTTCGTCTGGAGTTCAAGGAGATTTTAACAAACTTTCTGTCTTTTGTCATTTCATAGTAATAAATTTTTGGGTCAATATACTTTATGGGTATCTGTGGGGTGAGAATATCGTATACTTTCCATCTGCCGATGAGGGCAAGGACAAGAGAAGCAACACTTTATTAATTTTGATTATGCTCTTCGTACCCTTTTTTCTTGTAAATATCTATGCACATGAGTATATACACTACTGGCAGGCGAGTTGTAGTGAGAGCTGTAACGATAGCTTTATAGAAAGATTTGGTTGGGGATGGAAAGAGGGCGCACCCAGTGGTGCTGTTGCATACATGGACATAACAGACTGTCCTGATCAAGAAAGGGTCAATGAAGCTGAACCCTTGGCCTTCAATCTGATCTTTTCTCTGGCCTATGTTTCGATCTCCGCACGTTTATTTTTTAAAAAGCGAAGCCCGCCGCTTAGATATAGATCTGATCTTCCGGAGAGTCTCAGAGAGGAAGTTTAGATCGTTCTCCAACCTACAGCAGCAAAAGTAAATAAGGTTTAGTACATAAGTTTTGAAAGATATGACAAATAGAGAGTTTTCCAAGGAAGATGCCGGGGGTGTTCTTGCAGGTAGCTTTGCGAGCCCACTTTATAGTGTTGGTGCAGAGGAAGTGGGACATTACCTGGCTTTGAAGATGCTCGGTGAAGATCCTGAGTTTGGTATGGAACTAAATGGTGGGATCTCCGAAATGTCGTTTTATGTAACCAGCTCCGGTAAAAGCCTTACGGAGATCGGTGAAGGAATTGTTGCGGCTGCTGGGCCCTTTTCTGTGTTAGCATTGTCGGGTATGACAGCCTACTATTCGCAGAAAACAGATAATGAAAAAACAAAGAGATTTTTAGAGGGAATATCTATAACAAGTGCTCTTTCGTCTGCTATTTATGCCATTGGAGATTATATGAACTTTACACAGGGCGACTTCGAAATTTTATCGGACTCTCTTCCATATGAAGCCTCCATACCTCTTGTTTTGGGTGGTACGATGGCAGTAGTAGGCTATACAAAGGGCGAGTCTCTTAAGGAACATTTTTCTGAACTCTTCCAGTACGCCAGTAAAATCTTCAAGGAATATGAGGAAATAGCGGATGAGTATGATACATACTCAGGGGTTTCCGAAGAACATAACCCGATAGAAATGGAGGAAATGGACGATGAAGATTATGAAGACATGATCGGTGTAATAGAAGACATCAAAGTAGCTGATCCCGGAACAGATGAATGGCAAGAGAGTTTAGATAAGCTTGAAAGTAATTACGATATTAATCCGTACTTCATAGAGGATGCAGCCAGGGTTTACAGAGAAGGCATAGACAGAGAGAAGAACGATTTTCTTTAGACGGGATTTAAAAGAATCTATTTCTAATCATGTAGTCATGTTAATCAAGGACATTGATATTCCTGGTAAAAGTAAGACCAGATTCACCAAACGTGGGATAAAGAGGCTTAACCCTCCCCAGGAAAAGGCAGTGGATATGGGTGTCCTCGACGGAAAATCCATGGTAGTTTCATCACCTACTGCTTCTGGTAAAACTGCCGTGGCCGAGTTTGCATTTCTAAAAAAGATACTGGGTGAAGGTAAGAAATGTGTTTATATTGTTCCCCTGCGTGCTCTTGCCCAGGAGAAATACACTGATTTCAAAAAATATGAGGATCTCGGTGTGGATGTAGCAGTTTCTGTTGGAGACTATGATTCTTCTGCTTCCGGCCTTGGTAAGTATGATCTGATTATAACAACATCGGAGAAAATGGATTCGATTCTTAGACACAGCCCTTCATGGGCAGAAGATATAGGTCTTGTTGTTTCAGATGAGATACATCTTCTGAACGATGGAACAAGGGGTCCGACCCTTGAAGTGACCTTGACCAGACTCAGACAGCTTACAGATGCACAGATACTAGGACTCTCTGCAACTATATCCAATGCAGATGAGCTAGCTGGGTGGCTGAACGCAGAGCTTGTGAAGTCCGACTACAGACCTGTGGACCTTTACGAAGGAGTTTACGATGGGAGCAACGTAAGTTTTTACAACCAGGAGGACCTACAACTGAATAAAAATGGCAGAGGGGAGCATGTACTCTCGGATCATACGGTTGAGATGGACAAACAAGCATTGATATTTGCTTCGTCTAGAAGGAATGCAGAATCTATAGCAGAGAAAACAGGAAATAAGATCTCCCATCATCTTTCCAGACAAGAAAAAGAAGATTTGGACAGTTTGGCCCGAGAGATACTTGGTGTACCTTCCAGCCCAACGAAACAGTGCA
>PWEA01000034.1 GCA_003553905.1 Candidatus Aenigmatarchaeota archaeon
CCGTTTTTGTTTGTTTATCAATGCTAGTTTCGAAACTTGGGAAGGATTGAGATGGAGATACCTGAAGAGCTCGATGAACTGCTTGAAGACGCAGTGGAGAAGTTCAACGAGATGGACAAGGGCAGAATCCCAGAAAAAGTCCCTACTACAATCAGTATAGATACTCCTGCTATGGATCCGCGGGCGTAAAATGGTATTTTTCCAATTATCTTAACGAGAGGATCGAAGATTTGTAGAGTTGAAGAGCCTTTAAACAGCTTCTTTGCAAGTTTCTTGCTTCCATTCCTTATTTTATCCTTCAATAGCCAGTCAATTACTATGAGGAAGAGAGTAAAAAACAGGATTCCTAATGCAAAGATTTTATTCCAAATCACTGTGATATCCTTCTCCTTGATTATCTTCAAAGCTTTGTTCTTGGTTTAGTCTATGTATTTTCTTTCTGCGGAGGTTATAAAATTTAGCAGAAGCAAGAGAAAGTGCTCAATCAAAAATAACATAGATTTTCGTTTATGTAAAGTGAAGGGATGTAATGCCTAAAAGCCCGGGTCCAACTTCTTTAAAGTGCTACTGGAGAGAAGGACCGGCAAACCCCGACAAAGGGTTTAGATTGGTCGTAAAGTACCGATTTAGGAGAGAGTCCTATCCGACGAAGGACTATTCCCCCAGTAATTAGATTTCTATACTGATGGATCCGAACCGAAGAGAAATAGGGAAATCTTACTGCTTATTAAGTGTTGGAACGAAGTAAATAGTCTAAAAATGCAAATCAAATTTTTCAATGTGTACGCCGAAGTCCTCTGGCTCTAAGTTTTCTTTCTCCATATCATACTCTGAATATTTCCCCGCGCTAACCCTTAGAACACCGTTTCCCTTGAATTTAAGAAATCTATCTACGAACTCTTGTGTGTTCATTTCAGGAACCTCACACTCAAAACCCAGCTCGTGTCTTTCTCTTAACCATTCCCAAGCGGTCTCCAGATTTGATTTGTTAATTTCTTTGAGCCTTTCTATATACTCTTCATCCAGTTCTTCGTACTCCATGGAGAGATTCACAGGGGCACCATCTATCATGGCCACAATCCCTTCTTCAGTCTTGAAGATATCCTCAATTTCATTATCTAGAACCTCAAGATGCTTCGTCACCACCCTCTTATCTTCTTCAGTATTCTCAAAATAGGCACCTTCTTCCCAAGGTAGTGATACGTCGACGGCCTCCTTATAAAGTTCTTTGAATTCACTTTCTTCGTCAAGATTTTCCTGCAGATATTTATCAATAAAAGGATCTAATTTTTCATGTAGGAGTTCCTTTTCGTGATCCATTTTCTCTTCAAAATAAGGGACTTCACTCCCTTCTTCCACGTCATAATCCTCTGAACCCCGATCTTCTTCTGTTTTCATCTTCTCTTCTTCCATCCCTTTCCTATCATATCCCTCTTCTTCAAACTTGTCAGAATATTTTTGAAATTCTACAAACCTCTTCAAGTTTTCCCTAATTCTTTCCGTTTCATTTTCCATTGTACTCACCTTTATTGGTATTTTCATCACCTAAGACTTAAATACCTCATTCTTACTTCTCGAAAAATTTTTCATATTCCTCATAGTTATTTAATTCATCTTTTCTGGGCCTTTCAGCCGCCTTTCCGGCTTTCCCTAGGTCCCACTCACCATTGTTGTGCATCTGACCGGCATGTGCGATGTATATATCTGGCATCAAATCCTTTGTTGAGTCTTCTTCATTTTCGTCGAGAGCCTCTTTAAAAACCTTTTCACTAGCACCACGTTTTAAGAATGGTTTGTCACCATACTCAGATTCCCCGACTAATCCATTTTCATCAACTCCCGACCAAAGTATTCTCATCTCCTTTCCTGGTGTTACCTCAAAAAGACATTTATTATTCTCAACAGGCCTCGAAAGTTTATCAGGTGTTCTTGTGTCCGTTACATTAAAGATCTCTATCTTGCTTTTCAACTGTTCTTTGTTTCCGCCATCACCTTTGGCTTCTAAGGCATCTTTATGGATGTAAATATCTGGCATGATGTCTATATCTTTGCCCTTCCAGGTGCCGTCTATAAAACGTTCTACGAATTTCTCTTGGCCAACTGAATCTTCGTCGTCATACTTAGTTCTAAACTCAAGGCTATCATAATCGACATCAAGGCCTGAGTAGTCAATTTGATTGAGACCTAGTTTATCACCCTTTCCTTCTATAATCCCCTTTATTACTTCCTCGTCTGTCCCGAAACCTTCTTCTTCGTAGAGAAGTCTGGAAAATACAAGCCTTTTTTCAGGTCTTTTAAAGTAATCAGACTCCGAGGCATCAAATCCTGTAATAACATGGCCATTGTAATCTTTACTGTCTACAGCAACATCTACATTTTCCGAATCACCATTTTCGTAGTATATGTCTATATCTGTGCGATTGTACATTTCTGTGGAGCCTGAAATTGAAAGCTCCAAAGAGTTTTTCTTATCAATATTTTCAAATTCATCGGATGGCATATGACCTACTTTACGCTGATCATAGGTTATCCTTTGTTTGCTATCAAATTCAAAGGAATCGTACTTCTCTTCTAAATCCTTCAGGAACTCATACTCGTTACTATCCCTTTCGAGGAGTTCTTCACCATTCTTATCCGACATGGTACCACATGTTATTATTATTAAGTAACAACTAATATATAAAAGTAGGGGTAAAAAGAACTATAATGGCGTTAGAAATCCCTCAGAGCCCTTATTTTGGTGCTTTTGGGTTTATAAAGAAGCAAGATTTCTGTGTCACT
The DNA here is from genome assembly GCA_003553905.1 of Candidatus Aenigmatarchaeota archaeon. Classification (GTDB taxonomy): domain Archaea; phylum Aenigmatarchaeota; class Aenigmatarchaeia; order PWEA01; family PWEA01; genus PWEA01. Next base: position 2,782 of record PWEA01000034.1, read on the forward strand.
TTTTGAATGAACGGTCCCTCCCAATTACCTTTAAATAAAAATATCCTCATAACTTTCTTGTTGTGATGGCATATGGACGTCGAAAAAAGGTTCGAGCTCATTGAAGGTATAGCAGAAGAGGTGATTACCGAGGACGAGCTTAGGGAGCTTCTCGAGGAGAAGGAGAATCCGGTTATGTACGACGGCTTCGAACCTTCCGGCCTGGCGCACCTACCTTTCGGAGTCTACAGGGCACTTCTTCTTGAAGATCTTATGGAGGCTGGTCTAGAAGTGAAGCTTCTTCTTGCCGATTGGCACGCTTGGCTAAACGACAAAATGGGTGGAAGCCTGGAGGACATACAGAAGGCAGGAAAGTACTTTCTGGAGGTGTGGGAGGCTGCAGGAATCGACACAGACGAGATAGAGGTAATATGGGCCTCGGAGCTGGTTAAGGACGAAGAGTACTGGAGGAGGGTTTTGAATGTGGCCAGAGGTCATACTCTGAACAGGGCAAAGAGGGCACTTACTATACTTGGTAGAAAGGATGCGGACTCCGGTCCAGCGGCAAGAGTCTACTATCCTTCTATGCAGGTGGCTGACATATTCGAACTGGGAGTGGATATCTGCCAGCTTGGTATGGATCAGAGGAGAGCCAACATGCTTGCCAGGGAAGTTGCCCCGAAGCTCGATGAGGAAAAGCCTGTGGCAGTACACCATCACATGCTCATGGGCCTCCAGAAACCAGATATTGAAGGAGGATACGATGAGGACGAAGAAATAGATAAGGAGATAGCCTCCAAGATGAGCAAGTCAAAAGAGGAGACCTGTGTATTTGTCCACGATTCGGAGGAGGAGATAAAAGAGAAGCTGAAAAACGCGTACTGTCCGAACAAACAGGAAAAGGCTAACCCTGTTATGGACTACGCTAAAGAGATAGTGTTCAGAGCCTTCGATGAAATGAGTATAG
>PWEA01000008.1 GCA_003553905.1 Candidatus Aenigmatarchaeota archaeon
CTGATTCGGTATAGACTGTAAGTCTTATTCCGTGTGCCCCGGGTGAAAGTACCTCCGAATTTAGACTGTCTACTTCCCTGACTTCTACTCCGGGTATATTCTCAGCAGCTCTTTTTATTCCCTTATCCTTGTCTACCACAATTAAAACAGACTTTTTTCTTTTGTATTTTCTTCCTCTGTTCTTTCCTTTACCAGATCTTATCTTTTTCTTCTTTCCTCTTTCGAGTTCTTCTTCGAGTCCGATATTCACGAGTAGATCTCTCACATCCGATGTTTTGTCGAGGCTTTCAAGCCCGTCTTTTACAACTATAGGCAGATCTCCATCAAAACGATGGTTTCTCTGTTTTACGATGTCGTTTTTTGCAGTGGATGCTATTGCACTTACAGTAGCTTTTCTCCTTTCCTTCTTGTTCATGTTTTTTGCTCTGTTCTTTTCTGCCTTTGGTGGATGTGCCTTTATACCACCAACTGCGTGTGGAGCAAGCATGGCCCTAAACCTACGGGCTGTATCGCCATGTTCTCTTGGCATTCTTGACATCTCTCTGTTCATCATCTGTGAATTGGGACCTACATGTCTTGAGCCTTCGTAGTGTGCTGATGTCTTCATACCTGCTCTTCTATCAGCGCCGTATCTCTGCCTTCTCCTTGACTGGTAGTGATGTACAGCCTTCTTTATCAGATCCGGTCTGTAGCTTTGACTGAACAGATCGGGCAGCTCTACATCCCCTCCTTCCTTTCCATCGAGATCGAATACCTTTGTCATATCATACACCCTGCTGGCTTGAAGTATTTATATCCTTTATTTCAACAGGAAGCTTTCCGTCTTTTTTGAGACTTTTTCTTAGTATAACAAGTCTGTTTCCAGGACCAGGAACACTTCCCTTGATAAGCATAGAACTTTCCTTAACTAAACCATAGCTATTGAAACCATCCTCGGGATTTACCTCCTCGCCGTTTCCTATCTTAAGTAGATGTTTGCATTCATCTGTTCTTCTATGATATCCGTGTTGCCCGGGTTGAGGAGTTGTGTTTAATACTCTTCCTTGGCCCCTTGCACCCATACTTCCTATATGCCTTGGATTTTCGTCCTTTCTTCTGTCTACCTTAACTCCGTATCTCTTTACGGGTCCTTGAAAGCCCTTGCCCTTTGTTACAGCTATAGCATCAATAAACTCTCCTTCCTCGAAGACGTCTTCGGCCTTTACTTCTTTTCCCATGATGTCTTCTATGTACTCCTTCTGTTCCTCGGAGTCACCTCCGACAGGAACCTCGAATGTCTCCGGCTTCTTTTTTCCAAGTCCGCTTCTCTGCGGCTGTGTGCACACCAGAAGCCTTGCTTCATCCCAGTCTTCTTCGAAGCCATCCTTTTCGGGTATATGTACATTCTTTCGTATTTTCTTTGGTATATCCTCTTTCTTAGCACCAATATCCTCGGAAACAGTTAGTCCGTCGTGTGATTTTTTGTAAGAGCGTGCTCCTATGACAAGAAGAGGCGGTATATCGAGGACAGTTACGGGAACAGATATTATCTGGTTTTTTGTCGGTGATGTTTTCCTTAGGTCTTTCATTGTAACCTGTGTCATACCTGCCTTATATCCAGCAAAGGCCAGAGGCTTGCAATCATCCGAATCGTTCCACGATCTAATAGAAGGATAGATACGTCTAGCCCTTTTCCTGGGCCAAGTTCCCCTTGACCCTTTTTTTGGACTGCTTGGTTCTGGCATACTATCACTTATCTCCTATTTTTACCACGTAAACCTTTAAAAACGTGTGGGTCTAAAGCCCGGAAAGTTCGTACTCTCCAAAGTTTATATAACTTTCGAGACTAGGCGCCCACGAGAGCAAAAGTGAATCGGGTCGGTTCCTACCAAACGGGTCCTGCAAGCTTATGCTTCCAGGCAGGAAAACGTGTTTTCCTAACGTTGAGAGACAACCATAGTTTGTAAGCTAAGGTATTTAAAGGTTATGAGCGCCGGGGGTGGGATTTGAACCCACGCGGGCTTCGTTCGAAGGCACAGGAAAATCCTGTGGGCCCCTTGACGCCCACCAGCTTTCCAGGATAAACACTCCAAGCTGGCGCGGTGGACCTGACTTCGCTACCCCGGCTAAAGTTACCTCTCCTTGAGAAATTATTCTTGAACTTTAAATTAGTTGATAGGAGTTGTCTAGTCTTCAAGTTCTATTTCGATATTCACTTCTTCGGGGATATTCGTTCCCATTATGCGTCTTAGTGCACGTTTGTTTGCTTCCATCTCTATGAGTCTCTTGTGTATCCTGAGCTCGTAGTGATCCCATGTTGCGTTTCCGTGGCCTGTTCCTTGTCCTGATGGTGTCCTCATAACAGGGACCCTCAGCTTCTTAGTTGGTAGTGGTACAGGTCCGGAGTAAGCAACGCCATACTTCTCGGCTATTCCTGTGATTCTTCCACATATTTCTTCCAATACTTTGTGGTTTTTTCCTGCTAAATTAATCCTAGCTTTTCCTGGCATGGTATCACATCGGCATACGACTTTGGAAGGTTAGAATTTAAATAGCTTTTGGTTGTTCCAAAGAAGAATAAAATAATTAATATTAAAATAAAAATTGAGGGAGGTTTTAGGCCTCTTCAGTCACTTCTATACAGATTCCTGCAGCCACGGTTTTACCCATGTCTCTGATTGCAAACCTACTTAGTTCTGGGAATTCACCTTGCTCTTCAATTGCCATTGGTTCTGTAGGTCTGATCTTGACTACTGCTGAATCGCCTGTCTTGAGGTAGTCCGGATTTTCCTCCTTTGTTTCACCGGTCTTTGAATCAACCTTTTTCTCAAGACCAACAAATTTCGAAGCAATCTGTGCCGTGTTGCAGTGGAACACAGGTGTGTAACCTTCTGCAATGACATTAGGATGCTCCATGACGATTATCTGTGCTCTAAACTCCTTGGCAACCGTCGCAGGATTGTCTGGACTGCAAGCTACATCTCCTCTCCTGATGTCGTCCTTTGAGATACCTCTAGTGTTGAAGCCTATGTTGTCACCGGCTTCTGCTTCTTCTACTTCTTCGTGATGCATCTCTATAGACTTTACCTCTCCTGTTGTATCTGAAGGTAAGAAGAGTACCTTGTCACCCTTCCTGATCTTTCCTGTTTCTACCTTTCCTACAGGGACTGTTCCTACACCTGTTATGGTGTAAACGTCCTGGATAGGAATTCTCATCGGCTTTTCAACAGGTTTCTTTGGTTCCTTGAGGTCGTCAAGTAGCTCGAAGATTGCCTTTCCATCGTACCAGTCCATCTTATCACTTTTCTTGGCTATGTTGTCACCCTTGAAAGCTGAAGTTGGTACAAATGGTATTTCATCGGTCTTGAAGCCTATGCTCTTTAGAAGCTTTTCTGTCTGCTGCTTTGCTTCTTTGAACTTGTCTTCGGAATAGTCCACAGCGTCCATCTTGTTGATTGCTACTATGAGCTGGTTTACGCCTAGAACCTTTGCAAGGTAGCTGTGCTCCTTGGTCTGGTCCTGAACACCGTCTTTTGCCGAAACAACAAGCATAGCTGCATCAGCCTGCGAAGCCCCTGTAATCATGTTCTTTACAAAGTCTCTATGTCCAGGAGCGTCGATCACAGTAAAGTTGTAGTTGTCTGTGTCGAACTTCGTATGTGCAACATCGATCGTTACACCTCTCTCCCTTTCTTCCTTCAGGCTGTCCATTGCAAAAGCAAAACCGAAGGTTTCTTTACCTGCTTCCTTGGCTGCTTCTTCGAGTTTCTTGTGTTCCTTTTCTGGTAGGTTTCCTGTTCCGTAGAGCAACTGTCCGATCAGTGTAGACTTACCGTGGTCTACATGACCTATCGTGACCAGGTTCAAATGTGGTTTTTTATCTGCCATATTCACACCTCCTTTTAAATTATGGGATTATACCCTTTTGTAGTATGTATTCTTCCTTTATAAATACTAGTTTATAAGCTTCATGCTTCCGGTTGTGGTAGATCTCTTCCCAGTCCCTTCCTCTCTCTAACGTCCTTTATCCTTTCCTTTCTCAGGCTATTCGGCATGTATTCAAACAGCACATCCTTCAGATAATAGAAGCCTTTCCCTTCCGTTGCGGACTTCAGCTCACCTTCAAACCCAAACATTTCTTCAACGGGTAACTTAACCAAAAGCACTGCAACCCCTTCCTCTGTATCCACGTTTATCATCTCACCACGCCTATTCTGAACCTCCGTCATAACATTCCCCATGTGTTCCTGTGGTGACTCTACCCTTAGGATCTGTTTTGGTTCGAGCAGGGTTGCGTTTGAGCTAAGTATCGCATTATTAAGTGCAAATCTTACTGCAGGTGAAATCTGTGCCGGTCCTCTATGTATGGCATCCTCATGAAGCTTTGCGTCTATTAGCCTTATCAGAAGTTTTGAGCACGGCTCTCTCGCAAGCGGGCCTTCATCTATTATATCTCCTACAGCATCCCTTACGAGTTCAATTGTATCATTGAGATACTGGATTCCCTTTGTTGCATCTGTGAATATATTCTTCTCCTTTATCAGTTCGACACCTTCTGCATCGTTGTCTTCCATTCCCATTTCCTTTAACTGGTTTGCAAGATCACTGTCCTTTCCTTTGTATACACCCTCGTCTATTTCTCCTTCTGCTATTGCTTCGTATATATCGTCGTCGAGAGGCTCGATTTCGAAGTAAAACTTGTTGTGCTTATTCGGGCTTTTTCCTTCGAACACGTCGCTTTTATTCTTAACTGTTTCTCTGTACACAACTATAGGTTGTGAGCTTTCGATATCTATTCCTTCGTCTTCTAAACCTTTCTCCACCTTTGCCTGTATGTGAAGCTCTCCGAGGCCGGAGACAAGATGTTCACCAGTTTCTTCGTCTATATCTACCTCAAGTGTTGGATCCTCTCTACTGACCTTCCTCAGAAACTGTACAAGGTCGGGTAGATCCTTTGTCTTTTTGGCTTCGACGGCCTTTGTTACTACAGGTTCAAATACATGTTTTATCTCTTCAAACGGTTCTATCTTAAAATCAGGGCTACAAAGTGTTTCACCTGAAAAGGCATCCGGAACGCCTACTAGACCTATTATGTTTCCAGCCTGTACCTCTTCCATCGCAACCCTTTCCTGTCCTTTGTATACACAAACCTGCTGCATTCTTTCATCTTTATGTTGTCCAACCAGGTGTACCTCCTGTCCTTCTTTAAGACTTCCGGAAAATATTCTACCCGTTGCTACGGATCCTGCGTGTGGATCATCATACACCTTCGTTGTTATTGCTGCTAGCTTTCCCTTTGCATTACATTCCATCATGTCTTTTCCTGCTTGGGATTCTACATCACCCGGCCATATTTTAGGTATTCTGTAGTTCTGGGCCTTTTTGGGATTCGGTAGATGTCTTATTATACCGTTTAGAACTATCTGGTGAAGAGGTGCCTCTTTCCAAAGTTCTTTATGTTTTCTTTCCGAACATTTTTCCTGTATATCTTTGAAAGTGATTCCGGATTCTTCCATGTACGGTTTGGATATGGCCCAGTTCTTGAGGGCTGAACCGAACATCACGGAACCGTCGTCTACCGATACGGTCCATTTATCCTTGTAATCCTCTTCTGCATACTTGCGTATTAGGTTGTTGACCTCTCTTATAATCTTCATGAACTTTTCTTGCATTCCCTTCGCATCCATCTCGAGCTCGTTTATGAGTCTGTCGACCTTGTTTATGAAAAGTACGGGTTTAACACGTTCCTTTAGTGCTTGTTGTATAACAGTTTCCGTCTGTGGCATTACCCCCTCAACAGCGCATGCCAGAATAATTACACCGTCTACGGCCCTCATGGCCCTTGTTACATCTCCTCCAAAATCCACATGGCCTGGTGTGTCTATAAGATTAATTAGATAGTCGTCTTTCTGGAACTTGTGAACCATAGAGACATTTGCCGAGTATATTGTAATACCACGTTCCTGTTCTTGGTCATCGTAGTCCATGAAAAGCTGTTCGCCTGCCAGTTCATCGGATATCATTCCTGCCCCGGCTAGAAGGTTGTCTGTTAAAGTGGTTTTTCCGTGGTCTATGTGTGCAGCCGTACCTATGTTTCTAATCTGCTTCTGGCTGCTCATCAGATCTTTTACACGTTTGGATAGTTTTTTTGACATCGTTATCACTTATTGTTTTTGACTATCTTGCTCCTCTGGCCTCTCTTTCCAACCTTTCCTTTACTCGTACTGCATAGGACTCTCTTTCATCGTTGTAGGCTGCAAGTATCTCATCCGCAAGGCACTGTGCCATGTTTTTCTTTGAGCCCACGGAGTTGGAGTATGCTCCTTGTGCTATATGTCTAAGAGAAAGATCCACACGTCTTTGTGGGGATGTTATGACAGCCTTTCTTTTGATTATAGATCCAACTTGGTACGAGGATACCTCCTCGACAAGGGCGGTGTTTTCCACGGCCCGTACGAGTATCTCTACGGGATTTTTATCCTGCTTATCTTCTATTATTGTCAGGGCATCCTTCATTATATTCCATATCTTGCTTGAGTTCCCACCACATCTTCCCGAGTTAATCTTGTGTTTTTTTCCTCTGTGTCCCGGGCCCATGAGATGGTTCATGAGTCTTTCAACAATATTTATCTCGTTTTTTGAGAACCTATCTCCTGCATGTCTTCCGTGTGATTTTTTTGGAGCAAGCATAGGTTCTATATTTATCTCGTTCTTTAGACCGGGGTCTTGTGGTTCTATACTTTCAACATCCCATCTGTCAAATAACTTCATATTCATCATCTTGTAGGCTTCTCTTTGTTTCCTCTTACGAGTTCAATTAACGAAACACCGTTTACCTGTATTACCTTCCACCTTACACCGGGGATGTCCCCCTTGGCACCTTTGCCCGACCCTCCGAGTCCTTCTATAAGTACCTCATCGTGCTCGTCTATATGTTCTATTGCTCCGTCTCCCGGACAGAATGCAGTGACACGTTTTCCGTTCTTTAGAAGCTGAATACGAACACATTTTCTTAGTGCTGAGTTTGGCTGCATAGCTTCGACTACCCGCTTTTCGAGGACAATTCCCTTTCCCTGTGGAGATCCCTTCAGTGGACCCTTCTTTTTCTTAAACTGGGTCATTCTATCTTTGTAGTCCTTTTCCTTCCAGCGGAATTTCTTCCTGTCCTTCTTTAATTTTCTTGCTGCAAACATACCTGGCATATTAAAACACCGTGTCTGTAGGTACTTTCATGAACTGAGTAATTTAAAGTTCACGGTCCTTCGAAACCACACTTCTCACATTTGTAAGTGTTCTTTTTTCTCCTGCATTTCCTGCATCTTATTACCTTGGTTTCGCCGCAACTCGGACAGTTGAATCTGACGAAGTCGTCTTCTCCTATCAGATTGGTACCGCAAGAGTTGCACATCAGTTCCATTTCAAACACTTCCATAAGTTTATCCTTTATATATTTAAAGCTTGTCCGGGTGGTCCAGAAAAATTTATAAACGTCTGAACTTTACTAGTCCTGTTGGTGAGAAGTTTGCCTATATGCGATGAGTGCGGAATGATATGGAGGCCCAACGGAAGGCGCCACGAGCACGGTGCAGATATCCTTTGTGTGGAATGCTATATAGCTAAACAAAAGAAACGAGGTTTCAATGGACATTGACAGTTGTTTGATGTGCTTTGCATGCTATCGTATATGTAAAAAAGGGGCATAGTTTTAAATTATAAGAGTCTAAAACTGTCCAGGGGCAAAACAAAATCGCCAAACACCTGATCAGGATGTTAGAACAATATCTAGGCGCACTGGCCGAATTTTTCTTAGAGCCAACTGAAGGGAGAATAATAGGAACAGTCCTTATACTGACCGTTGGAATAGTTCTAACAAAGCTTGTCTCCAAACTTTCCCGCCATTTGACCATAAGAAGCGTATCTTCAGAAGATACGGCGGAGAAGATTAAAAGGAAGAAATCTGAGTCGTCGCGTGTCATCGAATATATATCTCTCATATTTGTTATACTCATAGCCCTTCTGTTCCTTAACGCTCCGATGACAAACAGGATAATAGCACAGGCAGTCAACAACCTCCCTACATTAATTTCGACTGTCCTGATAATAGTCCTTGGTTTCATCGTTGTTAATCTTGTTATAAATCTACTGGAGAGGTTCTTCGAGGCCCTGGATCTGGAGGAGTTCACAAAGGACTTTGGATTGAGTTCAAGAGCAGTCAATATAATACTAAAGGCCTTTAAGATATTTTTATACGTACTTGTTGTGCAGATGGCGGTTGTTCAGGCAGGTGTTTCTTCCTATCTCCTTGAGGAGACGTTGAAGGCGGCGTCCTATGCGATAGTTTTTGTAATTGCCCTTGTTTTGTTCTTTGGTTTCAAGGGACTGGTTGTGAACTATGCCGCAGGCTTCTACCTCAAGAGCTCTAACATGTTCAAAAAAGGTAGGAAGGTTAAATTCAAGGACGAATCAGGAGAGATACGGGACATAACAAACTTTGGTACCACCATATCCACGGATTCGGGGTACTTCATGTTTGTGCCCAACTCGGAGGCAATGGAAGGCGAGATATATTTCAAGAGGACCAAGGCAGACGTTGAAACCCTCGACGAGATAACAAACTACTTCAGGGCACAGAATCCATCCTACTGTGGGCCTGCATCTGCCGAGATGGCGCTTGCAATCTTCGGGTACGATTTCAGTCAAGAGGAGATAGGTGAATCAGCAGATACCAAGCTAGACGGAGGAACAGATGGTGAGAGGTTGGCGGAAGCAGTCAAGGAACTTACGAACGGAGAAGTCTATTCGGACTATATATCATACGAGGATATAACAAACTTAAAGAGAGAGCTCAAGGTTTGGCTGAACGACGGCGGTCTTGTCGTTCTTCATTTCATGAAGCCTGTTATATTTCCTGATGCAACGACAGGTCACTTTGTTCTCTGTCTGGGTGTCGAAGGGGACGAAGTTCTTGTGATGGATCCAAGCTCTAAAAGCGGTGGAGTATATTATGTATCCTACAGCGATATGGAGGAGGCTATGAAGGAATACGACAAGTCTCGGGGATATATACCGATGGCTCCCAAGGGAACAACTGCTTACTGGAGACTGAAGGAAGGTCTTGTATATTCGAATCCTAAGCTTTACGATAAACTGTCTAAGAGCATGGAGGTGCAACTATCCAAGATCGTGAGAAAGGGAAGCATACTCAAAGAGGTTATACCGAGTTCTGTTACAGATTTTGCAGATGACTGGAGATCGGAGGATAAAGTCAGGAGGTTGTGGGTTCCTGACGAAGAAAGCGGTAAGGGGGGTTTAGATGAATTTATTGACGATAACTGAGGATCAGTCCCTGGGAGAGAAGTTCGATGAGTACTTCGAGGAGGTCCATTCATACTCCATAGAAAATGTAAAGATAGATGCAGATCAGGATAGGGTTACATCGTATGTCAACGGTCGGAGAGTAGGCGACTACGATGCTCTCTTTATAAGACCTACACCCAAGGCAATAACATTTACAAGGCTGTTTCTAGAAAGCCTTATGGAAAGCGACATAGAGTCAGTGATAGACGGAACATCCTATTATATAATAGCGAAGAAGCCCTACCTTTTCAAGGTTCTTACAGAGAAAAATATTCCTACACCGAAGACGTTTGTTGTTTCTTCTCAGAAATCTATGTCCAGTGCTCAGGATATGCTCGATGGTGAAATAGTTTGTAAGAAGTTCGAAGGATTCATAAGGAAGGATATTATGAAGACAGATGATCCGGAGGATATCAAGGCCTTTTCGGAAAGTCTGGAACACGGAAAGAACTATATGGTTGTGCAGGAGTTCGTTGAGGGGGATGTTTACGACTGCTTGTATATAGACGGTGATATAATTTCAACCAGGATAAAGGGGGAATCGTGGAGGAAGTCACCCAGAAGAGATGAATGTAGTGAAAGCTACCATAAACCACCTTCAGATGTTTCGGAGATTGCTAAGCAGGCAGCCAATGCAATAGGATCAAAGTTTTGTTCTATTCGACTCGTTGGTCCAAGGGTTGTTGATATGCACATGAATCCGGACATAGAAAGGTTCATGAAGGCCTCCGGAAAAAATGCGATAGAAAAAGTATCCAAGATGCTTAAACCGGATAAAGATGAGAACGGTGATAGTCAATGAAGTTCGCTATAATATATACACCCTTCCTGGAGCAGCATCCTTATATAATAGAGAAGGCCGAGGAATACTTTGAAAGCGTTCTTGCAGTTCCGATGGAAGGAATTAGATATGAGTACGTACCAGGAGAAAAGCCGAGGGTTATGTACAAAAACACTGATTTATCGGACTTTGATGTTGTTTTTCCCAGGCTTTCGGGAGAGGACCTGCTTTTCTGTGAACAGATGATGGAGATACTCAACGAGTCGGGAACGTACGTTCATATGGATTCAGATTCCTTTTCAATATCTTCAAACAAGTTTTCTACTGTAGAGGAACTGAGTGGAAGTGAGGTTAAGGTTCCCCGCTCTATATATACCCTTTCGACTGAAACTGCTGCCGATGCAGCCGACGACATAGGTTACCCGGTTACTATAAAGCTTATTTCTGGGTACGGCGGTAAAGGTATAATGAGGGCAAAGAACGAGTCGGAGCTGAGACCCATAATAGATACTTTGGAGGTGTTTGAACAGGACATATGTCTCCAGGACTTCATAGAAAACCCTGGGGAGGATATAAGGATAATCGTCATAGGCGAAGATACATATTCATACAAAAGGGTGGGATTAAAGGAGGAGTGGCGGTCAAATATATCTCGCGGTGGTAATCGAGAGGAGTTCGATGCTCCAGAATGGATGAGAGATATGGCTGTAAAGGCTTCAAAACTTACAGGGTTTGATATTTGCGGTGTCGATATAATAAGCTCCGAGGAAGAGGGCTATATTGTTGAGATAAACGCTTCACCTGGGATATCGACTGAAACGTCGGAGGTTGTCGGTGTTGATATACCCGAAGAGATGATGGCTTTTGTAAAGCAGAAGGCCCTTGATATGGAGGTAGAATGATTTCCTAGGCCAGCGTTTTTACTATGTCATCTATAAAGCATTTTTTTGTTTCTGTAACCTGGTCATCAGCGAACTTTATCCCTGGCTTAGAGTTAAGTTCTATTATCCATGGCCTTCCATCGGCATCAAAGATTAGATCTGCAGAATATATACGGTTTTCATAGCATGACAACACTTTATCTACCTCTTCTACCATTTCGATTGCCTCTTCGGGAATTTCTTCGAGGTTCACCGCTTTTATCTTTCCGCCTCTACTGACGTTGCTTACATATCCCTTGTCTGGGATCCTCAGGAAGGAGTACGAAGGTTTTCCGTTTACTAATATAATGCGAAGATCGTGGACGTTTTTTATCCCCAGTGACGGGATACCTGAAGAACTGTCTTTGAACTCCTGCAAAAGTATATCTCCTGCTTCAAGCCTTTTTTTGTCAAGACCCTCCAGTTTTTTAACCATGTCTTTCTTTTCTATAATCTCTACTGATTCGCCGGCTGATCCGAACCTGGGCTTTACGACGACCTTTTCGGTCTTTATTTTTTCATATATGTTTTCTATTTTTCTGATATCTGCTTTGAATGTCTTGGGTATTTTTTCAGGAAACCTTTGATACAGTCTGTACTTATCCTTACAGAGTTCCTCGAACTCGGGCTCGTTGAAAATACTGATTTCTTTGCTTATCCTATATTTGAGATCCTTTGTTTCTTCGGTGAAGTAGAACTTATCAAATACGAGATCTATTTTTACGTTATGTGTTAAGCTCCATCTACCTTTCCGGAAAAAATATGCTTCTTTTAGTCGTCCTTTTTTGTATGAAGAGAAGTGGGCGGTGTATATATCAAGTCCTTTCTTCCTCCCTCTTTTCGTCATATATTCCATTGCTTTCCTTAACTTTCCATTTAAAAACGGGCTGTCGTACCCACTGTTTCCTTGTATGTATCTCTCATCCCAGAGAACGGCGACTTTTTTTGTCAATTGAACACCTTTTCGGAGACTATGTTCGATATTTCGTCCATATTTTTTACCCCGTTCAGAACCGGTTGATATGTAAATCTTTGAATATTTTCACGCCCTGCGTTGGTGTCTGTAGTAGGACCTGAAATTATATCAGGTTTGTATCCATGGTCTTCTAGGATACGCAGTCCTCCGTAGGCTCCAACAGGATCCATGGACATGAATATTAAGCTACTGCATCCCCTTCTTATCTCGTCATCTTTGAGTACTTCCAGAACGTTATATGAAGAAAGAAGTCCTGCTCCAAGTTCAGCTATTACGACATCTGCTTTCCTTGATGCCTTGTTCAGTAGACCCTTGCTTGCTTCTACTGCTTTTTGGGCATCGCATGTAGACGATGGAAGCCCGCAGTCGGTGAACTCATAAGAGCAGATAGCACCTGCTTCTGACATTTTTAGATTGTCTCTTTGTCTTGTTATTCCGGTAAGTTTCACTGCACCCACTCTTTTGCCTTTATCTGAAAACTTTTCTATGAGTCCTTTGCATAATGTGGTCTTTCCTGCGTCCATTCTCGAGCTTGCCACTAGTACTATAGGGCAGTCGACTGAAAGAGTTTTCGATGGCTTTATGGAGTATTCAGAAATATTTATCTTTCCTGTGCTGTTTGAGACAAAGCCAACGAACTCAAGTTTGTACGGTTCCCCGATCTCTTCAGGATAACTCAAACATTCGGCCATGACGCCACCGGAAGATACAAAATCAAGTCTATCTCCCTTCTCAAGTCGTTCGGGCATATTTGATGCAAAACCCTTGACAGCCTTTCTTATGCCAAGTACACCAACAACTAAGTCATCGACTTCAAGTTTTACCATCTCGCCCCCTTCTATCTCTGCCTTATCATAGCTTCCACCTTCTCCGATGACCCTTGCTACAACTACATCACCTGATCTTGGGTCGCCATCATTTTTTAGAACAGGAACTTTGTCCCCATTTTTTAGGGGCTTTACATTTCTGACGGATGATGTTATTATTTCAGGTTTTATGTACTCCTTTTCTTTCATAGGTGTGTATTGAGTAAAAACATATACTTAAGTCATTGGGTGATTTTCAAGAAACAGATCACAGTCTATCGCTTCTTATTTCATCTATAATGATGATGGATATGCTCAGGACAACGGGCCCTATTATTATCCCGGCAGGTCCGAATGCGTATATTCCTCCGAGAAATCCAAGTAATACAATGAACGGATGTATGCTTGCCCTTTCTCCTGTTATTTTCGGTCTCAAAAAATAGTCCATAGAACTTATTATGACTATACCTGATACTATTGATCCTATACCAAGAACGTAGTTTCCTGCGAAGAGGCCGTATATACCAACAGGCCAGTATACCAAAGATGGTCCTACTATAGGTATCAGAGCAAGTATGCCTATTATTGATGCCATGAGTACGGGGTACGGATGACCAAGAAGGTAAAATACAACTCCACCTGTTACACCCTGAAGAAATGCAATTGTAAACTCTGCGTATATGAAAGCATCAACATTTTTCTTTATCTTTTGTAGTATCCTGTCTTTCTGATCTCCTTTGAAAGGAAGTCTTTTTTTGATATATCCATAGAGTTCTTCCCCTTCCCTTAGGAAGTAGAAAAGAGACCCAAAAAATACAAGACCCGAAAATACAAGGCCGGGTATTCTGAAACTAAGATCGGTCAGATACTGAAGCGAGCGGGAAAGTATCAGATGGGTTGCTTCTGCTACCACGGGGTATCCTGCTATCTCAAAGCTTTGTAGACCTTCTATAGGAAGAGCGAGATCGGGCAATACACTGTAGAACTTTTTCAGTTCTCTTATCAGAACAAACGTTCCCCTGGCAACGGCAAAGGATATCAAAACAAGTACTGATATGACTATAGTGCCTGCTGAAATATTTTTTGATGTGGCGTTGCTTAGCTTTCTTTGTAGAGGATACAAGAGATATGCAAGTATAACTGCAAAGAGTAGCGCTGAGACATAAGGCCATAGAATATATAGGGACAGTACAAGCAGTGCTATAAGTGTAAGAATTTTTACAAGCTTTTCGTCTTCCATCTTAACCGTTTAGGTATTTGGTACTGTGATTAATAAACATAGGCGCCGAATACCCAAGCAAGTATGTAGTGCCTAAAGACCGTGCACGAATAACAAAATAATGTGATAGAAATATCTCACTGTCCAGACCACTGCCTTCTTATTCTCTTTGACTCCATATATTCTAAAACCTCTTTTAAAAAATGAAGAGGCACAGGCAAATTTCTTCCAAGACTTCTGACCAATCCGTGTATTGGTCAAAGTATGAACACGTTTCCGCCTGCTTCTATCTGATGGTTGTCTTTTCCTCCCCCTATGAAATCATTTGTGTCATAACTGTCTTGTCCTGTGTGATTTCCTCCGGTCAAATCCCTACCAGTGTCGTAAATTTCTCCATCGTTGTTGCTCATATACCCTTCTGTATCTAGAAAGTCGTTTCCAAGGAAGGAAAGTATCTCCGACATGCTGTCCATTTCAGATGAAATACCTAAGGAGTCAGCTGGCTTGTAGTTGCATTTATTTTCTTTCATTATTTGTCACCCCATTTACTACTTATTAGTTAAAAATATTTAAATCTTATGGACAGCGGTGCGTGTAGAAGATTATATACACGTTTTAAGATGATAAGATTAGCGGTGTGCTGAGAGTAGCCCTCCTTCTGTTCCGACCGTACTGGTCTCAGGGACATTCATCTTCATGGAAACGTATGTTCCAAGCCCGAAACCCTTGCAGATTCCAGGTAGCGACCTACCCGCTCCAAAGACCTACGTGGACAAGTCCACGCCAATCATCCAGAGCCTATTTGGTCTTGCACCATCCAGATAGGGGTACGTTCCATCCCATCACATCTTCCAAGCTTACATAGCTCCGTTGTGTGGGTATCGTTTCTGTTCTCCTATCCGTTCCTTCTCAGGACGGACTCTTGCGAGCCTGGGCCTCGTTCACTCAAGGTGAACGGGTGGGAGGAGCTTCCTCCGGGAGCTTGAGAAGACTTCCAGTGATGGAAGCATTTCTCATCTATAACTATCCCAGTGGTCCCTCTTCAGCTCACCGCATTAAAGATACCGAAGTCTAACAATTTAAATCTTATGTAGAAATAGCCTAGCTGTTATACGTCAAGACCCGAAAACTGTATTTCAAGTTCCCAAGTTTGGAATATTCGAGATCCGAAACTTACCCTTAACCTAGACTGGAATGCGTCTATGGCCCAATACGGCTATTAGTACCGGTGAGCTGAGATGGTCGTTGCCTTCCATCTTACACCCCCGGCCTATCAAACTCCTCGTATAGGAGAGCCTAGCGTCGCCTAGTTTTGAGGATCGTTTCGGGCTTAGATGCTTTCAGCCCTTACCGATGTGAGGCGTAGCTACTCGGCAGTGCCCTCACGGACAACCGATCGACCAGTGGCCTCAGAGAGGTGTTCCTTTCGTACTCGCCCCTCTTCCCCTCAGGCGACACCCAAAGGTACAGACACTCCCAATAGATATGGACCGAACTGGCTTACGCCGTTCTGAACCCAGCTAACGTACCTCTTTAACGGGTGAACACCCCTACCCTTGGCCGCGGCTGCACGGCCAGGATGAGGCAAGCCGACATC
>PWEA01000023.1 GCA_003553905.1 Candidatus Aenigmatarchaeota archaeon
GAGGGTGATGAGCTGGATGATCTTTTGGATGAGGTTGATGAAAGAGATAGTGAAATAGAAAAGCTCAAAGAAGAGCTTGATATTTAATATTTAAATGATAGGATTATAGTATGGGACTTTTTGGTAACTTTGTTTACAAAAACGAGGAGGGCGAGAATTTTTGGTTACACAAGGACGAGGAAGGCGACAGAACTTTCTATTACTTCTCAAAGGACCCAGAAGGCGCTATTCCCTCGCTCCCTGATGGTTATGTGGTAAAGGAAAACCCCCATTCTCATATGCCGTATCTCCAGAAGGGGCAAGGAAAGTCCTTTATAGATAAGATATTTGATATACTAGGGATCTAACCCCCGCGCCTTACCTCCTTCTTTATAAAAGACAGTTTTCTCAACACAGCCTCTCTTTTGACGCCGTTACCCGTGTTCTTTTTTCCATTTTCTTCTTTCCCTTCCTTTATACTTTTCTTAACTTCTTCCATAGACGCCCTGCTGCGCCCGCTTCTTCCAAGTACAGGTATACTTTTACTATAATACACAAGTATTAAAACGAGGCCTGCAAGAGATGCCGGTAGAACTGTCTTTAAAAGCATTCCTGAGGTGATGTTAAAGCTTGGCAAATAAGATACCATACCTGAAACCCCCCTTATTATCCCTCCTGTTATCGATCCTGTGGTTTCTTCCGGACCCTCAACATATATCCCAAAGGTCTTGGTTTTGATTTTGCCATCGTATTCGAAGCCTATCTTGGTCTGTAGTATCCCGGTTTCGGCATCTTCTGGAGTCGATATATAGAGATATGCTTCCCGGTTTTCGTTCATCTGGAGTGGCCCGTCACCCAGTTCTATTTCACTCTCAAACGGTATGTCCTCTGTCATTGGCTTTATATCATTGATTTCGATAGAACCATCGTTTTCTATGTATATCGGTATCTCTTTCGATTCATTTACTTTGATGTAGGTTAGACTTGGCATTACTATGCTAAGGGATGCTGTCCTCTTGATCTGAAAACTGATTTCCGCCGTGTCAGAATCAAACGGTGGCTTGACCGTGTATATCTCTGCGACGTGTTCTCCTTCTTGTCCTGGCGCTGAAAAACTAAAGTCAAAGGTGCCTTCATCGTCGGTTCTCGTGTTTTGTTTTGTTTGATCGCCGAGGGCTACAGATATATCTGCGTTTTGGACCGCGTCTCCGTCTCGATCCACGACCCTTCCCTCCCCTGATACAGTTTCACCCGGGCTGTATTCGTTCTTTTCTAACTCCAGATCAACTATACTGACAGCCTCCACTGTGCTGGGAACTAATAGAAGTATGACAAGCATTAAGAGACAGTGTTTGAGTAACTTTACCACGAAAAGACACCCCTTATCCGCTGTAAAAATGATTCTTCATACTCTTTGCCCGTTATATCAGAAGCTATTTTCTTGAAAGACCTCGATATCCTCGCATGGGGTTTGTATGTCACCACAGGTGTTCCTTCAAATATACTTCTTTGGACTAGATCGGTCTTTTCAACTGTTCCTATTACGGGCATATCCAGTGCCTCTTCGACTTCATCGACGGATAGGTGCTTTTTATGACTGGAGTACATGTTTACGACTGCGCCCAGTATTTTTTTATCCATTTTTCTGGCTTCTTCTGAGAGCTTGAACGTATCGGTTATTGCCGGTATTTCAGGGGCTGTGACGAACACCAGCTCATCAGAAACTTCAATTACACGTTCTATCGGTCTTTTGTATCCGGGGGGCGAGTCTATGAGCAGTGTATAGTCCTCGGGTATCATGTTTATTGCTTCGTGGACCTCCTTTTCAAGTGGATCTGCAGAAAGGGATGTTGGTAAGACACGTAGGCCGGACTCCTTGTCAACATGTATGGCGGACATTATGTGTATGCCCTTGTTGACGACCTCCTTCAGCGAATTTGGATAGGTGTACATCCCAAGGTGAAGACCCAGATTAGACATTTCGGTGTCCGCGTCCATTACTATTGCCTTTTCATCCAGTTCCAGGAGTGCAGCGCCGATGTTTACTGTGACAACGGTTTTGCCTACACCCCCCTTACCTGACACAATACCTATGGTTTTTGGGCCTTTTTTCTTGCTTGATCTGTCCTTATCTTCCTCTTTACTCGTCGTTTCATCTGGCTTTTTCTCTGTCTCCCGTGGTTTTTCACTGTCTTTCGTTGGTAAATCGGCATCTTCGTTGAATATGCATGCCGTGGACCTACCTATTTTGTGTGTTTTGATTAAATCTTTTTCACTCAGAACATCTATTTTTCCTGTGATCCTTTGTTTTTCTACTTCAAGTTCCTCCTGAAGTTCATCTACAGTTCCCGGTTTCTCTTTTAGATATTCGAGAATTCTTCTTTCGAGGTCCCTGCTCATGTTTTTAAATTTAGTTTGGCTCCTTATATATTTTTTAATCGTGCAGGCAGGTTCTTATTACAGTCCGCAGAAACTCTCTAATACGGGTGTAAAGGTGTTGTCTGATAGAATTAGCTAGTGATCGGACAAAACCAAGGTATAATTATACCTTATTTGGTTTACCTCAATCCTTGAGCTTCTTGTTGATCCTTTCTATCTTTTCGTTTGCAGATGACTTGAGGTTTTCGTATGTTTCATCGTCCATTATCCCTTCTTCATGTTCAGCCTCTATCAACCTTATGAGTCTTTTTGCCTTTTCCTTCTGTTGCTCGAGCTCTTCCTTCTCTTTGATCTTCTTCTTTTTCAGCTGTGTCATTGTGTCCGCCATCTTTTCCCTGACACCTGACATAGGTCTGTAGTGCCGTACCTGTACCATATACGCTGATACAAGTATCACGGCCAGCAAACCAAGCCCCAGAAGTGCTATAGGCAGCAGCTGGAAGACCCTTTCTTCTGGTTCTTCGAGTGTTTCGAGCATTCTCTTGGCCTCCCTTATAAGCCCTTCAGCTTCGGTTACGTCTTGTAGGGAAGCATCGAAGTTGTCTTCATTGAGATTTTGTTCAGCGTTCTCTATTTTTATCTCTGCTTCCCTTAGCAGCTGTCTCACTGAAGACACATTTATTCCCCTTTCTTCTGCTTCGTTTGCCTCTCTCCTGACTTCTTCTAGCATCTTACTTACGCTTTCTATATCTTCTCTTAACTTTTCCTCGAGGGATCCGAGTATTTTAACATCGATTGTCTTGCTTGCATCGTCTTTGTCAGATGATACCATAAACGTCGCCTCGTGTTCATCCAGTTCCGCGTCCTCGGGTACGTCTATTTCCACAGTAAATGTTTCCGTTTCTCGAACCGGGATTTCTACATTCCTGGGCTCGGTTTTTATCCAACCGGACGGCAGTCCCAGTACGTTGAGACTGGTGTTTCTCAACACCATATCCCCAAAGTTTGCCACTATCACAGATTTGTAGGATTTTCTGCCTCTTACCAGATTCATGAACTCCGGTGCGTCTATTATTGTTATCTCTGCGACCTCCTCCTCTTCAGGTTCTTCAATCGGAAGTGTCACCTGTTCAACC
>PWEA01000013.1 GCA_003553905.1 Candidatus Aenigmatarchaeota archaeon
GTATATCAGATGCGAAGGAAGCGATTGACGAGATGGATAGTCCCGATTTTGAACTTCTACTTGAGATCGAAGAAGCAAACAAGGACAGAAAGGGAATGAAGAAATACCTCGAAGGACAGATAGGTGAGTGAAATGGGAAAACACAAAAAAATAAAGATATGGGAAAAATACGGTGTAGATGGCGACGAAGTGGACCGAAAAGGTAAGTCTTGTCCAAGATGTGGAGACGGTGTATTTCTTGCAGAACATAAAGACAGGCTCACATGTGGAAGATGTGGTTTCTCCGAAATGAAGGGAAACGAAGAGTAGGTATTTTTCTGTGGCTTCAAAAGGATTGAAAAGAAGCTGTAAAAACCTTTATTTAGATTAAAAGAGGGACAAATATAAGAGCTGTCATAGCAACTAGCTTTATCAACACATTCAGGGAGGGGCCTGATGTATCCTTCATTGGATCACCAACCATATCGCCAACTACAGAAGCCTTATGCGCTTCTGATCCTTTACCGCCCAGGTTTCCGTCTTCTATGTACTTCTTTGCGTTGTCCCAGGCGCCACCGGCATTGGCCATTGTTACAGCCAAAAGGAAACCTGTAGATATATTTCCAGCTAGCATTCCTGCTAGGGCCTCCGTTCCAAGTAAAAGGCCCACTGCTATAGGCGAGAGTATAGCCAAGGTTCCGGGTAAAATCATCTCCTTTAGGGCGGAATCTGTAGATATCTGTATGCAACGAGAATAATCAGGCTTCTCTTCGCCAGAAAGTATATTCATGTCCTTGAACTGTCTCCTTATCTCATCTATCATCTTACTTGCGCTTCTCCCAACGGAACGCATGGTAAGAGCAGAAAATATGAAGGGAAGAAGAGCACCTATAAACAGTCCAACCACGATCATGGGATCTGTTAAAGCTACGTCCACGGCTTCAAGACCCACCTCTTGTGTATAAGTAACAAACAGTGTAAGTGATGCCAAGGCAGCAGATCCTATTGCAAATCCTTTGCCTATGGCCGCAGTTGTATTTCCTATGGAATCCAGGGCTTCGGCCCTTTCCCTTACCTTGCTGCCCATGTTTGCCATCTCTGCTATTCCAGCTGCGTTGTCTGCAACAGGCCCGTAACAATCTGTAGCCAGAGTTATACCGAGTGTTGAAAGCATGCCTATGGAGGCTATTCCTATTCCATAAAGGCCTGCGAAATAGTAGGAAGCTAACATTGCAACAGAAACCATTAGCATAGGCACCAACGTCGATAGCATTCCTGTGGAAAATCCGGCTATTATGTTGGTGGCTGCTCCGCCGATGGATTCTTCCGCTATTCCTTTTGTAGGTTTGTGCTTACTGGCAGTATAATACTCTGTGATTAGACCTATTACTGTTCCTGTGAGGAGGCCTAAAATTACAGAGTAAAAAACTCCAATGCCCATCTCAGGGAACAGATACCTCATTCCAAAATACATAAAAAATACAGCCAGGGCCGCAGCTCCGAAGGTCCCTCTGTTAAGTGCCCAGTGGAGGTTTTCTTCACTACCGACAAAAAAGTATCCGATTATAGAAGCCGCAATTCCAACGGCACCAATAAAAATAGGTAAAACAAAAGCTCCAGTCACTTCCATTGTAAGTACACCTATGGCCATGGTTGCGATTATAGCTTCAGCATAGGACTCGAAGAGATCGGCACCCATCGCCGCAACATCACCAACGTTGTCACCGACGTTGTCCGCCACAACCCCCGGGTTCCTCGGATCGTCCTCGGGTATATCTTCCTCCACCTTACCAACAAGATCGGCACCCATGTCCGCGGTTTTCGTGTAAATTCCACCCCCTACACGTGAAAAAAGGGCCACTGTAGAAGCTCCAAAGGCAAAACCAAACAGTATTTCTGGTTCATGAAAAATGAAGTAAAGGCCTGCTATACCAAGAAGACCGAAGCCAACGACTGACATTCCCATGACCGTACCAGAGGAAAACGCAACCTTGAGACCTTCACCGAGGCCGTTTTTCACGGCCTCAGAAGTACGGGAATTGGAACTTGTCGCCGTGGACATTCCTATGGTACCTGCCAATGAACTCAAAAAGGCACCGAATATGAATGTAAGGGCTGTCTCGGGGTTTATAAAATAAAAGAGCACTGCCGATATAATAATAATAACAACGGCCAGGTATTTGAACTCTTGTGCTAGAAACGTTCTGGCACCCTTCTTTATATGGTCCGACATCTCAATGGCCTTTACAGGACCTCTGTCCATACCCCTTATCTTCAATATTAAAATACCGGCAAAAAGTAATGCTAAAACGGAGGCCAGGATGGAAAGAATTACCGGGTTCATTATACCATTAAAAGTTAGTGTTCGTGGGTTTTTAAACTTTCCAATTTCAAACTAACAGCTAAACGTAACGTATTAAAAACTTGTTCCGATAAATACCATTGGATACTATGATCTGTCTTGGGATAGAGTCAACAGCACACACCTTCGGCGTTGGAATTATGGAAGATACAAAAGTACTGGCAAACGTTACCGATATGTACACTCCTTCTGGAGGGGGTATACATCCAAGAGAAGCGGCTGAACACCATTCAGATGTATGTGATAAAGTACTGGAAGATGCCCTG
Source organism: Candidatus Aenigmatarchaeota archaeon (assembly GCA_003553905.1). Classification (GTDB taxonomy): domain Archaea; phylum Aenigmatarchaeota; class Aenigmatarchaeia; order PWEA01; family PWEA01; genus PWEA01. The sequence goes on from PWEA01000013.1 coordinate 2,608, forward strand.
AAAGAAGCTGAAATAAAAAAAGAAGATTTGGATTTGATATCATTTTCACAGGGACCGGGTCTCCCGCCGTGCCTGCGCACAGGCGCTGTCTTTGCGCGGTCACTCGCACTTTCATTGAACATCCCTATCGTGGGTGTAAACCACTGCATAGCACATATAGAAATAGGAAAGCTCAAAACAGAAACCCAGGATCCAGTAACACTATATGTATCTGGGGGAAATACTCAGGTTATAGCACTTTCATCGGGAAAGTATCGTGTGTTTGGAGAGGTACTTGATACACCTGTAGGAAATGCACTGGATAAGTTCGCAAGGGAAGCGGGATTGGAACATCCAGGGGGCCCGAAAGTAGAAAAACTTGCCAAAGATGGTTCAAAATATATAGAACTCCCCTACTCTGTAAAGGGAATGGACATGTCCTTCTCTGGTCTCTTGACAGAAGCAATGAGAAAGCTGGATGATGAAAGGTTAGAAGATATTTGTCATTCTTTACAGGAAACTATGTTTGCGATGCTAACAGAAGCCGTTGAGAGAGCAATGGCACATGCAGGAAAAGAAGAAGTGCTTCTTACGGGTGGGGTCGCCGCAAACAAAAAACTCCAAGAGATGTTGAATATTATGTGTGAAGAAAGAAATGCGTCTTTCCATACAGTTCCATATGATCTTGCCGGTGACAACGGAGCAATGATGGCCTGGCTCGGTATATTAAAGTACGAAAGTACAGGAAAAGATGATGTCGAAGATACCTCCTTTATACAAAACTGGAGAACCGACGATGTGAACGTCACCTGGTCCAAGTAAGATTTATTAACCACCACTCACAATTCTTTGCTGATGACTATGTCTCTAGTAGAATACATTAAGAATCCTAGTAAAGCCGTAGATGAGATGAAGGACAAAAGCACTGTAAAAACTATGCAGGGGTCCCTTATGATGATGTTCGTAGCAGCAGTTGTATTCTCAGTGAACACATACGTTGGTCTCATGCTTATAGAAAACATGGGCCTTGAGATAACAGGACCCGAACTGGTTGTTTCAGTGCTGGATATGGGCTCAGTAAACCTATCCTCAGGAGCTTTCTTCCTGATATTCCTTGGAGGACTGTTCTTTGGATTTCTGATGAAAACCGTAATGAATATCCTCGGAGGTGAGGGAGACTACTGGGATGGACTTGCAACAATAGCATATCCTGTATTTTCCGTAAGTCTGGGTGTGCTTCTGGCTATGGTTCTAAGTTATGTACCATTGGCAGGTCCTGCATTAGCCTTTATCTTTGTGGCAATTTTCATTGCAATAGCCTACTCATCAATGTTTAGGCTTGCAAAGGAGATGTTCGGAGTAAGTATGATAGTAGCCCTGATCGGAACCATGGTAGTTCTTACAGCAGGATTTGTAGCTATCTACGGCGGACTCCTAACTACACCTGAAGGAATAATGGCAGTAGTATCCGCAATCTAGGATTTTCCAAAGTTTAGAGAAATTGAAGGTGTTGGAGTATTTGTAGGTAGGTACTATTCTTATCTACAAAAGAGACATTCGAAAGATTTAAAAGTTTAGAAGCTGAACAAATGTTATCTCTGGTGATACCATGGGAATGTACAAACATATGAAAGAAAGATGGAAAAAACCTAACGAGGAAGTAAAGAAGAGGCTTAAGAAGTTCAGAAAGGAAGGAACCTTCAAAGGAATAGATAGGCCAACCAGGGTCGATAGAGCAAGAGAGTTGGGTTATAAATCAAAACAGGGGATATCTGTAGTAAGAACCAAGGTAAAGAAAGGGACACGAAAAAGAAGGAGCGTTTCCGGTGGTAGAAAAACCACGAAATCGGGATCAAAAAATCCTAGGGACAAATCAAAACAGAAAATAGCCGAAGAGAGAACAAGTAAAAAGTTCCCGAACCTACGAGTATTGAACTCCTACTGGGTAGCAGAAGACGGAAAACACAAGTGGTTTGAGGTTATCCTAGTGGACCCCGACCATCCAGCAATAGAAAAAGACGATGATCTGAAGTGGATATGCAAAAACAAAGAAAAAAATAGGTCACTAAGATAATCATCTTCTTATTCTGAAGCCTTCGATTCCTGTTTTTTCTTCATCAATTACCCGGATATTATCTACCCTTGCTAGCATTGGGCCTTGGTGGCACCATTCGATTAATCTTTGAACAGCATCCGTTTCACCTTCGAAAACAGCTTCAACCCGCCCATCGTCAAGGTTCCTTACCCACCCCGAAACATCTAGCTCACAAGCCTTGTTCTTTAGGCTAGACCGGAAGGTGACTCCCTGTACCCTACCTTTTATAAAAAGATGTTTTCTTATCGACATGTTAAGACGACTAAAATCTAGTTTAAATGCCATGTTTATAAGATTCAAGCACAAAATACCTGATAAGATACAATGGAATTTTACGACCTCTATGTCCCCGGTGAAGATTATGATGAAATTATTGAGACAGCCTGTGAAATGGGTTTCCATGGAATAGGACTTACACATAGGTATGAGAACAAAGATCTCCTCAACAGGTATCTAGAGGATATGGATGAGATTGGAAGGGAAGATATAGATATCGTTCGGTGCTGTGAGATCAATGCAAAGACTGCCGAAGAGATGAAAAGGGCCGTAGGAAAGGTTAGACAAAGGGTCGATATCGTAGAAGTTGTGGGTGGTAACTTCGATATAAACGCCACTGCAGCAAAGGATAGGCGGGTAGACATATTACTCCATCCGGAATACAAAAGAAAGGATCCGGGCATGGACCATAAAACAACAAAGATGGCTGCCAAGAACGAGGTCACCGTAGGATTTGTACTCCATGACCTTCAACACACATATGGAAAGGTCAGATCACATGTAATAAACCATATCAAAAAATCCATTGGGTTATGTAAAAAATACGAAGCAGAGTTCATAGTAACATCGGGAGCAAAAAATATATACGGTTTAAGAAGTCCGCGCGACCTCGCATCTCTACTGCAGGTACTTGGTATTGGGTCTTCTGAATCAATGGACGCTATATCAACAATACCAAAGAAAATTGTTCGAAAAAATCGGAAGAAATTAGGCGGCAAGATAAAAAGAGGTGGAGTAGAAGAAGTCTAATCGTTCCATATATCTCTCTTTTCCTCAAACTCTATCTTTACGGTCATTGAACCATCCTCTTCCTTATCAAAAACAACACGAATAGGTTGCTTGGGTGTTATCTTGGCATTTCCTTTGGAATATCCCGGTATCTCAATAGATATCCTCCCGTTCTTTACTTGACCGGCAAGCTCCTCCAAAAAGTTCCCCATTTCCCGTCTTGAAAAGAGGGATTCAACATCATCCATAAAAATCTTAATTATTTTATAAAACCGAACGTAATTAAAGTTTATGTCCAAACCGGAGACTTTACCATCATCACTCAGAGAGAAGAAGAGATACGTAGCGTTCCAAATCCTATCAGAAGGTGAGATAGACTTCGGAGATCTGATAAACGCACTATGGAGTTCTATTCTAGATCTGTTTGGTGAAGTAAACACAGGCGAGATAAACTTCTGGTTGGTTAAAGACGCCTGGAAGAAGGAAAGTAAAAGGGGTTTAATAAAGTGTAATCACAAGCATGTGAGCGAAGTCAGGCTTGCAATGGCACTTATAAATAGAATAGGTGATTCACAAGTTTCCATAAGATCATTGGGTGTCTCGGGAACCATGAAGTCTGCACGAAAGAAGTATTTCGGCGAAAAGGATCTCAGTAACTTCGAAAAATAAAGAAAAGACTTAAAAGCATAAGCCAACAATTATCCTTAAGATTTCTGGGTTAGATACTGGGGTTTCATATGAACATATTCCTAACAGGAAAGCCGGGTTCAGGAAAGACAGCTTTACTCAAGGAGTTGATGGAAGAGGTCAATGGCAGCTTCTGTGGTTTTCTGACACCGGAGATAAGAGAAGATGGAGAAAGGACAGGTTTCCAGATAGAAGACATAAAAACAGGTGACAGGGGCATACTGGCTTCCGTCGACATAGACAATGGACCCTCTGTCAGCAAGTACAGAGTAAACTTAGAAGGTCTAAAAATGTTCTCCGAAAAAGTTCTTTCGGATCTAGATGATTCTGATGGGGTAGTTATAGATGAGATCGGTGTGATGGAACTCCATTCGGATAACTTCGAAAGGATGTTAAACAAAATACTCGAATCTGACAAACTTCTGTTGGCAACCCTTCATACAAACCTAGTGGAACGTTTTCAGGACAAAGGAAAGATTATATGGGTCACGAGAAGTAGCAGTAGAGATCTCAAGGGAAAGGTTTATGATCTCATTGAAAAGGCTATGTAAAACAACAAAAATTTAAAATGTTAAAATAAGACTGTGTTAACCATGTCAAACGAAACATCAAACAGAAAAGATGATCATATAAAGATAACGAAAGAGGAAAATGTTGATATGGGTGGAGCCGGGTTCGAAGATATAACCCTTACCCACAACGCTCTACCTGAGATAAACAAAAACAAAATCGATACCTCGTGTGAAATACTCGGCAACAGACTCGAAACCCCGCTCTTAATAGATTCTATGACAGGGGGCAGCGAGCGCGGTGAAATGATAAATCGGAATCTAGCAGAGGCTGCAGAAAAACATGGCATAGGTATAGGTGTTGGAAGCCAAAGGGCTGGGCTCGAAGACAGGAACCTAGCAAAAACCTATTCAGTAGTACGGGAAGTAGCTCCGACGGCTTTTGTATATGGAAACATAGGAGCGGCGCAGTTAAAGAGCTATACAATAGAAGAGGTAGAAAAAGCAGTGGACATGATAGATGCAGACGCCATGGCAATACATCTTAACTTTGCACAGGAATCTATACAGCCCGAGGGGGATGTCGATGGAACAAACTGTTTGGAATCAATAGAGAGGGTTTCAAGAGATCTCAGTGTACCTGTAATGGTTAAAGAAACGGGCTGTGGAATTTCGAAAAAGACTGCAAAAGAACTCAAAAAAGCAGGTGTTGATATAATAAATACAGGAGGGCAGGGAGGTACATCATGGACATACATAGAATCATTCAGAGCTGCAGCCTCAGATGATTTCAGAAAGGCCATGACAGGAGAAGTGTTCAAAAACTGGGGTATACCGACCGCAGCTTCTACGATATATGCAAGTAGCGTACATCCCTGTGTTATAGCGAGTGGTGGTGTAAGAACCGGACTTGATATAGCAAAATCCATTGCAATTGGAGCAGATGCCTCTGCTGCTGCAGGTCCGTTCTTGGAGCCGGGCCTAAAAAACGCGGAGGCCGTATCTGAAAAGATAGATCAGATGAAGGAAGAGCTTAAAACGGCTATGTTTGTCACGGGATCGAAGACCATAAAAGACCTACAGAACAAAGATGTCAAGATAGGAGGTTGCCTTGGAGAGTACATTGAAGGGTAAATAGACATATGACGAAATTTGAATTAATTAAATGACGAATTTTTATAAATAATGAATACGAAGCTTCTTGTGATATTATGGAACTTAATGAAACAACCGTCGATAAAGAAAGGATGGATAGAGCAGTATCTGAGCTTAAAAAATGGCAGAAAAAGATAAACAAAGAACTTCAGAAGGAGTTCAAAGCCCACAGAAAAAGGGCAGAGAGGATACACCCAGAAGGAGTGAAGGTAATAGAATGCCTTGAGGACTATACAATGAGAGGAGGAAAGAGGGTAAGACCTGCTCTTATAATCGCAGGGTATAAGGCTGTTAACGGTGAAGAAAACGGAAAGATACTGCCAGCATCTCTATCAATAGAAGCACTTCAGTCCTATCTTCTAGTACATGATGATATCATGGACGAGGACGATCTTCGTAGAGGTGATGACACTCTCCATAAGATGTATGAAAACTACCATAAGAAGAAGTTTTCGGGTGGCAGACCTGCAAAGTTCGGTGAAAATATGGGAATAATCGCCGGTGATATAGCAAACTCTTTTGCTGTAACACAAATATTGAAATCCGACTTCGATGATGAAACAAAGATTGAGGCCTTGGAAAAGTTTGAACAGATACATAGGCACACCGGTTATGGTCAGGTCCTTGATGTTACATTCAACGAAAAGGATCTGGAAAACATGGGTGAAAAAGATGTATTAACCGTACACCACCTCAAAACAGCCCAGTATACAATAGCCGGGCCTCTGGAAATGGGGGCAATATTCGGCAGTGGAAGTAAAGAACAGATAGCTGTTCTCAAAAAATACGGTGAAAATGTAGGCAAGGCTTTCCAGGTATACGACGATATGCTCGGTCTCTTTGGTAACAAAGACAAACTTGGTAAACCAGCAGATTCAGATCTAAAAGAAGGTAAAAGAACGTTGCTTATACTGAAGGCATTAGAAAAATGCGACGAAGAACAAAAAGAAACAATACTAAATGCACTTGGAAACAGAGATTTAACGAAACATCAGATACAGAAAGTGAGAAATATTGTCAAGGAAACTGGTTCATACGACTACTCTAGAAAACTTACGATAGAACTCGCGGAAGAGGGAAAGAAAGCGCTTGACGATGATTTACTGGATTCGGAGATTGTAGAGTTTCTAAAAGGTCTGGCAGACTATATAATAACAAGGGAGGTTTAGAAAGGAAACTGTACGCCAGCTGTAAAGCTGGAACAACTAAGTCCAGCCATGCTTCAAAAGTTTCTAAGCCTCTTCAATTCCTTCCTTGGCCCCCTTTGCATTTTTGATAAGACTGTCGCCTAGGTCGTATTTCTCTGCAACTTCAATAGCTCCATCGAAGTTTGAGTTGGACATTCTGGTTTTGTACAACTGTCGGGCAGCCTTGTTTGCCTTGTCTCTGTCTAAACCACACGCATCAGCTACACTCAACGCCGTTGTGAGTTTAAACGATTCAAAGGCCTTATCAAAGGTCTCTTCTGCTAAGGACTCGGAAAGCTCTGATCCGTCGACGTGTTTCCACGCACGACTTGGATTATCGGAAACCATTTCGCGATAAATCTCTTCGAACTTGGCGTCAAGTCCATACTTCCTGGCTATTTTCAGAGCTTCTGATGGATATGTACTACCATATCCTGTCTTGATCTCAGAAGTCATTTCTTCACAGATATATTCAACCGCATCGGTTCCGAGACCATAGTCACCCACTGCCATCTTGGCCAGCCTTTTGTATTCTTTTGCCCAGTCTGCATGTTCTACTTGGTCTTTGAGCAAGTTCTCAGCAGCTTCCTTTTCTTTTTCTTCCGAAAACCACTTTTTAGCTATCACATACTTTTTGCGGAGATCGGAGTCCCTGTATTTCAATGAAGCTTTTCCTATGAGTTTCCTTTTCTTTTTCTCTTTTTTCTCTTGAATCTCTTCGTCGTCGAGAATCTCATCCAAGGAATGGTTGTCAACTATTTCATCGAACCTCTGTTCATACTCATCCTTTGATTTGGCATCCGTAGCATCGCCTTCTAGCAGCATCTCTGCGGCTTTCCTTTTCTTTTCGAAGCCCAGATCGTGCTTCTTTGCGGCATCTAGAGCATCCATGTGACTGCCTCGTGACATAGCCTCTTCGTACAGCTCTTCGACTTTATCACCAAGATCACATTTCTCTATAACCTCAAGTGCGGAACCAAAGTCGCCGTCCTCTAGGTTTTGCTCGTACTTGTCCTCACCAAAATATCTCTTCAAGCCATCGAGTTCTTCTTCAAGCTCCTTTATCCTTTTTTCGTACTCGTCACAGTGAGATTTGGGATCTTCCATATTTTTCACCCCCTATAAGTAAATAAACCTAAAGCTTAAATATTTGAAGACTAGAAAGCCTGAGAACCCATTCGATATATCGTCCAATATACCGTTCAGCAGCAACCGTTCTAGGTTTTATGGGCCTCCTATAACTGGTTTCCAGTAAACTTATTAATAATCCAATGAATTAGTTTCATTGATGGATATGGAGAAAGACGACTTTGAAGTAACGCCCTGGGACGTTGAAGGCAACGTGGACTACAGAAAACTTATAGAAAAGTTTGGGACCGAAAGGCTCACAGAAAACCTCAAAGAGCGCATACATGAAAATGCAGGTTCAAAAAACTTCTATATAAACAGAGACTTTGTTTTTTCGCACCGCGATATGGACAAGGTGCTGGACGACTACGAAGAAGGGGATGGTTTCTTCCTATACACAGGAGTAGGACCATCCGGGCCTATGCACATAGGCCACATAATATCCTTTAAGATGACAAAATGGTTCCAGGAAAATTTTGACGTGAATGTGTATATACAGTTCCCAGACGACGAGAAATACTGGACCAGAGGAAAGAAGTATGACGACGTGGAGAGATTCGCCCAGGACAACCTTAAAGATGTGGCTGCAGTTGGCTTTGATCCCGATAAGACCTTCATATTCAAAAACACAGAGTATATAGGGAACATGTACAAGGCTGCAACAAAAGTCGCCAAGAACATAAACAATTCTGTGGTATCTGCTGTCTTTGGTTTCGGCAGTTCAACCAACATAGGCCTCAACTGGTATCCTGCACTTCAGATTCTCCCTACGTTTTTCGAGGAAGGAAGATGTCTCATACCTGCTGGAATAGACCAAGACCCATACTGGAGGATACAGAGAGATATAGCACCAAAACTGGACAGAAAAAAGGCTGCTCAGATACACAACAAACTAGTTCCGGCGCTAACGGGTCCAGATGGAAAAATGTCGTCATCAGAGCCAAGGAACGCAATAATGCTCAACGATGGACCCAATGAAGTAAGAGAAAAGGTTATGAAAAGAGCATACTCGGGGGGCCAGGTTACAAAAGAAGAACACAGAAAGAAGGGAGCAGACCTCTCGGTGGATGTAGCATATCAATGGCTACGTAACCTATTCATCGACAATGAGAACAAGATTAAAGAAATAGGAAAGAAGTACGGGCAAGGGGACATGCTAACAGGTGAAGTAAAACAGATACTCGTGGAAGAGCTGAATAAATTCCTAGGAGAGCATCAGAAAAAGAAGGAAAACAAAGGCAAAAAAATTAAAGATAAGATGATGTACAAAGGCGAGCTCGCCAAGAAAATGTGGGACAAAAACATAGAACTATAGCCGGGGTAAAAGGAGATGCTCAAAGGTGTAGTCAACAGGGGCGAAGGATTTATTATAAATATCCTGAGTCAGGGAGTTACTCTAACGGAAAACTTTATTCTTGCATACGGAATCACCGCATTGATTTTAGCATCGCTTGCCCGTGGATTCATGCTCTTCTGGATAGCACCCGACGAAGTCGTAACAATATCATATGTGCTTTTTTACTGTGATACACTTACCCATGTGTTGGGAATTGTTATAATATCGACAGTATTCATACTTCTGGCAAACACCGTAGTCTTTCTCCTGTTCCGATGGCTTGGAGAAAGGCTTATAAGCGAAGAGAAGAAATCAGGGAAAATATGGAGATTTCTTAACTGGGCGTTCGACAGAAACGGCAAATTCTCCATAGTCCTTTTCAGATTAACACCTATGATAGGCGGAGATTGGGTAGCGATATTCTCCGGTATCACCGACATGAAACTCAAGAGCTTTATGTTCTACTCCTTTATAGGTATACTTCTCCATGAAGCAATGCTAGGTCTAGGTGCTTATTATGGTATTAAAATGGGTGGACTTTTTGAGCTAAATGTTCCAGTATTGCAGTCCCTTATAGACATAATAGAAGCGGTTCTTGGTTAAATATTGAGTTCATCCGGATAAGCCTTCTTCAAGAGGTCCCTTTTTCCGAGAAGATTGTCTCTTATAGGACCTATAAGATTTTTCATAACCTCACACGCTCCTTTTTTCAGATCCTGTGGATGTAGCTCACCTGACATAAAGTCCTCCTTTAGATCATCATATCCTGAATAAGAAACGTTCCCGCCGTACTTTTCTGGTCTCTTTATATCAAACGTCATATCCTGATCTTCTATGATTGGAAACATGAGATATTTTACATATCCTAAAAGACTATTGTCTTCAACATTTCCCTGTGGACAATATGCATCCATAACCTTTTCTTCTATGTCCTTGTCGGAATCAAGTATTCCTATCTTTGACTTCGGATCCGATGCACTCATCTTACCTCCCTGAAGACCCCCAAGAAGAGGATATAGTACTGTTGTTATCTTCTCTTCACCTATGCTGGGCAAGGTTTCCCTTCCAAGCATATATATTCTTCTCTGGTCGGTTCCTGCATATGCAATGTCAACGTCTAGAGCAACGCAGTCCATTATCTGCATAAATGGATACAGTATCCCAGATGCTTTCATTCCATCCTCATGTCTTACAACCTCACTGGAGGCTCTTTCTGCTCTATTAACAGTAGCGTTTTCCATTAGGTGCATATACCCTTTCTGATAGCTCTTTTCATGCTGATAACTACTTCCCCTCACTAGCTCTACATCAGTAAGATCCACCCCGCTTTGTTTTAACATTTCCTTTATAGCTTCCTCATATATCTCAGACCTGGCATTGACAAGATCTTGTGGGGTCTTTTCGACATCCAGTTCTGCATGAACATCAGCTATCAGAACCTTGAATTTAAAACCAGAATTTACGAAGTCAGCCACTTTTCTTAGCGTGGCAAAATGGCCTATATGGGGCAGACCGGTAGGAGCATATCCTATATAGGCTACAGGGTTTTTCTTATCGAGAATATCTTCGAGCTCATCCTCTGTAACAACTTCTTCAGTTAGTCGGGATATAAGCTCCTTTCTTCTTTGTTTATCCATTTTACCACGTTTAATTATAACTCGGGATATTTAATAGGTTTAATATACAACAACGTAGAAGAAACGTCTGCAGGGCTACTCGGAAAGCAGTCTTTCCGCAATGACATCAGAATTGAACCTTTCTAGGTCGGTATATTCTTGACCGACGCCTATGTATAAGATAGGCTTATTTATGGAATAGGATGTCGATAAAGCAGCACCTCCCTTTTCGTTAACATCCATCTTGGTTAGGACAACACCATCTATACCGACGGCTTCTTCGAACTTTCTGGCCTGATCAACGGCATCGTTTCCTGTGAGTGAATCTATAACTAACACCTTCCAGTCTGGTCTATTTACCCTACATATCTTTTCGAGTTCATCCATTAGATTGGTGTTCGAATGTGCCCTTCCTGCGGTATCTGCTAGAACAACCCTCTTTCCTTCGGATTCTGCGTGTTCTACAGCATCGTATACAACAGCCGCAGCATCAGAACCATAATCGTGTTTTATTACCTTCAAATCTAGCTCCTTTCCATGCTTATCAAGCTGTTCTATCGAAGCTGCTCGATATGTATCACCCGCAGCAAGAACAGGCTCGATCCCCTTTTCCTTGAGCATACTTGCAAACTTCACAAGAGTACTGGTCTTACCCGATCCGTTAAATCCAAGGAAAAGCACGAGACTGGTCCCGGTGCTATCCTTTATTTCCTCGATTAAGTTTGGTGTACTCTGCGAAAGTATATCCTTCACCGTATACCGGAAGCTTTCCGTTATAATATCGTTTATCTTGGTTCTCTTTACCTCCTTTCCTGATAACTTCTCCCTCAAATCCTGACATATCTTCTCGGAAACTTCAAGAGCAACATCTGACTGAATAAGGGATATCTTAAGATCTTTAAGAACTTTATTCAGGTCCTTTTCGGAAATCCTTCTTTCAGTTATCTTCTCGCCTGCTTTACTCAAGGCTCCATCAATCTTTTTTCTGAATTCAGAAAACATGTTATCAAACCCGATAAAGTTATCTGGAGTGTCTTATTAAAGCTTCCTCCACTCTGCCTAGTTCGGGTCCTGTGGTATCTTCGCTCACAAGCACACCCTTTGAATTAGCAGCTATACAAGCCCCGACAAATGGAACCCCAAACCCAACCGTACCTCGACCACACTCAATCTGAAACTTATCCTCAATGAACTCCATTTCATCTTCACTGGCATCACGATGACATAGGATTCCTTTATTTGTAACTACAGAACTACTACCAAGAAGATCCTTTCCTGCTATTTCACCAGAGAAAACCGGAACTTCGAATAGATCTTCAAGCTCTTCTTTTGTTTCCATAAGTTTTTCAGAAACTATGCACATGCTGTCGTTTACCATTATAAGATTTCCAAGTGCCGTCTCCTTTGTTTCTATTACCTTCCAGTCCAGTCCCTCTTCTGTAAGAATCTCCTTTTCATCTTCCTCTACATTTCTCGGTAGTGCAACACCATTAGAATTAGCAGCACAGAATATACCCGGCATGCTCGAGCCCGCCAACGTAGTCTTAAGAACATCAACTCCAAGAACTTCCTTTATCCTAGTGTAACATTTTTTTGAAAGACCTGGGTTCATTATACAAATTTCATCGGTTACCACTGTATGTAACCCTAGATTTGAATCTCCATCAAATTTCGTCCTCTGTATATTTGACATAGTATCAAGAAATTATCAATCGATCTGTCCTTCGAGGTATTTCTTCATTCCCTTTCTGTCCTTGTTTGCTTCTTCGATCTCAAGTAGAAGTTCAAAATCGGGACTATCCATCTCGTCAATCGCTTCCTTCGCATCTGATATAC
>PWEA01000016.1 GCA_003553905.1 Candidatus Aenigmatarchaeota archaeon
GATGAACTTGACGCAGAATTCAATGCGTCAATCAACATCGCTGTGAAGGGTATATCCCAGTACAGCGATAAGTCCATTGAGCTAGATAACTTCTGGCAAAACATGGCGGGGGCTCGTTCAGGAATCACAGATTCCTGCGATCCAGAGGAATTGCATGCAATTCCTCGAATATAGATGAACTAGCCCGAACTGTTTCGGAATCGTTGTTCATGATTCCAAACATCGATGGAAAACGCTTGTGTTTTCCAGTAGATATGGATGATTCTGAGGTAGAACCTCGGAGTTACAGGGAACACATTCCGTGAATCGATGGAATTTGCTTGCAAATTCCAGTAGAGAGCACGGAAGCTCCCGGCTTTAGCCGGGAGTAGTTCACAATTAACAGATTAGGAAAATCATGTAAAGCTCAATCTCTTTTATTTTCTTTCGGCGTTCTTTTCTCTGATCTGATTAAGAGGAATAGATGTAAAAATCTAAGATTTAATTTACTACTAATCATCATTTTTTTTATTTTTCAGGTATGTATATTCGATAAATAGACCGTGGTTTTTATATATGCGGGAAAGCTTGCGTTTACTAGTGGAAGCTTGTGGCTCAGCTTAAAAAGTTCCCCCATAGGATATGGTCTAAATTCTCTGTTATAGGAATCATCATCATCCTACTTTTAGCACCTGTAGTGGGTGTTTCAATCAGAGAATCATCTGAACTCGAAGAAGGTGCTTTCTTCAGCGTTGAGATAGATAAGGAAGCCTCGGATCAAGAGGGGGTTGAGGGAGAAGATTTGACTATAGTCGCTGAAATAGAGAACACCGGAGACGAGCATGATACAAAGACTATAGAACTCTATTGTGTTGACTATCCTGACCACCCGTTTGATTTTGAAAATAAGCCCATTAGAGAAGGTGATTCAGTGAGAGTAGATCTGACTTGGGAAACTGAATTGAGGGATGCCGGGACTTATACTCTTGAAGTAGCTACTGAGGACGATTATGATCAAATAGATGTGACGGTTTTAAAAAGAGATGAATTTTCGGTTAATATCAACGAGACAGAATCGGATCAAAATGTAGTTGAAGGCAAAGATGTGAACATATCTACTGAAATCGAGAATCGCGGTAGCGATGATGGAGATCAGAGGATAACGCTCTACGATTTTAACTATCCAGAGACGATATTGGACTCTGAAAATGTATCTCTTGAGGCAGGTGATTCAGATAATATCACTCTCACTTGGGAGACCGAGCTGAATGATGCTGGAAATTACATACTTGTAGTTGCTAGCGAGGATCAAGACGATATAATTCATGTGACCATTTTAAAACAAGCCTTTGAGATAACTATAAACTCACCTGAATCGGATGGTGAATTCTATGAAAATAATGAAATCGTGGTTAACTACACTGTGACCAATGTCGGAGATGTAGAAGATACTCAGACCATAGAATTCTACATAGGGGACGAATTAATCGAGACCAAAGAAAATATAAAGTTAGCCAGTGGGGAAACTTACACCGACGAGTTCACTTGGACTCCTGAAGAGAGAGGAGAATATACCCTAAAAATTACAAGTGAATTCAAGAACTATGAGGAAGCTACTCTTTCTATTGAGGTAAATCCACCAGAACATGAAATGGTTCTTGGTATTTGGTGGCCCTATTTGGTACTCATAGCTTCAACTATTATCGTGGTTACTGGCGGTGCCTTATATCTAAAACATTCCGAGACAGAAGGACCAGTTATCGAAGAAGTTTTTTTGATAAACGAGAAAAATTCCATGCTGATATTACACAACACACGACGAATTAAACCGAGCAGAGATAGTGACATAATCGCGAGTATGTTCGAGACTGTTCAGGGCTATATTGAGGATTCCTTCCAGGATGATGAAGATTGGACTCTGAATAAACTCGAATTCGGTGATAACAACATTGTTATAGAACGAGGCGAGCACATATATTTGGCCGTTGTTTACAAGGGGCAGCTCAATGAGGAAAAAATCCAAGAGATAAGAGGGGTTATCGAAAGAATCGAGGATGAATTCAAAGAAAAACTTGAGGAATGGCATGGAGATAGTAAAGAACTGAGAGGTATAAAGGACATGACTGAAGATCTTTTTTCCTAAAATCTTTTTAAAAAGTTTCTAAATCCTCTTTGTACTTCTCTAACAGTCTACATACCGTTGAGGCGGAATCGACGTCATCGTTTTCGTCGTACCATTTCATCAATCTATCACCGAATTCAAGGGCTTGGTCTTCCGAAATCCCATCCTCTAGTGAAAACTTATCGATTCCGCTTTCTTCAAAGAGATCTTCCATAGTTGAGTATGGCATATCTCCTAGATGTGAAGCGTAGGTGAGAAGACCAGATATCAATTTTTTTGGTGTATCTATCGTTTTATCTGCTGTTATTATATCTTCGATATCTTTTATAGGCGAAGTTTCACGATAGATGGTTCTAAATCCAAGTTCTTTGAACAAATCCTCAACGTTTCCTCCGGTTTTCGCAGAAGTGAAAAAAATACTGTCAAAATGGTGAAGCACATTATTTATAACTTCGTCCTTATTAAGTTCTTTTTCTTCTAGATCCATTTTGTTCACTGCTAGAAGGACGGGTGCATTATCTACAGCTGATTTCCTATATTTAGGTAACCATTCATCGATCAGTTTGTACAGGGTTTCCTCTCTAGTAATATCCGCCACAGCAATAGCTCCCGTTGATTTTTCAAAAGCAATATCTTGAACACTTTGAAAACCGGATTCACCCATTATATCATATATAACTAATTTTACTTCTGAACCGGTGACAGGCACTTTTTTAGTATAGATATTAGAACCCACAGTCTTCAGATATTCTTCTCCAAAAACATTTTTGACGAAACGTATAACTAAAGATGTCTTCCCTACTCCTGTTTCACCTAGAAGATTTACTTTCCTCTTTATATAATCCTCAACTATCATATTCATCCTCAATTTTGTTTTCTTCTATTCGACCATACTATATCTTACTGGCATAATAACTAATAATAAATATTTAAAGTTTTGTATCTTTAGAAGGTAAAAATATATTAGTTGATGTGTTCAACTTAAAAAGTAGTATTGGAAAATATAGCTTGAGGCTACTTAATATGCTATTCCTACATAAATTTAAAAAACTAAGTTTTATATGAACTTAAGAAGATAACAAAAGTAAACCAAGATAAAAGACTGAAAGTATTTTTCCTGAACACCTTTTAAGAAGTTTTTAATTCCTCTTTGTATTTCTCTAGCAGTCTACTTACTGTAGAGGCGGATTCGACGTCTTCATTTTCATCGTACCATTTGATCAGCCTATCTCCAAATTCTAAGGCTTGTTCTTCTGTAATCCCTTTGTCCATTGAAAACTTATCGATTCCGCTTTCCTCAAAGATATCTTCCATAGTTGAATATGGCATATCTCCAAGATGTGAAGCGTAGGTGAGAAGACCAGATATCAATTTTTTTGGTGTA
>PWEA01000014.1 GCA_003553905.1 Candidatus Aenigmatarchaeota archaeon
GCTGATCGGAATCCGATATGTAAAATAACAAAAAACCCAGAAGGATTAGCGCAATGAGAACTCTCTTCTCCACGTTTAGCACCCTGATGTATCAGGCAAAGAACTTGAGAGCACTGACCACGGCTATAACAGATGCACACAGTATTATGACCTGGTGTGGAGTAAGCTTTATTTTCTCAGGCGACTCGTCAAAATAACGCGTAAGGCCCGCAAACCCCGATGGCATGGTGTTTTGTTTTTTCTTTGCCATATTATCCATTGCTCCTTTAGTCTCGAAAACTTATAAGTATTTGATCCTGTGTAAAAGATTTTTATATTTGACTCACGAAAAATCAAAGGCTATCTGGGAGGGTAGCTCAGTCCGGGAGAGCGCCAGACTGAAGATCCTGTATATACCAAGGCTTTCGAAATCTGGTTGTCGGGGGTTCAAATCCCTCCCCTCCCACCATAATTCTGATAACAAAGCTTATTAGTGCTAAGGCCTCAATATAAGGTGCTATGCAAATCCCTGTCATTGGACTAGGTGAGATAAAATCCGACGTTCTTGGTAGACTTGGATCCTCCCTCAACAAGGATTTTAAAAAGTTAAGAATATACACAGGAGGAATTTCAAAACTACCCGAAGACAGTTTCAACAACTTCAGAGATCAGTATATGGCGGAGAGGATAATGGATTCCTTCCGTGACGATGGAATTCAGATACTTGTTACAGAAAGGGATATATACAACAAAGGAAGCAGCTATGTATTCGGAGAAGCAGAGTACAGGGGACCTGCAGTAATAAGCACAAAAAGACTGGATCCGAAGTTCTACGGAAAGGATCCAAACACCGATCTTCTATTCAGGAGACTTGAAAAACAAGCAGTGCATCAGATTGGCCACTGCTTCGGAATGGAACACTGTGAAAATCCCGGATGTGTCATGCAGACACCCAGCTCTGTGGTTGATCTCGACGACAGCAACGGTAGTTTCTGCGAAGAGTGCCAAGTCACAATCTCGACAAAGGGACTTCCTCTGAAGTAAGTTTTAAAAGCAGTGGCCTACCTTTTAATTGAAGTTCTTGTGATATTATGAACAATGCCAAAATAGAAGGCGACAAGATAGTTGTAAGGGAAAATCCCGAGGAAGTGTTCCAGATGGGGGGATACGGCAGACTTGATTCAGAAAGACTTCTTCTTGAACCAGTTGAAGCAATGAACCTCCTCGAAAGAGGAAAAATAGAGATAACAAAGGACGGGGATATCCTGGACGAAGAGAGCTTCTACAAAGAAGCATGTAGGATGACAGAAGGGTTCAATGAAAAGCTTATTGTATACCAAGATATGAGAAGAAGAGGATTTGTAGTCAGACCCGGGTATTCATTTCCATGTGACCTAAGAGTCTATGAAAGGGGTATATCCTTCGACAACGATGACAAGAAACTCAAGCATGTTAAATGGCTCGTAGATGTAGTGAGAACCGATTCGGAGTTCTCCATGAAAGAAAAGATCAAAAAACTGGAGGATGCAAGCAACATAAGGTCAAAGTTTGCCCTGGGAATAGTCGACGAAGAAGGAGATCCAACGTACTACGAGGTAGATGAAGAAAAAGAACTAAACAAAGGTGGGTCCGCTCATTTTGACGAAACAGAAAACGTAACAGGATTCATAGACTGTAATACTGTAACAGTCTGGGAAAATCCCGAGGATATATACGAACCGAGATACTTCGGAAAGAGGAGGAAAAACAGGGTTGAACTCAACCTTATGGAAACCCTCTTTCTCATGGAAAAAGGTAAACTGGAGGTCAAAGGAGACGGGGAATGCATGGATACCGACAGCATCAGGACCATGGCAAGGGAAAAAGATATAGAGTTTGAAAACAAATATAATATATACAAGGATCTCCGTGAAAAGGGTTTCCTTGTTAAATGTGGGTTCAAGTTCGGCACACATTTCAGGATATACGATCGCGGTGTGGAGTTAAAACGCGGACAGAAAAGTCCCGATGAACATACAAAATGGGTTGTGCATGCAGTAGACAAAGACATAACCTGGTCATATCCGGAGCTGTCGCGGTTTGTCAGACTAGCTTTAAATATCAGGAGCAAACCAACATTAGGCGTTGTGAACAGAACAAAAAAATACTACAGGATAAGGAGGATAAAACCATGAAAATAAAAAATCTAAGGGCAAAGGATGTTGTAAACGAAGATTTCTTCTCGGTTTCACCGGAAGAAAGCCTCAAAAAAGTTCTAAATAAAATCAGGGAGAAAAATGTTTTTGCAGTTCCTGTAATTGGAGACGACGGTATTGAAGGAATTATAACATGGAGAAAAATAATAGAACGATCATCACCTCCCAAGACAAAGGTAAAGAAGTTGATCATACATCCACCTAAGATAGATTCAGATATGGGTTTGGTCGATCTGGCAGAAGAGATGCTTGAAACCGGTTCCAGGGCTCTCCCGGTCTACGAAAAGGACGAATTTCTGGGTATCGTGACCCAGAAGGAAGTAATAAAGGCCCTTTCGAAGGATAGGTCCTTTGCAGGGAAATCTGTAGAAGACATATCGTCGGACATTACAACAATATCCGAAGAAAGCACAATAGGAAAGGCAAAGGCTGTAATGAGACAAAACAGAATTGGAAGGCTTCCTGTTGTAGATAAAGATGGCGGTCTCGTTGGCTCCGTCGACCTTTCAGGACTTGTAAAAACATTCCATCCGGAGAAAGCAATGAAACTTGGTGAAAAGAAGGGTGATTCTTTGCCGGAGAGAGACTCGCCTGTAACAATTATAATGAACAAAAATCCTCTGACAGTACCACACACATCAGACATAAGGGAGGTGGCAGAGGAGATGACGAAGGCAAATAGCCTCTACGCAATAATAATGGAGGACAACAAGCCTAAATCAATCGTTACGCCCAAGGACATAGTTGAAATAGCGGCATCTCTCAAGGAGGTAGAGGGTGCGTATATACAGGTTGCCGGTGTAAAGGACTTTGACTCATTCATCAAGGATAAAATACTGGATTCCGCCGAAAGAAAGGTTGAAAAGGCCGGGAGGATGTTTAGGGATGTCGAAAGGCTAATTCTCCATGTCAAATCACAGAACACAGACGGAAATCAGAGACAGTATTCGACAAGAGCAAGGATATTTACATCCGATGGACTATTCACTTCGAAGGAGGACTGGAAATGGGATCTTCTCGAGTCGGTTCATGGATGTCTCGGAAAACTCGACAAACAGATGACAAAGTACAATGAGAAAAAGACAGAAAGACATAGAAAGAAATAGTAGATCTATAGGTCCCCTGCCTCATCGAAGTCTATGTCCCCACGGACGAGACCGTTTAATATGCTAAGTAGTTTATCAACAGGAACTCTTATCTGATCGGTCGTATCCCTGTCCCTTATAGTTACAGTATCGTCCTCAAGTGTATCATAGTCAACGGTTACACAGTA
>PWEA01000028.1 GCA_003553905.1 Candidatus Aenigmatarchaeota archaeon
TAACCACATGATAAAGAACCTATAGATTGAGAAAACAGTATAAAATATTCTCTCACTGTCCGTTCTTCACACAAAGAATGCTATCCACTACAGGTGGTTAGAAAATATGGCTAAACCAAAACGAGTAAAATGCCCAGAATGCGGCAACGATATGAGTCTCCTTACTCCGCATCAGGAAAAAGAAAATGAAAATATATTTCGTATGTACTGCCCAAAATGTGAAATAAGAAAAAACATCGACATCACTAACTTTAACCTCGAACCAAAGTGTCCAAACTGGGGTAATCACGTTCAAGATCCAAGAGGTGCAGCCTACGCAAAACTAACTGCAAATTTTATAGGACATTGTGGAGGGTCTGGGTGTGAAGCCTGTGTGAATAATCCTCAAACATCCCTGCCTGTATTTTAGCAGAGGTCATAAAATGAAAACCAAAGATCAAAGGTCCAACAACACCAATAAAACCTCAAATCTGCCTGAAAGACCACCTCCTAATCGAATAAGATATGTCAACTGGAATGAGTTTCTGGCTGATAAAAACGAGACAGAAAAAGCCATCAAATTGTTCTGGTGGTGCGAAAGAACAGATTTGTGGGCATGGTTCAATTTCAAGAAAGCTTTTAAGTCTATTAAAGACGTCATATACCACCATCTAGGACACCATCTCTCACTGCCATACAAGGAACAGGTAGAATTTTCAGAGAAAATCATACCATTTAATGATATTTTTCACCTTGAGTTCCAGCATATACTTGCTGGATTTGGTGAGTTCGAGCAGATGGTTGTTGAAAGATTTGAAGACCGAACAGAGAACTCCTTAGATAAAGACATCCTTGACGATTGGGGTAAAGTCAAAGAAATCGCAGAAAAACATCCCGAACTCGAAACCATATTGATCGAAATAACTTCAGAGCATATCGATAAGTTGGGCCACACTGATGTCCCTCATTACTACAAAAAATTGAATGAAAAGAACATAGAAAAAATACCATTGCGTGACAAAATATTCCTATTTGACGAATTTATACACCTCGAGCATCAAACTGAATCGTTTGTGACAGGACAAACAGGAAAAACAATCTCAAAAATCCGAGAAGAATTTGAGGAAAAATACATATGATCAAAGTTCCTCAAGACTGTAGAAAAGTTATTGTCTCTTTCTTCTTTTACTCTTAGCATTTCTCACTTCGATTGAAGAAATGCGTTTGAAGGTGTAAATATGTCGAAAATAAAATCAAACAAACCCATGCCCGTGCGGTATCCCGGGGAATCCCCAAGATGGTGCACGGAGTGTGGAGAAGCTTTAACGCCCGATGAAATAAAAGATGGTATATGCAACCCCTGTGCCGACGAGATGTACTGGAGTATAAAAGACAAACAACTCGGAAAAACCATACATGCTGGCAGAAATTCAGCAACAAAAGAAGACGCACTGGACGGCGCATGGGATATGTGGGCCCAAGGTGCACAAGAAGAATTCACTGAAAAAGAACTCCAGGAACTGTACGAAAACGTCGAAGAATGGCTTGAAACCATCGGGTTCGTCCCATATCCACACCGCGAAAAGCTCCCTGAAGATTCACCCTGTTAAGATACAAAGGAGAAAAAAACATGATAAAAGCCAAAATCCCATCAGGACCAACAAAAATGGACATAAGATCACAAAAAAGACAGATTAAAAAAGTATCAATGGATAACGAAAAATACTGGAATGAAGAGAATTCTGACTTTTCCAAGATAGATCCATTGACCACATTCCATAACTATCAATTACTCACGACAATGTCATCAAAAGTAGCCGAAGAATGTATAGAAGACGTGTTAAAAACAGAAGGTCTGTGGGATGATGATTACAAGTTAGAAGTCAATCTCCTCACCCATAACGAACACGGAGAAGACGAGCACGGCCACGTATGCTACGAATACATAATAAAAGACAAAGGTGATGCCCCTACTCTTGTCGGACTAGCCTACGGCCCAACTGAAGAATGGCCTGAAGAACCCAATACAGAAACAGAAGTCCTTGAACTAGATGTAGAGATCTCTATCGTATGGGATGAAAAACTCAGAAAAAATCTCGCATTCAAAGCCTTTGGACTTGAATAGAAAGATACAATCATACACAAAAATTACTTAACAAGAAAAAGGGTAAGAAATGTGGATTAGATATGTAATATTTAAAGATGAAGAAAAAAAGGATATGGTGCTTGAAGGAGGTAAAATAGATGTCTAGATGTCCAAAATGTGAAAATCATGGAAGCGGGATAGAAAGAGTTGGACAATATTGGAATAAACAACTGACGGAAAAACAGAAACAAGAAGGGGTACAGTCAGTAAACGTTTGTCGCTACAAATGTCATGAATGTGGGACGCTCTTCCGCTCAGATAGCGATGGTGTCAAAGTGCTTAAAAAACCCTCTACCCATCCTAAAGAAAAAGAGCATAAAAAAATGAGCAAATATTATTACCTTAATGATAAAGGCGAATTAGAAAGAGCATACCCTCTTTATTACAGGAAAGGAAGAAAGTTTGAAAGATATGCAGATTATTTCAAGGTAGAATCAGGGGGTTTTGTCACTGGCGATAGAGTTTTTAACGAAGACGGAAAAAATCAGGCTATCCTTGGACAAGGAGATGACATTGACAAAAAAAATCTTAAAGAATTGAAAAAAGAGATAGAATAAACACCAAAAAGAGTAATGACTAAAATAGCCATGATCCGGTTTTCAATATGGATTAGTACTTTCATCAAACTTTTTCCAAAAGAAGATATATGACTCTAAAGAAGTAAATAAATTGGGCAGAACATAATTTATACAAAAAATCCGAATCACTTCAGCAACAACAGTAGAAAATAAGTATCAAAAAAGCTCACTTCTCTTCTCTCTTTTAATCACACCTCAGCCTTACACTGACGAGGTGTATAAACATGGGTAACCCGATATGTCCTAAGTGTGGAAATGACTTAACCAATGAAAATAAAAACGAAGAATCTGACCCATCTTTTGATGGCATGGGAGTCAGTTTTGAATTCAAATGTGGGGTTTGCGGCAAAGAATTCGAAGATGTATACACTTATTCAGGGATATGGGATCCTGAAAAGGAAGAATATGTGTACAGAAGTTAAGCCAATACATATCTAAACAAGTGATAAAATGAAACAAAAGAAACTATTTAAAGACGATAACAAAACTGATGAAAAAACATCAAAGAAAAACTGCTCAAAATCAAACGAATCAAAAAGAACTGTGGAAAACACTACATTCCATAAGCCCCACGGAGCAAAATATGGTCCTCCTGATCCTGATAAAATACCAAAAAGCGAAGGCTACTTTGTAGTAAAATTAACCCATATCGTTCAATCTACACTAGATGAAAATAAACAGGGAATAGAAATAAACAAAGAAGGACATACGCCTGACGGTTTGTTGGGAGGTATGTACTCTTCTGGTGGATCATATGAAATACCAGATGATGTTGATACCATAGAAAAGATGTTTGATGATTTCCTTCGAGAAAAAAAGAGAAAACTTAACGTGAAATATGCAGATATGGAGAATCTTGACTTTGACTTTGAAGTATTCGAAAAACTAAATTACTACTTCAGGTTCATCCCTGCAAAAAACTTCTTTGTAGCAATACCTGATAACCTCCGTAGAGTACTTAGAGAAAGAGGCTTCAACTTTGAAGACTGGTACCAAAAATACAGATCTGTTGAAGGTGAAAAAGCCACGGAAAGAGATATTAGAAAAGCACTCGAAATCAAAGATCTCGATGAGAAAGCAGACGCAATTAAAGGCCAAGTTTGGGGCCTTGAAAGCATCAATAAAGAACTAGAATACAACATTAAAAAACGAAATGAAAAAGCTAGAAAACATAATGTTGAACCATGTTTTGAGAACTTAGATCAAGAAATGGAAAAAAAGATACAAGAAAAAGTCAAGGAACTTGACACGGTCGTGAAAGAAATGAATAACATAGCAGAAGAAATAGGTGTGTCAAAAAGAACCAATACTTACGATCATCTTATCGAAAAATACTCTCAAATGAAACTCACTAACATGGGATGATAATATGGTTAAAAGTAGAATTGGAAAACACTGGAGGTTTAGAGAAGAGCTTCATGATTGTCTTTATTGGGATCATTTTCAAAACGACGGTTCAGCATCCCCCTACACCATCATCGTACAGGAAAGAGACTATCACAACTACGACGTCCTACTCGTGCATACCTCAAGTGGTAGCACAGTAGTCAAGAAAAACATCGATAGCAAAAAAGAAGCAATCAACAAAGCAGAAGAATGGATGTCAAAACACCAGCAACCAAAACAACTTTCTAAACCCCTTTCCAAAAATTAAAGGTGAAAAAAATGAATGAAAAAACCATAACTCTAGATATAGATAAAATTGAAGAAGAAACAAATACCTCAGTCACAAACAAAAAAGGGCTGATCAAAAAACTAAAAAAGAAAATGGGCGTCGCTGTGCCCGAAGAACAGATCGAAATCAAAGAAAACACGATTGAGATAAAAATAACCGATACATACCAAAAAGACCACCTCCACAACGAAAGTCTCGGACAGATAGACGCAGCAAAAGCAGAAGAAAAAGCATGGAAAGAAACAGCTAACCAACTCAGTGAGAAGGAAAAAGATCCAATCATAAAAGTCATACAATTTTATTCTGGTGAAACATCAACGCAGTTTAGCTCTCCTGTAAATGACGAAAAAACCGCTATAGAGTCACACAAAGAAGAATTCAACAAAGAACCAACACATATCGATAACGAACTCTTCATACTCATCAGAGAGAGTGGAACCAAAGAAATACGAGGAGATGTTAAAAACCCAGATTTTCTCAAAAAACTCTCTATAAATCCAAAGGATCTAGTAAAGAAATAAATACACAAAAAATTATAATCCAACAGGATGGTAAAAATGGTTGAAAATACATTTTCAAGGCAAGATATAGCCATACTAGAAAGACTGATAAATGCTATTGATAACCAAACAAAAGCAATCGAGGATCTCAACGAAACTCTTAAAGACGAAAATACTCAGAATTGACAGCAAAAAACCCTTTATCTTTCTTTTTATTCTCTCGCTACTTTGGATCGAAGCGAGATAAAACACTACTCCGGTTGATCAAGGTGTTTATATCTCTCACCAAAAAACCAAGATTGAAATAAACTACAAACTATGGTAAAACTATGGGATTCTATAAAAAAGAAGACAGTGAAGATTGCGACTACTTCTTTCTCACTTGTGATATATGTGGAAAAGAAGCAGAAGGGAACAGTCTGGAACTAACAGATAAAGGATGGGAATTCAGCGAAATAAAAGCCGAAGGAACTGACAATATGTCTGGACAAAAAGTACTAATGATAGAAAGAACAGCAACATGTCCCGAACACAAATCAAAGCATGAGTCTCTCGTGATAAACAAAATGTACAATACTGAATCCGATCCAAAAAGGTGAAAAATATGAGTGTAAAAGAAGAAAAAATGTCCGTTAGATTGATGGATCATACAGTTTCGGGAGAAAAACTAGCAGCAGCTGCTGCTTGGAACTGCCATAGAAAAGATATCCCATTCAGTGAAAACATCAGTGAAAAGAAAAAGAAAGAAATCCTGAAAGCCACACTCGAATCGGGCCATGAAGGAGTGATTGAACACGTAAAGTTTACTTTCGCAATAGAAAATGTTTCAAGAGTTCTTACACATCAACTGGTAAGACACAGATTGGCAAGCTTTGATCAACAAAGTCAGCGTGAGGTAGATCTTGAAAATGCTGGTTTCATAATACCTCAAGAAATCAAAAACAGTAAATTTGAAGAAGAATTCAAGGAAAAATTAGAAGAGCTACTCGAATTCTACGAAAAAATGCAAGATGCAGGTATAAACAACGAATACGCTAGATTCATACTACCCAATGCTACTGCAACAAATATTGTTATGACCATGAACGCACGTTCTCTTCGACACTTTCTCAAGCTTAGAACATGTAACAGGGCCCAGAATGAAATACAGGAGCTCGCATTCAAGATCCTGAAAAAATGCCGGGAAATATCTCCTACTATATTCAACGATGCTGGACCTCCATGTGCTACAAAGGGTGAATGCCCAGAAGCTAAGAGATTCAGTTGTGGTGATCCTTACACAAAAGAAGATGTAAAAGAAAAAATCAATGAATTGTAACTCTTAATGGTGATAAAATATGTCTAAATTTATTGTGCTCGAAGGTATTGATGGCAGCGGTAAAACCACATTGGCTAATTTTTTAAGAGAAGAATTGTCAGACGATTCAATGATTTTTACACGTGAACCAAGCAATTCCAACGCGGGGGAATTAGCCAAAAAAATAGCAAACGAGAACACAAGCCCTTACTACGATCTTTTCATATACCTGGCTGATAGAGCAGCCCATATTTCTTTCATAGAAAAAGAACTTAACAAAGGAAATTCCGTCATTTCAGACCGATACTGGGGATCGACCGTTGCTTACCAAGCAGCTTCTGAAGAAATATCTTTCAATTACTTAGAAAAAATTCATCAGCCTTTTATTCTAAAACCAAATTTGACTGTTTTACTAGACATAAAACCAGAAACAGCTCTTGAAAGGATAAACACTAACAGAGATAATAAAAGCAAATACGAAAAGGTATCTTTTCTCCAAAAGGTGAGATCAAACTATCTCAAACTGGCCGAAAGATATAATTGGATTACAATAAACGCCGAAAAGTCGCTTCCCCAAGTCAAATCTGAAATCAAACAAACCATTGAAGAGTGCCTTAGCCCAAAAGAGTAAGATGTGACCTCCTCTCCGACCTGAAGGACGGAGCTTCCGGTTCCATTCATGAGTCATGTCCGAGTCGTCCTCACTACCAAACCAGTCTATTTGCAGGTTATCGGCTGATTCGGGAGACTTGAATCCGTGGGCTCGTGGTTTCTTGTGTATTTAACGCACCTTTCTTGGGGACTCCCCGTTTCGGTGTCCACAAACTTGACCACGAACCCCTGCAGGTATACAGTGGTCTTCCCTTAAACGTCACCAACTTCAGAGCCCGAATCACTGGGACTCAGTTCCCAGAACCAATACGGGTATTCAATCCATACGGACCTGCGCCGGAACTCTCGGCAATTCCAACACGGCTGTAGCTCTGGAAACTACAGTATTTACATAGTTTATACGATATATATGCCTTACTATCGGGCTGTATCCTCTCCCTAAATGAAGAGGGCTTAGCCCTGATTAAAGATAAAAAGACGGTGTGAATATGATACCAAATAAAACAGACCAATTTACGACTAGAAATGCAGACATGATGGCCCATAAGAACTCTTTAGAGAGGGTTTGCTACGCATGGAAGAAGGCAGGAGGGGTATTCATAGGTAGAGTGTATAATCGCTTTAAAAGCACTCCTATGAAGATCGAATTCTCCACGTCACCCTTGAAAGAAATACGGTCAAAATTTGAGCAAAAAGGCTGGGAAGTAACTATGATCACTGAAAAAGAAACAAAAAAGGAATTACATAAAGCGTATAATCTGCTAACTTCCGAAGTCAAATCTATTGATGACTCAAACTCCTTAATAAAAAACCCAAAAACTATACTCAAACCAGTTTTTGACAACCACAAAGACAAAAAATGGTACGGCACAAAAAACAAAAATTTAGCCGGGAACCATTGTAAAAAACTTATACAAAAATCCTTCAAAATCAATATGGATGAAGAAAAAAACTTTCTTAAAGAACACAACATTGAAATCCTCTCTTACCAAAAAAGCGATGAGAAAAAACTAACAAAAACAATCCTAAAACCTACAAAAAGTAACAAATGGGAAATAATATTCTCAAAAGAATATGTTCTCCGTGACATTGACTCAAAGTACTATAATGCTTCTAAAGAATGAAAGACATATATACCCTTAAAAACATATCATATAACAGAAGGAATGGCCCAACAAAAGACCCAAGCATTAGTATTGTCCTTTAAAGAGGAAGATGAAAATGAAATCAAAAATGCAAAAAACCAAAGGGCCGAACATAGCAGACACTTTAATCCGTAGCAAACCAAAAAAACACACCACTAAAGATCTAGAATTGATTTCTAACGTGATCAACATCGATAGAGAACACGACAGAATCATGTTTTTAAATACTGAAACAACACATGAATCTACGATGACACGTATATCCCAAACAGAAAATTCGACATTGGTGATGACAAAAAACGGAATAGACATCCTTGAAAAAGAAGCCTACAACGAAATTCTCCACGAAATTCAAAAAGAGTGGGGGTTGAGTAAGGATGAATCAGAATAAGGTAAAAAAATTGAAAAACGAGGATGCATGCCTCAAAGCCCACAAAAAAGGATTAGCTGCTGATTGCTATGTATGGTCCACAAACGAAAAAAACATAATAGCAAAGGTTAAACTGATTTTCAACAACAACCCATTAGACATCGAATTTACAGACAAAAACATCAAGAAAATCAAAAAAGACCTCGAAAAAGAAGGATGGCAAATCACTAAAATCACCGGAAACTAAACCACTTCTCTCTTTTATTCATCCTGTTTTCCGTTTTTCAAACGAAGAAAACAAATCACTAACTACTTAATTCAAAGGTTTCTCTACATAAACGTGATATTATGTCAAAAGAAAAAAACCTAAAATTGGAAGTAGTGCTCCTCCTTGAAGAGCCAACAGACAAAGAAAAAATCGAAAACACATACTGTGACTATTTCCAAAATTACCAACCAGAAAACCTACCAGCAAGCGAATGGCTTCCTCCCACTTATGAAATGGACTTCAAAAGTAAAAGCAATACACCCAAAGAAAAAGCAGACATTGTGAACTTGAAGACAAATAAATCGCTCACACTAAAACAAATCCGTGATTTAATGGGATATTTTGAGTCAAAAAACATTTGGGCTAAAACCATCGCTCTTAAGCCCGCCTCAACAAAATAAAATATGGTGAAATAATGCAAAAAGAAGAAAACGAAAAAAACAACATCATACAAAAACTTCCTTGTGATACTGAAATATGCGGTTTCACCGGTGATCTACTCAAAGATGGGACCGCCGTTGGTGATTTTGCAGATCCTCCTGAGGAAAGAACAATTCTCCATAAAGAGGATGAAAAAACATTTATCTGTCCAGCATGCGGTGATATACTGGTGCCGTTAGATCCTCATCCTAAAAGTAATATCTACTTCCGAGAAAAAACAAACTACAGGTATATTTGGGATTACATCCCTGACAATAAAGTTATCTACTCCTATTATCTGTATCCTCCAGAAGACGAAAACGGAGATTCCAAAAAATGGACACTAACAATAGAAGATGATCCAGAAAATGACGCTAACCAGATGATAGACTATCTAACACTAAAACATTTCAATTCACAAAAAGAAGCACTCAAAAAGGTCGAAGAATACTTAATACCAATACATCGGTTTTCAGAAATAGAATACAAAAATCCAATCCCTTGGATCCTTGTAATACAAGGAAAAGAAAAAAATCGGTATCTTAGGATTAGCCACAAATACAAGACAAGTGAAAGTGCCAGTAAAGAAGCAGAAAACATCGCAGACCAAGAATACAGAGAAAGCGATATTGGATGGTCCATAAGACCCGAAACTATCACTCCAAAAGACCTTCCTGATGATTTCCCTCATATGTTATGAGCTGAATATTTGTTGTTAAGTACTGGTGGGTATATAATGAAACAACTAAATCTAAATGGCAAAGAACAAAAGTTCTTCATAGATGATGACGGCAACAAAAGGCCATTACCTCCAGATGGATACATAAGATATGAGCCAAGGATCAGAAAAAACAATGATAATTCCCGCCAAAGGCTATGTCCTGTCTGTGGCTGCCCTTGGGGTACTATCGGCGCAGAATCAGGTTGGGTAGATGAAAAGATACAAAGCAAATACGACAAAGCAAAAAAAGAAAATAAACAATTCCCTCCATGGCCAAAACATAACGGAGAATCAATACGTAATCATTGGAGTAAATACCGTATTGATACTTGCAGCCATTGTGGTGTCAAAATGTGGAAAGATGAAATACCTGGTAAAAAGTTCCATTACTACAATCCATCTACTGCAGACAAATCTGTCGACGACTGGGAAGAGCCTAATAAGGAATTAAGATCGGATGGAGGGATTAAAAATGACTAAATCAAATAACACTCCCCACGGCTTCAAAAAAATCAACGAAGATAAACTCGCGGTGCTATGTGACAAATGCAACGATCCTATAAAAAAAGTAAGTATGGAATCCATCAAAGAAACTAGAACAAACAACCCAAGAATGTATTTTCCAAAGTATTGCAAAGAATGTAAAAACGAAGATCCATATACAAAGAAAACCTGTTTTGACGGCGCTAAAAAAATAAGTTACCCTCCAGAAAAACATATGGGTTCAAGAAACAAGCACAGAAGACGCACATACACCGCCTACGATGAATGTAAAGAATGTGAAGGAAAAGGAAGAATTTGGGTTAGTAGAAGCCACGCAAAAGGAGGATCATATTATAAACAGTGTGAAAAATGCCAAAAAAGGTACTCATCACACCCACTAAGAAAAGCAAAAAGAGAAACTGAAAAAGACCTGCTGGAAAAAATCACAGAAAAATACAACAGTATCCTTCATACTAAACTCAGTAATAAAGGATACGATCCCAGCAATAAGAAGCAAATAGACAATAACTACGAAGAAATCAAAGAAGAAATAGGAGGCCCTCTATACGAAAAAATGCAGGAAAAAAAGGAAGAGGCAAGAAAAAGAATCCAAGAACACTTTGAAGAAGCAACCAAACTATTTGAAGAACACAAAGATCGCGCGATAATACACGCTAAAAGACCAAAAAACCATTTTGACATAATTGACAAACCCTCTTTCGAATATGAACAAAACATCCCTGAAAATACTGAACAAACAAAACTGATCTAAAATAGGATGATATCATGCCTAAAATTTGCCCCAAATGTGGAACAAAAATCACAAAAATCTCTGAAAAAAAAGGAGATAAGAAATATTACTGCCCACATTGTCAAGATACTGTCTTTGAAGCAGACGCAAGAAACGACCATGATGAAAAAACATCGGGCTTAATTCCAGGCTCTATAACAATACACTGGGGAAAGTCTGGTGGTATTTACTATAGTTCAGGATACTTCAAAAAATTATGTTTGGGCAGACTAGCAATAACCTATGTTCCAGAAGATTTCGACGAAGTAGTGAAAAAAATGATAAATAGACTGGTCGTCCCTGCAAAAAAGGAGGGAATAAATGAAATCATCAGTGAACTCGAAAAAGCAAAAAAACGAATAGATGAAGAAGACATAGATGAAAACAAATTTTTTACACTTCAACTAAAAACACCAGAGGAACTTAAAAAAACAAAATATAAAAAGAAAAAAGGTTCAGAGAATTAACGCATCATTCAAAATCACCGAACCGGTTGACTCTCACAAATCTCTCGTCCACATCGGTCACACTTGCATCCTTCTTTACTCGCACCGCAAATGGGACACACTTGTTTCTCATTCTCTCCCGCTTGGGAAGAAATTTTAATTCTATTTTGACTCCCGGGTTTTTTGATTTGAGAGCTCATGCTTATCGACCCTCTAACTGCATTACACTACTTAAACAATATACAAGGAGGGGAGTGAAAGTATATTCCCTCTTTATCTCCCCGACTCTTCCTTCCAAATGGAAGTCGGAAATATCTTATCCTTCAACTCTTAATTAAAATTACAAATAGTGCTGAAAACACTCTCAAAAAGACTAAAATGTATCAATATCACACAGATTTATATAGTTTGAATAAGTTACTATATCACGGTCCTGGCCCAGACTTTTATGAACAAGGGCTACTAAGGTGCATATTTATGCAAGACGAAAACAAACTTGCGTCCCATGTAGAAGACATAAAGCGGGCGCTTAATACGGACTTGAGTGAAGAACAAATAAAAGACGAAATAGAGATATACACAGAAAAATACGGAGTACCACTAGGCAACGCTAAACGATCAATTATAAAGAAATACGGTGGAGACCCCCAAAGCGTATCAAAGGGTGTAGAAAAGAAAATCGAAGACATAACCAGCGATGAAAAGGGATTGGCAGTAAAGGGTAGAATTGTTTCCATCAATTCTAAAGAAATAGAAAAGGACGGCGAAACAAGCCAAATGAGATATGGAATTCTCGGAGATGACACTGGTACGATTCAGATGAATCTCTGGAAAATGACTCCTGAACTAGAACAAGGCGATACAGTAAAAATGGAAAACACATACACCAACGAATGGCAAGGAGAAGCTCAACTACAAGTAGGAGATAGATCAACAATAGAAAAAATAGAAGACGATGAAGTTCCCAGTCATTTTAACCAGTTAAACGTTGATGACATAAGAAAGGATATGAACGGTGTTGTACTATCTGGAAGAGTCATGTCTGTTGAAGAAAAAACATTCACAACAGATGATGGAGAAGAAAAAAGCCTATTCTCAGGAATACTTGCAGACAAAACAGGTAAAATACAGTTCACAGCATGGCACGATTTCGGCCTGAACGAAGGAGATGTCATCGAAGTACAAGGAGGTTATTCCAATGAATTCCGCGGTATGCCTCAATTTGCATTCAGCGACAACGCAAATGTAAACAAACTACCTGAAGATGAACTACCTTCAAAAGAAGAACTAGAAAAGATATCAACAAGAGTGAAGAGTATCGGGGAACTCGCTGAACGCGGCAGTGGAATCGACGTTGCAGTTGAAGCAGTAATGATAGACATAAAAGACGGTAGTGGATTGATATTCCGTTGTCCCGAGTGTAAAAGAGTTATTCAAAAAGGAGCATGCAGAGTTCACGGTAAAGTCGAAGGCCAAGCTGATTTAAGAGTTAAAGGTGTACTAGATGATGAGAGTGGTGCTTTAACGGTGATTATGAACAGAGAACTGACTGAAGATGTACTTGGGTATGATCTAGAAAAGGCTATGGAGATAGCAAAGGATGAAATGAATCAAGCAGTCATCAAAGATGACATAGAAGACGTGCTGATGGCTCAATCTGTAACAGCGAAAGGTAATGTTAGCACCGATGACTACGGTGTCATGTTAATAGCCAATGATATTGAAATGAATCAAGTAGATGTTGAAAAAGAAGCAGAGATGATCTTAGATGAGATCCAGGAGGTAAGGTGATAAAATGACTATGACTAGAAGAGAAGTAGGGTGGAGACTGTTCGCCCAAGAATTCATGGATACTGATCTCTATTTAGAAGGCGAAGAAGAACGAGATCCAAACTACCTTATCACACCACTTGGTGCAAAGGTGAACAGAGTGTTCGTTGTAGGAACAATGACAGAAAAAGAAAATGTCAAAAGCCCAGAAGATCCTTTCTGGAATACAAGAATAACTGATCCGACAGGCATGCACTTCGTTTCAGCAGGACAGTATCAACCAGAAGCCACTTCACAGTTCCAACAGATGGAGATTCCTTCATTTGCCGCTGTAGTTGGTAAAATAAACGTATATGAAGGTGATGACGGGGACTTGATGACTTCCTTGAGAGCAGAAAATGTGAAAAATGTTGGAGAAAATGAAAGAGATCTATGGACGCTCAAAGCAGCAAAGTCAACAATAAGAAGACTGAAACTTGTCGACAAGGCTCAAGAATTAGATGAGCTGTCAAAGGACTCGCTGATGGAACTAGGATTCAAAGAAGAACATGCAGAGAACTTCCTGAAAGCCCATGAACACTATGGAGAAGTCAACACAGAATCCTACTGGAATGCCATCGAAAATGCGGTGAAATTCATACTTCCTGAATACGAAAGTAAAGATTTGACCGTTGAAACAGGCGAAGAGGGTGGAAGTGAGATAGAAGACTTCGAAAAGATCAAGTCAGAAATCATGGAACTGCTCGAAGAGAAAATCGAAGAAAAAGGTGCTTCTGAACACGGCGTAGACTTCAATGACTTCAAGGACTACGTTACAGAGGAAACAGACATATCTGACAGTGAATTTGAAGAAGCCGTTGATGACCTAAGAGCAAATGGAGAACTATACGAACCAGTACTTGGGAATCTAAACACGATATGAAAAAGTGAGTCAAACAAAAACATCTGATAAACACTCTTTCTTTTCTTTTTTTTAGAATCCGTCTATTCATCGATTAATTTCCATTCTTTTTTCACCGATATCACTCTCTATAGCACAAGAATACCATAAGATTTTTATATAATTGATTAACATCCAAATATAGGTGCCAATGATGATCGCCATACAGAAATCAAGAGAAACACGCAATACGGCATTTAGTTGGCATAATGCCGTTTTTTGAAGAAGACGGATGTGGATACAAAATAATACGGTGGCACCTGCTAACACAGTAATTTTTCAATTTTCTCTTGTCCTTTCTATAGAGTCTGTCTTTCTCATCATCTCAGTCTTGACTTGAGAGTATTATTAATATCACGGTCATCACAGCTCCTGTAGTGTAGTTCGGACAATCATCCTTGCCTTTCGAGCAAGGAACATGGGTTCAAATCCCTTCAGGAGCACTCTTTAAACACCCTTTAGAGCGGTGGTTTAGCAGGACAATAACGCTGGGTTTTGGACCCGGTGACGACGGTTCAAATCCGTCCCGCTCTATCTTGAATTAACACGCATCAACTAGTGGGATAACAGAGTCTGTGAATGTATCTAGTTGTAACCTGAGATTCCGTGTAGGGGGTAAAATCCCTCTCCCACTTCCATGGGGGTATGAGGTAATCTGGTATCCAGTTGGTCTCCAGAGCCGATTATGGCGGTTCGAATCCAGCCTACCCCCACTCTTACACGCAACAAGGAGAGGTGGTCGAGACCGGGAACGACGCTAGATTGAAGATCTAGTCTAACGAGGGTTCGA
>PWEA01000003.1 GCA_003553905.1 Candidatus Aenigmatarchaeota archaeon
CCAAAGAGCTTAATCTGCCGGTCGTAGATCTCGGACATAGAAAACTAACATAACCCCGAAGATTAAAATAAGTTGCCGCTTTCTCTATGGAAGCTCGCATCCGGCTTCGTGCGCTAGTGAACTAGGACTCCGATCACCTTCGTAGAGTTCTCCATTAAAGTGTATCTCAGGAACGTATCCTGTTACCTTTTCGTTGTTGCACCTCTCTGGTTCCTCCAGACACTCTACCCAGATGGGATCTACTATCTCGTAGCCTCCTAAACTTTCGGCAAGTTGACCACATGCTGGACATGTTTCAGCACCGTAGACAGTAAGTCCGCCTTCTTCTAGGCAGTCTATGAAGTCCGTTGCTTCGTTCTCTATGACCTCTTCTCCTGCTATCATGTATCCTGTGGGTGTCTCCTCGCCGTCTTCTTCGTGTGTTTCTTCCTCCACAGGTGTTAGATCAACTGCAAAAAGGAAGTATAAGGATCCCATCACAACTGCCAAGAGAACCAAAGCGGTCAGAATCATCTTCCCTGTGATAACTATCTTGTCGTCTGACATAACCAAATACTTATCCCCAAAAGTATTAAAAACTTTAATTCGGTGAATTGCGAACAAAATCAGTAGAAATTTAAATACAGAATCTAAGTATTAAACTATGAAAAAGATTCCACTGATGTTGCTGCTTGTTGGTATCGTAGCAGTTGTACTGATCTACATTCTTCCTTCTGTAGGAGGCGTTATAGTTGAAGAATGTGAAACAAACGAAGAATGTGCGTGGGTAAGTACAAACTGTTGCCCCCCGAATATGGGCGCCAACTGGGAATGTGTAAACGAAGCAGAGACGGAGATAGTCTGCCCAGAAGATCCCATCTGTCCCGCGGTTATGAGTCCAAAACCTACGACAGACTGTAGGTGCGTCGATGGAGTATGTGAGGAAACGGGCGAAAACAACGGTAATGTGTTAGAATAGAGTCTCTATGGGAGAGTTCACTGGGATTCCTCAAGAATAGTTATATCCTTTGATACAACAACTACATTTGTAACTTCCCCTGTATCAGGATCCATTATTGGACTAAGTGTCCTCAAAAAACGTCTCTCTGGATCATCCCACGAATGCATATGCCTTACATCTTCTCCTTTCTCAAAAACTTCACGTACCTTATTCCTGAATTCTTCTGTTTCTTCATTCCCGTGAAACTCAACGAACTTTTTTCCGACAAGTTCGTTCTCATCTACACCTAACCTTCTTGTCAGTTCATCATTGACAAGTGTATACCGACATTCTCCGTCGACCATGTATATAGAATCGTCGGATGCATTTATCAGAGAGTTTAGCCTCTCCTTGGTTTTTCTTATCTCCCTGGTCCTGTCTTTCACAAGTTCCTCAAGTCTCTTTCTATACATCCTACTTTCCTCTACAGCTCTCTTCCTTTCTGTGATGTCCTTGCATATCAACGTAAGACCTGTCCTACCGTTCTGAAAGGTGGTGGGAATCATACTTACTTCGATATAGCATTTTTCTGATTCCTCGTCAAAAACTACTTCCACGTTTCTCTCGTTATCACTGTTCAGAGCAGATTGGATATCAGGTACAATACTCTCCTCAGGAAACACAGGCAATGGTTCATCGTCGTCCTCGTTCTTACTGAAAATGGGTATATCTATCTCGTCTATCCGTTTTTTTAGAACCTTTTCTCTATCCAAGCCAAACCTCTCAAAAAAACCGTCATTGGCCTGAACAAGTTCCATCGATGAGTTAAGAACAAGTATACAGTTATCACTGTAGTCGAGAACAGCACTAAGTGGAACCTTCTCGGAGAGACTGTAAACCTTCGCAGGTCCAATCATCTTTCTTTCAGCTTCCCCCGATATAGTTAGAATTTCAAGATATTTGGCAACGGAGTTCCTGTTTAGATCTATCTCCTTTGATATATCTTGTATAGTCATGCCTCGGGGATTTTCCTCTAGAACCTGTTTTATACTGCTTAGGTTTTCGTTTTTACTCAAAGGACTTGAATTCATACACAATGTATTTGGCAATTGGATTTTTATGCTTTACGGTTTTGCATATCACTACTGAAATGCAAAAACACAATCTTTAAGTATTTTCACCCACAATAGTAAACTCCCTCGCAAACCAAGTCCGGTTTGTGAAGGTGTGGGAAATAGTGACCCGTAGTTCTGCTTGCATCGTGGTTTACAAAACCAGAAAAGAAAAATCGTTAGATGGGGGTGTCCCAAATGAAATACGCACTAAATGATCTCCAGAGCCTTTCGAAAAGGCTTTCCGACAATCTGAGGGTCGAAGGAAAGAGGATAAACGAACTCCTAAGCATCATGATATTCTTCCGGGAAGGTAACATAGATCTCGAAAATGCTCTGAAAGACATAGATTCGATATATGAATCAGAAATTATCTTCAACGGCGGGGATAGGACATGAGAAACACAAACCAGAACTGTCCGAAATGCAATAGGAACATATCACCAGATGCCGATGAATGTCCTGGCTGTGGACTGGGTCTGAAGCTAATGGAAAAGAAACCGAGTGCTTCGGAAAGACTGTTCGAAAACTGGTAACATAGTATCTTGGAAATTGGAAGTAAGAAGGCTATCATATTATCCTTTTCTATTTAATCGACATTAACACATTGTTAAAAAATTTAAATCTATATACGACAAAAACCTAGATAAATGATATGTCTTTGAATGTGGAAACATACACAGTAGAATTTTCGACCTCCCAAAGGGAAGAAGTTAAGAATCTTACAAAGTCCGTAGAAGAAAAAGTCGATGGATCGTATATAGAAGATGGTATGTGCTTAGTGTTTGCTCCCCATGCAACAGGCATACTGATCCTCAACGAAGACGAAGAAGGTATCAAAAAAGACTATCTCAAAGGTCTTCACGAAACAGTTCCAAAAAACAACGACTGGAAACACGATAGGATAGACAACAATGCCCATTCACATATAAAGAGCGCATTT
The DNA here is from genome assembly GCA_003553905.1 of Candidatus Aenigmatarchaeota archaeon. Classification (GTDB taxonomy): domain Archaea; phylum Aenigmatarchaeota; class Aenigmatarchaeia; order PWEA01; family PWEA01; genus PWEA01. The sequence goes on from PWEA01000003.1 coordinate 2,975, forward strand.
GTTGGAAGCAATACCATCATTCCTGTGACAGATGGAAGACTCGACCTAGGAACGTGGCAAGATATATTCTTCATAGAAACCGATGGGCCTAGAGGAAACAGAAGGCTAATTCTAAAGTTGATCGGAGAGTGTTGAACACCGAAACCTATTTAAGTCTCGGGTTTGAAGCTGTCAGGGAGAGAAAAAAGAAGGTTAACAGGAAAAGGTATAAAAGATGCTTTTTCTTGTCTTCACTTAATAAACGAATCTAGGAGGTAATTTAGATGGAAAACTTTACAGACTTTAATCTATCAAATCAGATTTTAAAATCTATACAAGAAAAGGACTTCGAAAGTCCTACAGAAATTCAGGAGGAGGCTATCCCACCGATACTTCAAGGCAAGGATGTTATAGCAGGTTCCGCGACAGGATCCGGTAAAACCCTTGCATTTTCGGCAGGAATTGTAGAAAACGTAGAGCCTTCCTCTAAGGAAATACAGGGGTTGGTATTGGCTCCTACAAGAGAGCTTGCAAAACAGGTAAGTAGGATGCTAGGAGACTTTTCCAAGCACCACGAATACAACATAGCAACCATACATGGTGGTGTAGCATACGAACCACAGTACAGAGCACTTTCAAAGGCAAACGTTGTTGTAGCAACACCAGGAAGACTTTTGGATCTTATAGGAAAGAGCAGAATAAACTTATCCAAAGTGAACACCTTCGTTCTAGACGAAGCAGACAGAATGCTCGATATGGGATTCATAGACGATGTCGAAGATATAATGAAAGAAACGCCCGGGAAAAAACAAACTATCTTCACCTCTGCAACCATAAGAGGTGAGGTCATGAGATTAGCAGACAGGTATATGGACAGCCCTGTGAAGGTCTTTGCAAAGAAAAAGGTCGATTCGGATAAACTTGAACAGGTTTACTACGATATACCAGGACATCTAAAACTTTCGCTTCTGGTCCATCTACTAAAGGAAGAGGAAACAGATCTATCGATGGTATTCTGCAACACGAGAAGAACAGTAGAGTTTATTGAAAAAAATCTAAAAAACCAGGATATCAAGGCACAGGCAATCCACGGTGGGTTCTCACAGAACCAACGTGATAGGGCGATGGAAAAATTCGAAAAAGAAAGAGTCGATGTGCTTGTATGTACAGACGTTGCAGCAAGGGGACTTGACATAGGAAATATTTCACATATATACAACTATGACATACCAAACGACAGTAAACAATACATGCATAGAATCGGAAGAACGGCTAGAGCAGGAGAAGAAGGAAAGGCTATAAACATCCTATCTAAGGACCAACACGGAGACTTCCGTAGAGTTCTGAAAGAAAATAAGATCAAGGTTGACAAAGCAGAGACACCCTATGTAGAGAAAGTACAACTGAAATAACAAAGGACCTTCAGGTTTAAGTTTGTATTTCACAAACAATAATCCGGTGGTTACCTGAACAAAAAAGAATGTAAGAGGCAGCTGGTGCACTTCTCTGGTGCACTTCTTGCTGTGATCGCACTGCTCCTTGATAAATACATAACAGGAATTATTGCGTTGTCCGTAGCAGCCTTCTTACTTTTTCTTTCTTGGTGGATAAGAAACAAAAAGGATTTTAGAGAAAGGCTGCCTCTGAGAATGAAAAAATGGGAAGAGCTCGAGGATGAAACCCATAAATTCATCAACTCTTTTGAAAGAAAGAGGGATCTTAAAAATAGGCCCTATTTTGGAGCAATAATGTTCATGCTTGCAGTAGGATTTACCCTTTTGGTCTTCCCGGAAACTGCAGCAGTACTGGCTGTTTTGATCCTCTCTATAAGTGACTCTGCTTCAACACTCATTGGTATACACATAGGAGAAACCAAGCTTCCACACAACAAAAACAAAAGTCTGGAAGGATCTTCAGTTTTCTTCTTGACCTCTACTCTAATAGCACTTTTGTTTGTATCCCCGACTAGCTCCATCATAATAGCTCTAACAAGTACATTCATCGAGTCTATGCCCGGGATTGATGACAACTTTTCTGTGCCGATAACCGTTGCAGTTGTTTTCCTTCTGCTGTAGAAGAGAACAACTTTTAGGCACTACATAAAGTCTTCAAGAGCAGCTTCTATGGTTTCGAAGTCTTCTATAGTACATTCGTAAACTCGCTTATCTGGAAGCCTTTCCTCGGCTTCCTTTACATCTTTCTCATCCAAATTAAGAAACTGTGCCGAGTCTTTGAGAGAGTTCTTAACAAGCTTTCTTTTGTGATGAAAGGCTGCCTTTATTATCTTCCAGAACCTACTACCCTTTTTTTCAACGTTCTTTTTCTTCTTAAGTCTGACCACCGCGGAATCCGTTATCGGCTCAGGGAAAAACCTATCTGACGGTATCTTCTTAACTATCTCGCTATCGCAGTAGTAGTTGACTTTCAGAGACATACGAGAATTGTCCATAGTACCGGGCTCACCCACAAGCCTCTCGGCAAACTCTTTTTGATATATTAAAACCGCCAGTTCCCAATCTAGATTGAGAAGCTTGAAGGTAAGGGGTGTGGAGATTGAATAAGGAAGGTTGGAAATTATCTTATTGAACTCCAGATTCTCTAAATGAGTAGCCATAACATCACGTTGTAGCAATGATATATTTTCAATTCCAAGATGACTGAGAACTGCGCCAAGCTTACCGTCCTTTTCTATAGCTACAACAGGGCAGATACGGGATATATATTCGGTAAGATTTCCTATGCCTGATCCTATCTCCAATACCTTGTCCTCTTCCTTCAAATCTGCAAATCCAACAACTTCTCTCTGGAGATCTTCGTCGTATATAAATATCTGGTCTCTGTACTCCTTTGGCTTGATATTGTACTTTTTCAGAACCTTTTTGACATCCATATCACACCTACCTGATTATATTTATAACTCCTAAATTAAAATAGTTTGATCTATATGGGCTGGTGGTGTAGCCTGGACTAGCATCGGGGCTTTGGGAGCCTCAGACCCGAGTTCAAATCTCGGCCGGCCCACCACTCTTTCTTACTATAAAATTTATAACTTAACTTAGGACTAGTTTGAACAGTATATGATACCTGAAGATATAACCGAAGTGCTAATGAAAAGAAGAACTCTGTCAGTGTTATTTTTAGCAATTGTTTTCGTAACTTTCGCGGTGATTTTGGCTCATACTACAGCTCTTGGATGGGACGAAGGATCATATCTGATGAACGCCCAGTACTTTAGAGGAGAAGGAGAAAACATATCATCTGGATGGCCTTTCTTTACTCCGGGGTTTGTTGCCTTGGCTTGGAATATCACAGGAGAAAGTATCATCGTAGGAAGATTGATTTCTGTGGTTTTTGGTCTACTTGCTTTATTGGTTCTGTATAAACTATGCGAGGAAAAATTTGACAGTCCACTATATCCCTTCGCAGTGTTTGCTCTGGCACCTTTGTTTATATTTTGGTCTTCACAAATTATGACAGAAACTGCAGCCTTCTTCTTTCTTTTTTCAGGTCTCTATGCATTACACAAAGACCGTCACCTTGTTGCAGGAATTTTGATGGGCCTAACAGCTACCGTAAGATATATGTTCATACTCTTCGGTATCGTTGTTCTTGTTAATTATCTTATCAATAAAAACAAGGAAGTATGGAAGTACACCATTGGTGGTGTCTTAGGTATCCTTCCTTTCATGATTTACAGTCATATCTGGCACAGGGGTGCATTCAGTATAATATTGGACTATGTATCCTCTGATGCTTCATGGTCAGGTTTTCTATCACCGGCCATATCAGAAAACATAAAAAAGTTTATCTTTCTGTACGTACCGTTCCTACCTCTCCTTTCTCTGGGATGGAAAAAAAGCCCAAGAATCGAAAGGCTTTTCGTTGTCGTATACTCATTATTTTTGCTGTTTTTTGTTAGAGTCTCATATTACCGATACTGGCTTCCTGTGATGCCATTTATAATTATGATAGCATATAGAGGCACGAACAAAAAGAAATTCCTGGCTGCTGGATTGGTCTTCTTAACCCTCTCGTGTTTTATAGTCTATGACTACAACCAAAGACGAGGTACCTGCCGTGATGAACTATATGAAGCACACGAATTTCTTATGGGCAAAGAAGGAGCTGTTGTAAGTTCCGTGCACTGGACCATAACAGCTTATAGAGTTGATAGAAGGGTCTTTTCGCCATGGGAAGATTATGAGTATATGAAACGTTACAACGTTACCCATATCCTTACCGATGAAGAACTGAACTACACCGAGGAGGCATCATATCCCGAATGTGGATATAAAATCTACAGACTTCAGGAACTCTAACATACTGATAAAATCATACATCAACATCAAAAACTTTAAATAACGTAAAACACATTTGCATAGCGGTATCCATGAACAAATATGTATATTCTTTCGATGAAGGAAGTGCTGATCTCAAAAACCTCCTAGGTGGAAAAGGTTCAAATCTAGCAGAAATGACAACAATAGGCCTAAATGTACCCCCAGGACATACAGTAACCACAGAAGCCTGTTTGAAATATCTAGACGAGGGTAGACTGGCTGAAGAAATAAAAAAACAGATGAAGGAATATATGGAAAAACTCGAAGATAAGATGGGACAGAAGTTCGGGGACCCTGAAGATCCTCTGCTTGTATCAGTAAGGTCCGGTGCTGCTGTATCTATGCCTGGTATGATGGATACCATTTTAAACCTGGGTCTCAACGACAAAACTGTAAAGGGACTGATTAAAAAAACAGACGAAAGATTCGCATACGATAGCTATAGACGTTTCATAAACATGTTTGGAGAAGTCGTCAGGGGAATACCTCACAGAAAGTTTGAGGAAAAGATGAATGAGGTAAAGAAGAAAAGAAACGCAGATAAGGATGTTGAGCTAGAGGCCGAAGGCATGAAAGAGGTTACAAAAAAGTACAAAAATCTCGTCGGTGATATACCATCGGATCCATGGGAGCAACTTGTTGAAGCTACAAAGGCTGTTTTCGCTTCATGGGACAATGAAAGAGCAATCCGTTATCGTGATCTAAACGGACTTCCTCATGACATGGGAACTGCTGTAAATGTCCAGGTCATGGTTTATGGTAATACAGGAGACAATTCTGGAAGTGGTGTCGCTTTTACAAGAAACCCATCGACCGGAGAAAATAAAATTTACGGAGAGTTTCTGAGGAATGCCCAAGGAGAAGATGTGGTTGCAGGAATAAGAACCCCTTTAGACATATCTGACTTGAAAGATGTGTGGCCTGACATATACAAAGAACTGAAGGGAGTCTGTAAAACTCTCGAGGACAAGTACAAGGATATGCAAGACCTCGAATTTACAATCGAGGAGGGAGAACTTTATATTTTACAGACCAGAACGGGAAAGAGGACTCCCAACGCAGCAGTTAAGATAGCACACGACATGCACCAGGAAGGTATAATTAGCAAGGAAGTCGCTCTTCTCAGAGTAGACGGCAAACAGATAGAAAAAATATTACATAAAAGGATAGATCCGGATGCCGACCTAGATAAGCTTACAAAGGGTATCAATGCATCTCCAGGAGCGGCCTCTGGAAAGGTTGTTTTTGACACAGACGAGGCTGAAGAAAGGGGGAACGAAGACGAAAGTGTAATTCTGATAAGACCTGAAACCACACCGGAAGATATCCACGGTCTTGCTGCCTCTGAGGGTGTCCTGACAAGCAGAGGAGGAATGACAAGCCATGCAGCTGTCGTTGCAAGAGGTATGGGTAAACCATGTGTTGCCGGTGCCGAAGAAATAGAAATAAACATCGAAGAAGACTATTTTGAAGTCGATGGAGAGAAAATAGAAAAGGATGATATAATAACAATTGATGGGACCACGGGCAATGTTATTCTTGGTGAAGCTCCGTTGATAGAACCCAAATTCACAGATGAGTTTGAAAAACTTCTTCGGTGGGCTGACAGTATAAGAAAAATGGGTGTCAGGGCAAATGCCGACACACCAGAAGATACAAAAAAAGCAATAGAATTCGGAGCTGAGGGTGTAGGTCTATGCAGAACTGAACATATGTTTTTCGAGCCCGAAAGACTTGAGGCTATGCAGGAACTTATAATCTCAGAGGATAAAGATGAAAGAAAGTATGCTCTTGATAAACTAATGCCCATGCAGAAAGACGACTTTAAAAACTTATTTAGGGCAATAGACGGCAAACCTTTGATAATCAGACTTCTTGATCCACCTTTACATGAGTTTGCTCCAACAGAAGAAAAAAGACAAAAAGAGCTTGCAGAAAAACTCGAAGTAGACAGAAAAAAGATAAAATCCAAGGTCGAAAGACTAGAAGAAGAAAATCCTATGCTTGGACATAGGGGTTGTCGCCTTGGAATAACATTCCCCGAAATTTACAGAATGCAGGTCCGTGCTATTTTAGAAGCAGCCTGTGATGTCAAAGAAGAAGGGCAGGACGTTAGTCCAAAGATAATGGTCCCTCTTATTGGAAATGTAAGGGAGTTAAAAAACATCAAGAAAAGAGTAATAGACCCTGTTGAAAGTAAAGTATTCGTTGACAGGGATAAGATAGACTACGAAGTAGGTACGATGATAGAAATACCCAGAGCAGCTGTGACAGCAGATGAGATAGCCAAAGAGGCCGAATTCTTTTCCTTCGGAACAAACGATCTAACCCAGATGGGACTTGGATTCAGTAGAGATGATGCAGGAACTTTCATACCTAACTACATAGACCAGGGAGTACTAGAAAAGGACCCATTCCAGGTTCTGGATCAGGATGGGATAGGTCAACTTGTAAAGATTGCAACTGAAAAGGGGAGAGAAGAGAAACAAGACCTCTCCGTCGGGATATGTGGTGAACACGGAGGAGAACCCTCGTCGGTCAAGTTCTGCTATAAGACCGGGCTTGACTATGTTAGCTGTTCGCCATATAGGGTTCCAGTCGCTAGGATATCTGCAGCACAGGTCGTCATAGAAGAGGAAAAAGAGGTAGACGAAGGAGTCGATGGTTACTGAACCAAGTCTTGTTGGTTATATTTTTATACTTTGGGACCAAGAGACAAAGACGATGAAACTCAAAGCTCTGTTTTTGGTGCTCCTGGCTTTGTTCTTCCTAATTCCACAACTAGCAAATATCTGGGTCGATTATCTATGGTTTGAGTCGCTTGGTTATCTTTCCGTGTTCACTACAGTACTTTCCACCAGGATTCTCCTCTTTGTTGGAAGCTTGATCTTTACCATGGCTTTCATATGGATAAATTTGAAGATAGCTGGAAGAACCGTGGATCTTGAGGAACTGCGTCTCAAGACAAGGCTTAAAGGGTTTGAAGTATTTGGAGCGTTGTCGTTGTTGGTTGGTATTCTAGCTGCATTTCTGTGCTCCACCTTCTATATGACGGTCTTGAAGTTTTTCAACGGCACATCCTTTGGTACGAAGGAAGCGGTTTTTGGCAACGATATATCATTCTACTTTTTTGATCTACCCTTCTGGAATCTTACCGTAAGCTACTTCCTAGGACTTGTGTTTATTACAGCAGGAATAGTCGGTGCCTTTTACTACATGACTATACAGAAAAAAATGAGCGCGGAAGAGGATTGGAACGATGTTCTAGAAGGAGCAAAGAAACACCTTTTACCTATTACAGGCCTCTTTTTCATGATTCTTTCTATGAGAGTTTTCCTTGCCCGGTATTTTATACTTTACTCTGATATAGGTGCAGTGTTTGGTGCAGGGTTCACGGATGTGAACATAGTTCTACCCATAATAACTTTGGCCTCTATTTTGTGTTTGTTTGTAGGAGTTCTGTTCTTTGTTAATTTGAAACTGGGTGACGTTAAATACCCATTATATGCTCTAGCTGTTTTTGTTGCAGTTTTAGTTCTGGGGGGCGTCGGATCTGTTCTTGTTCAATCGTACCATGTTGAGCCGGCAGAGTTTACCTTAGAGGAGGAATATATCGAAAGGAGTATACAACACACGCGATCAGCCTACGGTATAGATGACATAGAGGAAATAAGGTTCGAACCCACATACGATCTCACCGCCGAAGATCTTGAAGAAAAGAGTGGTACAATGGACAATATTAGGTTATGGGACCGCCGTGTCCTAAAGGACACCTACTCCAGTGTTCAGGAACTCAGAACCTATTATGAGTTCGAGGACGTGGATGTAGACAGGTACCATTTCGAAGACGGACGACGGCAGGTTATGTTGTCTGTTCGTGAGATGGATGTGGACAGGCTTCCGGAGCGTGCCCAGACCTGGGTCAACAGGCATCTTGTGTATACGCATGGAACCGGGGTTGTGATGTCTCCTGTCAGAGACATAACTCCAGGAGGACAGCCCAACTTCTATATGAAAGATCTACCAACCACGGTGACGGGGGAAGCGCCTGATATGGAGCTTCTACAGCTTGATAATCCTAGTATTTACTTTGGCGAAAGAACGGGCAACTTTGTGGTTGTAGATACAAGACAGGAGGAGTTCGACTATCCGAAGGACGGGGAAAATGTGTACACGACTTACGATGGGAAAGATGGTGTAGAGTTAAGCTTTTTAGACAGGTTGGCATTTGCGATAAACCTCGGTGATCTCAGATTGTTGGTTTCAAATGATATAACACAGGACTCCAGAATTCTGATAAGAAGGAACATACACGAAAGGGTCAGGGAACTCGCGCCCTTCCTCCAGTATGATCAGGATCCGTACCCTGTTGTACATGAAGGCGGTATTAAATGGATATATGATTCCTATACAACTTCAGATAGACATCCGTACTCCGAGCCTTACAATGGAATTAACTACATAAGAAACTCTGTAAAGACGACAATAGATGCTTATGATGGAACCACGAACTTTTACGTGGTAGAAGATGATCCATTAGCGGAGACCTACAGTAACATCTTCCCGGATCTTTTCAAGGAAGAGGACAAGATGAGCGAAAACACGAGAAAGCATATAAGATACCCCAAAGACCTGTTTAGAGCACAGGCCGAAATACTGACGACATACCATATGACCGATCCACGGGTATTCTACAACAGAGAAGACCAGTGGGAGATTCCAAGAGAAAGTTACCGCGGAAGGACACAGGAAATGGAGCCTTATTATGTAACCTTGGAACTTCCAAAGGAAAACGAAACACAGTTTACTCTTATGCTTCCGTTTACACCCGAGGACAGACCCAATATGATAGGCTGGCTTGGTGCCAAGAGCGATGGGGAAGGATATGGCGAGAAACTCCTTTATCGTTTCTCAAGGGATGCCTTAGTCTACGGACCTTCACAGATAGAGGCTAGGATAGATCAGGACGCTGAAATTTCAGAAAGGTTTACTCTATGGGCACAGGCCGGAAGTGAGGTCATACGTGGAAACTTACTTGTTATTCCCGTCAAGGACTCTGTGTTGTACATAGAACCGGTTTTCCTAGAAGGATATGAAGAAGCAATACCAGAACTAAGAAGGGTCATAGTTGCGTACAACGACGATATATCTATGCAGCCAACTCTGGAGCAGGCACTTGTCGAAATATTCGGCGAGTATGAGGGCATAGAAGATGTCCCAGAGATGCCTGTGGATCCAGACGACCCGGAAGTTATAGATGAACAGCTTATAGATACGGAGCTCCTTGAGAAAGCAAGGGAGCACTACAACAAAGCACAGGAATACCTAAGAGAAGGAAATCTTGGGAAATACCAAGAAGAAGTGGAAAACCTTGGTGAAATACTCGAAAGGATGGAATCCTGAAAGTTTATAAGTGTAAAAAGGTAAGGTTAGGCTTAGTGATTTAGATGGTAGGTGGATGCGTTCCGCTCTGTGGGTAAGATTATTGCAAATTTCTCAAGATTAAAAAATGAGGAAGTGGGGGGATACAAACATGTCTAAGAACTTAGGTATAACAACATCGAAGGAAGAAGACGTGGGAGAATGGTACAGAGAGGTCGTAACCAAATCAGACCTCACAGACTATACATCCGTCAGTGGATGTTTCGTATTCAAACCCCTTTCTTACTCAATATGGACAACTATTCGAAAAGAGATGGATAAACTTTTCAAAGATATAGGCATAGAGAACGCTTATTTTCCCCTTTTTATACCCGATAAACTCTTGGAAAAGGAATCTGAGCACTTTGAGGGTTTCAACCCAGAGGTCGCATGGGTAACAAGAGCTGGCAGTTCAGAGCTTGACGAAAAGCTTGCTGTAAGGCCTACTTCCGAGGCAATAATGTATGATTCGTACAGAAACTGGGTTAGATCACACCGCGATCTTCCCATGAAGTTAAATCAGTGGAACAATGTGGTAAGATGGGAGTTTAAACATGCCACACCTTTCCTAAGGACCCGCGAGTTTCTGTGGCAGGAAGGCCACTGTGTATACACTAGCGAAGAACATGTTATGGAGGACTGTGAAAAGGTCATGGACTCCTACCAAAAAATCTGCGAGGAATATATGGCCTTGCCCTGTGTAAGAGGCAGAAAGACCGATAAAGAGAAGTTCGACGGTGCCGTTAATACATACTCCCTGGAACATCTGTTACCAGATGGTCAGGCTATACAGGGACCGGACTACCATAACGATGGAACGAATTTTGCCAAAGCATTCGACATAAAGTTCACAGACGAAGATGGTGAAGAAAAATACGCCTACCAGAGTACATTTGGTTTCAGTACAAGACAGATAGGTATCATGGTCATGATACATTCAGATGACCGTGGACTAGTTATACCACCAAAACTGGCTCCTACAAAGGTAGTCATTGTTCCTATATATCAAAACGAAGACGAAAAAGAAGATGTCATGTCGCTGTCTAAAGAAGTCAGTAGCTACATAAAGGACTGTAAAATAGACGACCGTGACCACAAAACACCGGGGTGGAAGTTCAACGAATGGGAGGTCAAGGGTGTTCCTCTTAGGATAGAGATTGGAAGCAACGAAGTAGATGATGGTAAAGTAACCGTAGTTCGAAGAGATACAGGAAACAAAAAATCAGTGGACATCAACGATATAGAAGGTTTTGTAGAAAACGAACTAAGGGAGATGCATAAAGATCTTTTCGAAGCGGCAGAAGAGTTTATGGAAAAAAATATAAGAGAAGCAAAAAACTATGAGGAACTTAAAGAGATTTTAGAAAACAAGATGGGCTTCATAAAAGCGCCATGGTGTGGAAAACAAGCCTGTGAAGATACAATAAAGGACGAAACCACGGCAAAAATAACAAACATACCCTTTAGGTACAGTAAACCAGAAAATAAAAAATGCATAAGATGTGACGAAGATGCCGAACACTGGGTACACTTCGCAAAATCCATGTAAGGGATAAACTTTAAATACTTTTATTATAAAAGGGAATATGATTCTTCTGAGTTATCTCAGGGGGTTCTATTATGCAAGATATGAGCAAAAACGGACAAGAAGAAGTAAAAACCGGAACGACAACTGTTGCTATTGAATATAAGGATGGAGCGATCCTAGCAACAGAAAAAAGAGCTTCCATGGGTTACCAGGTATCCGGTAAAAATACTAAAAAAGTATACGAAATAGATGAAGGTATAGGCATAACCACAGCAGGATCTGTTGGTGATGTACAGACAGTAGTACGTTACATGAAAGCCGAAACCAACCTCTTTAAATACAAAAAAGACCGTAAGATGAACCCAAGTGCAGTGGCAAGTCTCATGGCAAATATACTTCAGAGTTCTAAAGCTCTACCCTTTATGGGTCTCTTTATACTCGGAGGATATAATCACGAAAAAAAGAAAGGTGAGGTATACCAGCTCGATCCTGCCGGAGGGATTCTTGGAGAAGATAAATACTATGCAACAGGATCTGGTTCACAGGTCGCATACGGCCTTCTTGAAGATGGTTTCGAAGAAGACATGAGCAGGGACAAGGCTGTCAGTCTAGCCATCAGATCAATAAGAAGCGCATCGAAAAGGGACATAGCTTCCGGAAATGGTTTTTCCGTGATGATTATAGATGAAGAAGGCTGCCATGTTCTTGACAAGAAAGACATAGAAAAATACCTGGCTAAATAATCTAGTGATCGAACTTTCGTTGGACTTTCTGTAGGTGATTAAATGGAAATTATAGATAAAGTTAAAGAAGGGCTTCCAAACGATGCGATGATCTCGGAGGTCTGTTTCGAAGGAAGTGACATAGTCCTCTATACAAAAAACAGGGATATGTTCAAAAGCAACGGCAAGTTCATAAAGAAACTTGTCAAAAAACTCAAGAAAAGGATAGAGCTAAGGCCTGACGCTTCCATAAGAAAGGATGAAGAAGATGCGAAGAATATAATAGAAAAAGAAGTACCTGAAGAAGCCGGTATAGAAGAAATAACGTTTCAGCCTGGTTTCGGAAAGGTAATAATAGAAGCACTCAAACCCGGTCTAGTGATTGGTAAGGGAGGCAGTACCCTCGAAAAGCTAAAAAAAGAAACTGTATGGAAACCCCAGGTCAAGATAGCACCTGAGATTTCCTCCGATGTGGTTGATACAGTAAGAAAGGTCCTCTACCAAGAATCCGAATGGAGAAAAGATTTTTTAAATGATATAGGAGAAAGAATCCACTCGAAAGAAGTAGATGAAGTTGACTGGGCGCGGATCACATGTTTGGGGGGTTGTAGGGAAGTAGGAAGAAGTTCTTTTGTTCTCCAGACACCAGACTCAAGGATAATGATAGACTGTGGTATAAAGCCAGGGAACAAACACGAATACCCTTACCTACAGGTTCCAGAGGGTGATATAGGTTCCTTGGATGCTGTCGTTGTTTCACATCCCCATCTTGACCATATAGGCTTTGTACCATATCTTTACGAATATGGTTATGAAGGCCCGCTTTATTTAACCTCTGCAGCAAGGGATTTGATGGTACTACTCTGCCTGGACTATCTCGATGTCGCCAAACGCGAAGGAAACGAAGTTCCGTATTCTTCCCAGTCTGTAGAAAAGGCTGTTAAGCACTCCATAGCACTTGATTACGGACAGGTCAGTGATATAACACCCGATGTGGGCCTAACCCTTGAAAACGCTGGACATATACTGGGTTCGGCACTTGCACATTTCCACATAGGCGAAGGTGATCACAACCTAGTATACACAGGAGACTACAACTTCGGTGAATCGAAGCTTTTCGACAAGGCATCGACAAACTTTCAGAGAATAGAAACGCTCATAACCGAATCAACCTACGGTGAAAACGATGCGATACAACCATCAAGAAAGGACGCAGAAAAACAACTTATCGAATACGTTAAGAAAACCGTTGAGCGCGGTGGAAAGGTCCTTATACCTTCCTTTGCAGTCGGAAGAGCACAGGAGTTGATGTGCATATTAGACGAAGAATCAAGAAAAAATGATCTTGACGTCCCGGTTTACTTGGAGGGAATGATGTGGGATGCAACTGCAATACATACAACATACCCCGAGGACCTTAATGATAAAATTCAACACCAGATATTCCATAAAGATCATAATCCTCTTACATCAGACATATTCCATAGGGTAGCTTCGAAAGAAGAAAGAGATGAAGTAATAAACTCATCTGATCCTGCAATAGTACTATCTACATCAGGAATGCTCACAGGTGGACCTGTAATGGAATATCTAAAGGAGTTTGGACCCGACGAAAAAAACATGTTAATATTTGTAGGATACCAAGCAGAGGGCACAATGGGAAGGAGGATACAGAAGGGCTGGGACGAAATACCTGTAAAAAGGAAGGGTAAAAGAAAGGTCGTGGAACTCAATCTAGAAGTTGGGACTGTAGATGGTCTTTCCGGACATTCTGATAGAAATCAGATCGTAAACTTCGTAAACTCTCTGAAAAGCAAACCCAACAAGACGCTGACTGTACACGGCGATGAAAATAGCTGCATCCAGATGGCCAGAACCCTCCATAATATATTTAACAGAGAAACTATACCGCCGAAGGATCTTGAAACTATTCGCCTTAAATAGCTTATCTTATTTTTTAACGTCAAAAAACAAACTATTCTTATGACCGAATGCAGCTACTGTGGTAAAGACGCCGACATCCCGTTCAGATGTAAGTTCTGTGATGATGTTTTCTGTTCGAGTCATAGACTTCCTGAAAACCATGAATGCATTGGGTTGGATAAATACAAGGAAAATGCCAAGGAAGACGGAAAAGTAGTGTATGAGCCGTTCCGGATGAAAGTAAAAGATAAGAAAGAGTCTTCTCCAAGTGCCTTATCTTTGGTGTTGAAGGGCATAAAGAAAAACTACTATATGATGATAATCTCTCTATGTTTTTTTATGTTTATTCTGCAAGCATCTATATCAGGATTTACAGAATATCTATGGCTGTCCCCTGAAATAGGAGAAATACTCAGCAAACCTTGGACACTAATAACATCTATATTCCTCCATGGGAACACATGGCATCTCTTTGTAAACATGATTGTCTTATTCTTTTTTGGAGGCGAACTTGAGAGAAGGATAGGTGGCAGAAAGTTCCTAGAGCTATTTATTATAGCCGGACTCGTGGGTAATATAGGGTTCACGGCATTCTCAAACATAACCGGTGATCTTTTACCAGCAATAGGAGCATCGGGAGCTGTATTTGGAGTATTCGCAGCCCTTGCGATAATAGCACCAGAAATAAAAGTTCTGATATGGTTCGTGCTTCCCCTTAAGATAAGACACGCCCTGCTTATATTTGCACTATGGGACCTGTTCCTATTACCAAGAGGTGGGCCAATAGCAAACTCTGCACATCTATCGGGACTCCTGATAGGTGTTATCTACGGATATAGTCTTAAGAAAAAGGAAATAGGTACAGCATTTAACAGACTAGGGAGTAAGTTCTGAAAAGACTTCTCTACTCTTCTTCTCCTCGAACTACTTCAGCGTAGCTCGGAGCGACGACAATGTAGTTCTCATCTATTCCAGCGATGTCCCCATTGACAGCTGTACAGGTCTTTCTGATTCTCTCGATTGCTCTCTTCAGATCCGACATGTCCTTCTCCTTGATTCTCTTTATCTTGACAAAAACTATCCTGCCTTCTCTGACTGATTTCTGAACTTCTTCCGCATCCTTGTACTCTTCCAACTCAGTCACTTCTATAGGAACAGCTCTAACCTGGCCTTCACTTACTTCTTCGGAGAGTTCGAGAAGATCTACATCCTTTATATTTTCTTCTTTCTTTCCTAAAATGTCTTTAAGTGCCAAAGTTCTCACCCTTTTAGTTTTTTCCATCGAGTTATATAAAACTATCCACTTACTTACTCTCTGCTGGTTGATTCAAGCATTGAAACTATATTCCATATTTGGGTTCTCGTATACATCGGTATATTAGCATCGTTGGCCACTTCATCCAGCTTAGAAGTACATGAATTTATTCTAACGGAAAGTTCTTCTTTGTTGTTCTTTATGATCTCTATACATTCCTTACACTCCTTCTGTATGTTTCTAGGGACGGATCTGTCCTCTGAAACCTGCTTCAACATTTCAACTATAGGTTCTAATCTTTCTTGCATGGTATTCACCAATTTATACTTGTACATAAGAGGACCGTCGACTATCAATTTATAAAAATTTAAGTATAAAAAACTTTTCATCTAAAGTTTCCTTGATTCGGTCTCAAACACTTCCTCAAGTATATCTATCATTTTCTTCACAATGCTGTCATAATCTGTATTGGTACCGTTACCGGAGGCTGCTGCATCATGACCGCCAGCAGAACCATCCAATACGTCCTCAATCTGTGAAAATAGATCGTTTCCCAAGTGTATATGCTCTGTAAGCTCTCTTCTACATCTACCACTAACCCTCATCTCATCATCTCTTATAGAGAAAACGATGGCAATGTCCGAGCCCATTCTTAAGAAGGATCGAGCCGACGCTGCTTCAAAGGAACCAACACTCGAAAAAGAAACTATATTGCCACCTATATCATAGTTTTGCATCCTAGAGGCTGCCTTCAGTCTTGCTATTCTCTCTGATCGATCTATGGGCGTACTCAAAATAGAAAGTATTTTTGAATAACTACTTTCCGTTTTGGAAAGAAGCTCTGATATATACTGAAACTGTTCGCCATCGGCAAGCCTTAGATGTGAAGTATCCGCAACAATACCACAGATCAAAGCATCTGATGCCTCTTTGTTAAACTCCCATCTGTCCTTCAAAAGTTTATATACGAGCTCAGATGTTGACTTCGCATCTTCGTCTATATATCTTAAACCAATCAATGAATGCAGATCTCCGGGTGAATGGTGGTCTATTAGCATAGTTTTACCACTGAAATCGTCCAGTTTCAAAGGCTTTATCTGATCAGAAGAAGGACAATCGACTATAACCAAGGTATCAAAATCAGAAATATCGGGTGCTTTATCGAAGGTATAACCATCGGCAAGGTCACGTGCACCCTTCGATACCGTATCCGGCACGGCTAAATGCGCATCACCGTCGAAAAACTCATAAAGAGCTATAGCTGATCCAACCGCATCGATATCTGCGTTATGGTGCGTCAGAATTACGGTACTATCGGATTCATCCAGGGCTTCATAAAATTCCATATAATCTCCTCGACAAACAGAAAAATAGTAAGAAGGGGGATGTTTTAACCTGCTTCTTCGGTGCTTCCACCAGACATAAGGTTCCTCAGCTTTTCCTGGTTCTCTTTGGCTTTGTCTTCTACGTCCTTTTCCTTCTTTTCAATGGACTTCAGCTTTACCTCTAGAGTCTCTTGTTTCTCTTCAAGATCTTCAAGAAGGTCATCTCTGTTGGACTTAATCACAGTGGGACCAACTACTCTAAAAACTTCCTCGTCCTCTCCTGTTTCCTTGAGTGCCTCTACTGCCTTATCTATCTGAGACTTGTGTGCTCTGAGCTCCATCCTCTGTTGCTCCATCTGCTGAAGTTGTTGCTGGCTCTGCTGAAGTTCTCCTAACATCTGCTGAGCTTCTGGTGGTAGATTTTGTGGATTTTGTGGCATATATTTCACCTCCTCATTGTTTTCTCCGAAACCTTTACGAGTCTAAGTATAGTATTTACGCCCGCTCTTAGGCTTGAAACACTGTTTGTCTCGACTTCCACCTCAAGACAGGCTTTATCTGCATCCATAGATACTTCGAATAAACTTGAGCTATCTTGGTCTACTTCGATAGCTCTCTTAATTAAATCCGGTGAGACCACATCAAGTTCAAGTTTTGCCCTCATTCTACCTAGCTTTTATCTCCTTTACACCGGCAGCTCTCTTCTTCTTTAGAATTCTGTACCCACAGAAGGGACATCTGATTCTCCTTCTGAGATCATCCTTCTCTATATCTTCCTCACACTTCAAACATCTGTAGGTCATTATTTCTCACCTGATTTCTCAAGAACCTTTTCAACCATACCCTTTCCCTTTGTCTTGGGTCTCCACGTCCCACCAGCAATCTTGTTGCCGCATTTGATACACTTCCATATACCCTTGGCCTCTCGTTTTAGCGAATTTAAACCGCACTTTGGACATTTATGCCTTCCTTTCTGGTCCTTCTCTATATCTGAAACCTTGTTCCTTATACGCTTCCCGTACCTTGCTCCATATCTCTTTGCACTGTTCCCTTCTTTCATACTATCACTCAATTATTTTTCTAAGCTCTGTTGTTTTTTCCTTGGCCAGTTCAAATATCTTCAAAAGTTCATCCTTTTTGAACCCGCCGTTTCCTCTCTTCTGAAGTGAGCAAAGCTCTTCTTCAGTCCAGGTCACGGTTACCATACCATCAACGATTTCTTCCTCGACCAGGTCAGGATCGATTATGTACTTATCGTCTATCTTTCCAACCGTACATGCAATTG
This sequence comes from Candidatus Aenigmatarchaeota archaeon, assembly GCA_003553905.1. Classification (GTDB taxonomy): domain Archaea; phylum Aenigmatarchaeota; class Aenigmatarchaeia; order PWEA01; family PWEA01; genus PWEA01. The sequence continues at coordinate 20,753 of PWEA01000003.1, forward strand.
GAACCTTCCTGATTTTAAACTCTTGTTCCTGATCTCTAAGAACTTTTTCATCTTCATAACCAGGCATATATGCCTCTTTAAGAGCCTTTATAGCTCCAAGTGCCGAGGCATCCATAAGGTTTCCATCATGGTCAAGTACGTGTATATCAACCATGATCTTCCATACCTTCTCGCCTTCTTCGATACAAAGATCTTCTAGTGGGAGTGCCTCACATTCACGGAGACCCCTGTCTATAACTCTGGATAACTCCGTAGCGTCCTTTCCAGGGGGACCAGATTCAAAGTTAGGCGAGGCCATAGGTCCAAGTTCAGCATTAACCATAAGTATGCCTTCGTCTGGTGTATCTGGGAATGGATGTCCAACTCCGAACTTCACACCCACAATTACCTTGCTATCGCCAAGGGTAACTTTGGCACTGCCTTCGGCTTTCTTCGCAACACCCGTTTCTATCTTTATGTCTCTGAACTCCTTTAGACCTCTTCCGTCTAATCTTTTACCGCTTTTTATCTTGTCCAATGCAGCCTGTTCTTCTATTTCAGTTATATCCATCATTTTGAATCCTCAAATGTTTTCATTAAAGCTTCTCTTTGTTTTTCAGCAACCTTTTTGCAACCCTTCACAGCAAGACCAAGCATCTCATCCATCTCATCTATGTCTGTCATTCCGTCCATCTGTAAAAGAGTTATATCTCCCGTTTCTGCGTTCATTGCTATTGGAAGATCTACCTGACCATCTTTGTCTTCTTCTCCCTTCAGATCGAGAACCGGTGTATCTTCAATCTTTCCTGCAGCACATGCAGATATTAGGCCCTTCATAGGCACGCCTGCATCTGCAAGAGCAATTGAAGCTGCGTTCAATGCAACACATCTTGTTCCTGCATCGGCAGAAATAACTTCCATGTATACATCTATAGTAGCAGTTGGGAACTCCTCCAAAAACACTATAGAAGAAAGTGCTCCTTCAGAAACCTTTCCTATTTCCTTACCTCTTCTCGAAGGACCTGGCCTTTTTCTATCTTCAACCGAAAAGGGTGTAAGATTGTATCTACACTGAAGGATACCTCTTTTTGGTTTTTGTCTATGTTTAGGATGTAGTTCTCTGGGTCCGAAGACTGCAGCAACTGCTTCTGTATTTCCCATTCTAAAGTATCCGGAACCATCTGCTCTCTTAAAGATACCTACTTCTGCTTCCATATCCCTAAGATCTTCAATACCTCTTCCATCTATTCTTTTTCCATTTTTCAGTAGTTCTTTATTTTCACTCATATTTCTCACCTTTTGTTTAGTATTTTTTCGACTTTTTCTTTCAAGCCCCTTCCATGACCTCTTTCATCAACGGTTTTTACAGCCTCTAAGGCAAGGTCTTCTTTTCCACCACCTATCCATACAATTCCATTTTGACCTATGATTATTCTCGAGTCCGTTTTGTTCTTAATCATCTCGACCATAGATCCACCTTTACCTATCAACCTGGGTACTCTGCTTGGGCTTATTCTAACAATTCTACCACCGGTAAGCTTCTTGCAGATTCTGTCCTGCATCGAAAGCTTTACATCCTTCTCACTCGTAACCTTTATCACTTCCGTGTATATGATATCACCTATATCGTATACGTCGGATAGCTCCGTTTCATCAAGATCTATGAACTCTTCTGATCCCTCAGCAAGTGAAAGGTAACCATCATACGGTGAATCCAGTTCTATCCACCAGTGGCTGGGACCTATACCCGAAACCTTTCCTATTACTTTGTCTCCTTCCTTTGGTATGTAACCTCCAGAAAGCGGTATAACTCTTACCTTTGATTTTTCAATTCTTGCAACACCAAGAACCTTTGACTTTACCTTTCCATTTTCTTTGTAAGTGCCTCTATCAGAGAGATAATCACCCTCTACAATAACGTCTCCGGGAAGCACGTTTGATTTGTCTTCAACTAATTTTTTTCCCATTACTTTCACCTCATTATTTATCCATTATTTTTGTCTCAACTTTACCCTTTGTTACTGAATTCGCCTTTTTATAAAACTTGTCCTGAAGTCCAGCGGGCATCTTAATAACTGCCCTCCATGACCCATCATTCCCCCAGTCCTCCTTTTCCAACTTCCCTATGTCTCTTAACTTACCGGATGCCTGTCCTGCATAGTCTGCAGGTACGCGAACAGCTATCCTAACCTCCTCCACGGAAATTGGAAGGATAGCCTTTATCTCATCCAGTATGTCGGAAACCTGTACTTCCACATCTTTCATCTCATCTATGTGGATACCGGCCTCATCTATTGCATTTCTTATACGCTTCGGGGGATGTGGTTTACCTGTTTGTGGATTCACAGCTCGTCTCGCTATCGTTGAAACGACCTTTTTCTTCGTTTCCTCCCGCATTTTTCTTCTCTGTTCGGTCGTTAACTGAACTTCACCATCCCTTATTATCTTGTATACTATTTCCTTTATGTCGTTTGTACCGAACACCTTATTTAGCTCGTCGTCACCTACTCTCTTACCTTTATCTGCATCCTCAAATACTTCGTCTGCCGCGATAAGCTCGCCAATTTCTATGTCTTTTCCGTCTTTCACTTCTAGTGCCTTATCGGGATCGACAAGCACTTCAAAGTGATTGCCATGTGAATCAAGACGAGCTATGACGGCATCGTCTATTGATATCATCAGATCACAGGAGCTCTTCGCACTCCCCTTCGTCTAGGTAACGGAAGCCTTCTTCCTCGGTTACTATCGCCATCTTAACAGTTTTTTTGGTTATCTCTGTGTCGCCTTCGCTAAGTACCTTTATCGCAAGATCCTTTGCTTCTTCTTCTGTCATTCCTTCCTTCCACTCTTCTTTAAGAAGCTCTTCGCCTCCCTTTCTTCCTTTTCCTATTACCTGGGCATTCCATCCATAGATATCACCACCCACATCGGTTTCAAACAGCATGGATTCTCCTTTGTAGACTCCTCCTATAAGGAACGAAACACCCATGGGCCTGAGACCGCCATACTGGGTATGTTGCTGCTTAAAGTCACCTATATCCTCTGCCAGTGATCTGACATCGATCTTTTCTTGGTATGATATCCTATATACCTGCGCCTGTTGTCTTGCCTGATTAACAAGAACTCTCGTATCTCCAACAAGGCCTGCTGAAACTACTCCTATATGTTCGTCCAACTGATGTACCTTTCTGCTACCTCTGTCATCAGAAAGCTTGTCGCATGGTCTGAGCCCTGCAAGAACAACACCACCATCAAACTTTATCCCTGCACAAGTAGCAGCTCTCTTTATAGCTTCCCTTGCATACTCTACCTGGAAAAGGCGTCCATCGGGTGAAAAAGTAACGATAGCTCTATCGTAACCCATCTTTCCTTGTTTCGGCATCATTCCCATATTTGTTCACCAATCATCCATTTTATTATTGAAATGGCAAGAAATGCCACATCTCTCTTTTTTCCAAATACTTATTACACCCAACCTTTAAAAGCTTTTATCCGTATCTCGGTTCCTTGGGTTTCGAAGAACTTAAGCAAACAGATATTTAACTTTTTTGATGCACGTAGATATTATGTCCAATGATAACACCGATATCTTAAAAAGAATAGAGACATTTACAAGCGACTCGGACAGGTATAAATCAAAGCTGATAGATAAAGAAAAATTAGAAGTTTTTGATGGAGAAAACAAAATAGCCGAAGTGGTTGTATCCAAAGAACAAGGAGTGGACGCCGGTCTATACAAACAAGAGGGCTTCGAAGAGGAATACAAGAACTTCGAGAAAAGTCTTGGAAAGTTCTACAGGGAAAATCTTGATGTGGAGCTTGTGATTAGCAAGGAATAAATTAATTTCTTTCTTTGTAAAAATCACATTTTTTCTTCAAAATACATTCGGAACAAAGTGGTTTTCTGGCTTTACAGATCCTCCTACCATGTCTTATAAGATTGATGTGGAACTCCTGCTTCCTTGGCCCGGGTACAATACCTTCTAAAAGTTTATGGGCTCTTTCCCTCGTACTATATTCGGGAATAAGTCCAAGTCTTTTTGAGACACGGAAGACGTGTGTGTCTACAGGAAAGGTTTCCCTTCCGAAGGTAAAGTTCAGCACAACGGCTGCGCTCTTCGGTCCTATACCAGGGAGACGACGAAGCCACTTCTTCGCCTCTTCTGTACCCATTTCTTCTAGAAAGCTCAGATCAAGCCCGCCGCGCCTTTCTTCTATCTCCTTGAGACATTCCTGTATCCTTTTGGCTTTGATGTTGTGAAGACCGGCGACGGATATAGCATCCGCTACCTCTCTTACGTCGGCCTTCATTATATCCTCGGGGGTATCAAACCTTTCGGTGAGCCTTTGATAGGCCCTGTCCCTATTGGTATCGTTTGTGTTCTGTGAGAGTATAACCTGTATCAACGAATCAAGAGGTTCTTCTCTCCCGTCTACAACGGGGACACCGTAATCTTCCTTTAGGAGATCTATGACCTCTTGAAGCTTGGACATAATTTCACTGTCGAGATCCATAAATTTAAGCTTAAAATATCAGTTACAAAAAGTAAACTTTTTAATCTAGCACCCAAAGAAACTATAGTCAGAAGGCGGGGGTACCCAAGCGGCCGAAACCTCAAGGTTTCGTACCTTGCCATTTGCCTCTCTTCGAGAGTAGGCTGATAAGGTGGCTAAAGGGGCAGCGTTGAGGGCGCTGTGCACGTAGGTGCTTCGTGAGTTCGAATCTCACCCCCCGCACCATATTACTAAAACAGGAGACCGACCGGAAGAACTATTTCATCAAAATTTGATATAAAGCCTATCGTCCTTTTTCTTCACAGTACCTATGATTTTACCCTTACCATCGATCCCTTCCTTCCTGGAAACTCCGAGCATATCATTGGTTTCATCGATAACTCTATAGTAATGATTCCCTTTACGCTCCCTTTTAAGTGGTTTTACCTTGACATCAAACATCACTTCTTTTTCCAAAAAGCGATCAGGATATTTAATTATATCATCGACTGTTGGGCTTTCTTCCATATCATTCTTCTTTTTCGCACGAAGTAAAACCAGGACAAAAATCAATAACGCCAAGGGTATGGTAATCTTAAAAATCATTTCCAAATGACCGTCCGAAGAATAAAGATCGTCTTCTATAAACCCATCATCTGAATCTAAAATTAGACTGAAGCTTTCTGAGTATATAGAATCTTCTGTATTCAAAAAAAGTTCAATCTCATCGTCGAACTCTGACCTGTCCCGGGAAGATATATCAAGAAAAAACAAGGCCGTATCGCCGGGGCCTATTCTTCCTATGGTGTCCGGATCCGATCGATAAAAACTCTGATCAATAGCAGGCATAACTAAATAAATATCGTTCATGTTGCCTTCGCCTTCGTTCCTGACTTTAACATCCAAGGTTTCACTACCTCCGACCGGAATCTCCACCGTTTCGGGAAGTTTTATAATGGGCCTTGAGGGTGTATTTTCCAGTTCAATACCCGTCGAAACCTCGGACAAGACTTCACCAGCAAAAGAGGCTGAAAGCCTGACATCTTTGTTTCCTTCGGCATCACAAGCATCCAACACAAAAAAACCGTCCAGGGTCTCCGTAGAAGACGCTCTAACTTCGTCCTCAAAGGTATGAGAAAAGCCGTCACAAAAGATTTGAGCCTCCAACAGTACGCCGATATCATCTGTGCCTAGGTTTTTGAGGGAATATCTAAAAGGAATCCTTCCGTTCGGTTCTACTTTGTGGGAGACCGGCTCCATTTCTAAATCAAGAGGGCCGATCCCACCAGAAACGTCAAAAACGTTTCTGTGACTATCTACTATATCACCATCTTGGTCAGTGAACTCCAAAAATAACACATAACTACCGGCACTGTCTATCTGATGCCTGAAATAGAAAGTGCTGGTTTCTTCATGGAGATGAAAGGTTTCTTCTGCTTCGAGGATTCCCCTATGAAACAAAGAGACCTCGAAGGCATATGCATCATCTAAAGTCTCCAAACCATCCCCTTCCAGGGCTACTTCGACAGCACCACCGACTCTGTCTGGTTCATAAATTTCCGCTTCCGTCAAACCGGCTGCAGACACGCCAGAAGAAATGTAAAGTTGACACAAAACAAGAACAACGACAACAAGTAGGTTCTTTAAATCCATATCTATTAAATTGTATTTGGTGTAATATATTTCTTACCTGCCAAACCGGGCCTCGTAGGCATTTCTTTTTTTCTTTCTATAAAAGAGGAAAAATACAAACAGGGACAGTATCAGGATAGCAACACCTAGGATTATACGAAGTGTCGGAAAAACAGGTTCCTCCGTAACATCAACTTCCTGTTCTCTCCTAAGGATTGAGCCATCGAGAAGAAACTCGTAGTCTAAAACGTATGTCCCGGGCTCGACCTCTTTCCTAATCCTGATGCTAAACTCCACCTCTTCGGTTTCGCCAGCTTTTACAACACCATCCTTTACTTCTGGGTTTATACTCCATCCGTCGGGAACACCCGGTCTTACTTCAAAGCCTATGTCTCTGTCCATCTTGTTCTTTATAAGGAAAGAGGTATAGCCTAATCCGTCTGCCTCTATATCCTTGACTTCTACTTCTTCTACCTCTATATCATCAAAAAGTCTGTCTCTTCTAAAAGATATGTCCCTGGTATACCATTGACTGTAGTCCACATCCACGGAGATAGGCTTCCCGAATCCGTAACCAAATCCTCTGCTATCGTCCGGTCCAATCTCAAAAAAACTCCACAGTACCTCTTTTTCTTCTTCATAGATCGCCTTCGGTGAAGGATCAAAATCTATCTTGTCTATCTCAACAGGAATCTCTTCTGATATGCGTTCATTGAGTTCAACTATATCGTAGCTGTTGTCAGTAGGATTCCATAACTCCATCCCAACGTATGTTTCTCCTTGTTCCCCATCTACATGTACATTTCTCTTGATGATGGGTCTATGCTCAGGAACGGACTTTATTCTAATGTACAAGGTTGTACTGTCCAAAACTTCATCCTGGGTGCCCAGAGCTTTGATTTCCATCTCCTTGGCTGTACTCTCTGTATCCATCGGAATATCCATATCCAAAAAGAACCCTCTTACTTCACCCGATTCGATGTTTTCTCTTGTAAAATCGATACTATGCCATCCGTCCTGATCATCTACCTCAAGATCAACAGAAGCCGATGCAGTACCCGAGTTCTTGAAAGACATCGGTATAGAAACCTCTTCACCGGGTACCATCTCCTTAAACACAACTCTTTCAACGAACTCTATCTCTTCCGATGGATCGGGCGGTGCAGCACCCGATCCGGACGAACGTCGGTCTGGCTCGGTTTCCTCCTCCCCCTCAACAACAACCATATGAAGAACACTCTTAGTGCCCTTATCCAACCCTTCATCTTCACCCAAAGTCTCATTCTCCGCTCTATAAACAACGGTAGCATTTACCATATATTCCCCCGGAGATAGATCATCACCTAAGACGTAAGAAGTTCCTTTGTAATCTCCTATATCGAGTGTATCATTGTAATCAAACTCTCCCTGGTATTCCAAGTTTCCGTTGTCGTTATCGATCACATCGACCGTTGTAGTTGAATTGACATAGAAAGGAGAAGATCCTACGTTACGGAAAGACGTATAAAGTTCTATCTTCGTTCCTTCGGGTACTGTACTCTCGCTTATCTGTGAATACACTTCGGTCACAACTACCTCGTTTATCTCAAAGGCAAGGGGTTTTGTTGTATTAGGACTTCCTGCAGACGTAAAACCTGATAATAATAAAAACACAAATATTACGACAAAAAGCAATTTTTCAGTCCTCATCACTTATCACTTAGTGCTACTCTTTTGTATACCAATACCCAAAGAGCACCAAAAACAAGACAACTACCACCAGGAGCACATTTTCAGCCGGGTAAGCTGTATATTTTACTGTAAATGGCATGGTATTCGTAGCAGTGGTTTCCCCATAGTTCACCACGTTCCTAGCAGCTCCAGAATATTCATCTTCCTCGGGAAAAAATTCAAGTCGGAAGGGTCCCTTGAAATCCGTGCAGACTATCCGACAGTATTCATCCTGTTCTTCTTCACAAAGCTGGGTTATACAGCTCCTAAGCTCTTCGCCTTGCTCATCCTGGCACTTCTGTCTGTAGCCCACCAGTTCCATGTAACTTGGTTCAACGGCTTCAACAAAGTCTTGGAGCTCTTCTGTGTAATCAACTGTATGTTCGGTGGTGCCATCTACACCGGACCATATCATCAGATGACACATGGTCTTTTCTTCACCGGCATTCAGTTCTATTCTTGATTCAGAAGCAGTTATTCCGGCAAAAGCCCCTTGACTGGAAAAAATAAAAAATAAAACAAAGGCTACTGTACACACTGCGAAATCTCTCTTCATCTTCTATTCAGCCTCCATATCAACAGGCACTTGAATCTTCGCTATCGAGGACTCCACAGAACTCGTACTGCACTTCGTAGGTTCCTGCCTCAACTGCATCTGCAACGTCTATGTAAAACATCTGCCTGCAGTGGTCTGCTTCCGTGATGTACGTTTCGCCGTCGTGGTACACAGAGTCACACCAGAGGCCAGCTTCATTACCTATCTCAGTCCAACCAGCATCATCGAACTCGCTTGTCTCCGACCATCCGCCTGATTCGTTGACGGTAACGTTGCTGTAAACTGTGAACCAGTCTTCATTGGTAGCCATCTGTTCGCTAAGCTTGTGGTACATGTCCACCGGCTGGTTTGTTGCATCGTCAACGTCTATCTGGTAACCGTTTGACTCATCAGCATTCCCCAACGCTGCGTTACCTGTTGTTCCAGGATCCAGACTTCCGAAGTCAACTTCAGTTTCCAGGGCTCCGACGGGATGTATAGCCATCCAGGCAGAGACCGTCGCTGTCAGAGGTGTTTCTCCAGTGTCCGCGTCCTGTCCTGAAGCAGAAACCAACGGCATCACCAGTCCCGCAATCAAAGTCACCATAACTATGGAGGTGATTGTAACCATTAATTTTTTCTTAGACATAACTATCAACTACTTAAAAAGTTTGAAGTCTTTTCCTTATAAAGATTTCCCTTGTTATCAAACGAAATCAAGCTCCACACACGTCACTTCCTGAACCAGACTCTGTGGCACAGTAGTGATAAGTGGTATTGTAGTCGCCTGTGGGCTGTGCTTCAGGAACGTTCAGCCAGTACCTCAACCAACAGTCGTCTCCAGCAACAAGATCCGAGCAGACACCATCTCCGATCAGACTGTAATCCGTGACGTTGAACTCTATAGCACCGTCCACAACCAGGTTCGAGCCGTCGGGATCCGTAACGTTTGCCTGGTGAACAACATGTTCGGCACTCATGAAGTCATCCCCCGAAGTCAACCCACCGCCATCGGTGAAATGGTACAGATCTACATCTACGTTGGTAGCAGGGTCTATCGTTATATTGTAACCCGTGTTCCCGCCCGGATTGTTGTCTCCTGCATCCACGTCCTGAGATCCCGGCGACATCTCACCGAAGTCAACACCGGCCTCGAGGGCATTCGAAGGAGCTATCTCAATCCAAATATAATCCGTAGTAAAGTTTAGAACATCCCCTTCGGAAACCGTGCCATCTGCCTCGGCCACGGCCCTGAACTCGTAGGTGGTTACACCCTGTAAATTTGAAAGGTTGTGCTGGAACTCCCCTATATCCGTCAAGGTTTCTACTTCGGTTGAATTCCACTCTGTGGCTCCTTCTTCCCTCCAATCAAAGTAAACATCGGCGTCATCATAACCTCCTAACTCAATCAACTCACCGTGAAGTGTCGCTGAATCATGTGATATATCAGTGGCTTCGTCCGTTTGCACATCAAGAGAAACTTCATTTATCCATGCCGTAATGCTTTCGACGGTCGGTGACTCTTCGGTTTCTGTTGATAAATCGTATTTGAACCAGAGATACTCCTCGGTAAGGTTGGCTCCTTCTTCGACAAATGGCTCGCCATCAGTAGCCTCGAACCAGTCTTCACTATCCATTTCTGGCATCTGATCTGTATCGGTGAAGGCAAGAGAAATGTTTACATCTGTACCGGCTGGCTCATAGGACTCCCATGTTACTTCACTCTCCGAAACATCCTCTATCCCTGTATCGTAGGAGGTAGATATCCTATACCCCTCGGAATGGGCAAAGTCGGCGGTCAGGTTCATGGCATCCACATAGGCCCATGCTTCATCACCATGAGGATGTGAATCTGACTGGAGATAAATATTGGTCCTGACTGCATCCACTTCCCCTGTGGGAGTATATGTAGCAGATTCCTCAACCCACCCTGTAGAGCCCGAATGAGACAAAAGAGTTTCCCATGTTCCACCATCTCGTATCTCAAATATTATATCGGACTGAAGTGGTTCATCTCGCTCATATTCTACTTTATATGCTGCGGAGAAATCTAAATCCCCATCCACGTCCTCGGGCATGAAACCATCGAAGGTCTGTGTCACGGTTGCTTCCTCCACATCTTCTTGTTCCGACCAAGATTCTATCGAACCACCTTCCTCAAACTGATCGTAGCTCACCCATCCGGTCGAACCACCGTTCTGTATCCTCTCTATCTCCCAAGGATCCTCGCTGTCGTAAAGATGAATATTGTCCAAAACCTCCTGAAAACCAAACATAAGCTGGAGTCTATTGTGACTATCAACTTTAACTTCCTGAACTCCCTCAAAATCTTCCACATCTGCAAACCAGGAGCCTTCGGGTAGTTGATGTGGTCCAACCACGGACCAGTCTGCAGCGAAGAACTCCGACACCAGACCCTCATATACCTCATCCTCCGTCTCTACAACCGCCTTGAACTCGTGTCTGCTTGTTTCGTTCAGCCCTGTGACCTGCCTCAAGAACTCACCCGTCTCCGTTAACGTCTGCGGATCAGTGCTTGTCCACTCCTCTTCACCAACCACTCGATGCTTGAAGTAGGCTTCAACAGAATCATAGGCAAACAACCTCGTTAACTCTCCCTGCAACAATGCCGAGCTTGCAGATGTGTTGTCGGCTCCGATCGTTGAGACCTCTATAGGCTCTGTGTCCGATACAGTAACATAACCATCATCACCTCTCTCCTGTGCATCACCACCAGAAGCCCCCACCCCAGCTCCAGCACTAATCAGCTTCACCAAGTATTCATCATTGTAGTTCATATCACCAACACCTGCAGGATGTCCGTCCCCATCACCATGTCCATCACCACCGTATCCACCATAACCACCGTTTGAACATTCAGCATCTTCTGGGTCTCCATATTCGGTTCCGTTACCACCTTCACCACAACGACCACCACCACTACCTCCAGTCTCATAACCATCATCTGTATCTGCTCCTCCACCTCCTGCGTCGGCACCAGCCAGCCAAACTTCTTTTTCAGTCCCTTCATCGGCTACAACCTCGGTCGATCCACCACCAGCGCCAGTGTATGTTCCGGCAGCATCACCACCGCGGTGATAGCCCCATCCACCTGACCCTCCATATTCTCCTCCTTCCCCAACATATACACTCAGCTCATCGAAGTCTGTGACATCGAACTCACCCTCAAAGTAGGCTCCATCCCCTCCACGACCGCTCCAACCTCCTGCACCACCTGCACCGGCGAGCTCAATACTCACAACATACAAATCGCTAACATTCACCGTTCTGACTATGCCTGGTGTAACGAAATCATCACCGAAATGCGGGCCCTGCCACCCGAGTGCAGGGTATCCTGTATTGTTTTCATGGTCCCTAACAATCTCATGATCGCCGCTGTACCAGGTTTCATGCTCTTCACTTGACATATCCCACTCTTCGTACACCGCTGGGTCCTCGCTGTATTCCCACGTCATCTGCTCCGTGGTCCTGGGTTCACCACCGTAGCTCGTGTCCTGTCCCGTGGTATTGGTGTTCCAGTATGAGTTTTCGACGATGGTTTCACCATCCCATGCAACTAAACCACCAGAGGTACCCTCTGCATCGACGTATCCCGTAGCATATGAATTTTTAACAAATGCCTCTGCCTCTTCTGATGACCCAACAATCAGACCACCAACCAAGGTGCCCCCCTGAACAGAGGCAGTCGAATACGAGTCCACGATGTTCCCATCGTGAACTCCGGCAAGCCCAGCTACCTGATCACCGTGTCCTACTATGTTGCCAGCAGCATAGCTTCTTCTTATATCAGCGTAGTTTTCTCCCACCAGACCGGCAACGTTCAGCCCATCACCGGTGACATTCACCACCGAATAAGAATTGGTTATTTGACCATCAAGGTTTTGGCCAACTAATCCAGCAGCAACAGAAAAATCACCCGCGTCCTGACCTGCATATACTTCTCCGATAGAATAGCTGTTATGGACGTTTGCACCTGCTTGTATTTCTCCCACCAGACCGGCAACGATTACTCTCCCAGTTATATTTATGTCTTCCAGGCCTACAGCCTCGATACGACCACCTTCCGTAGCGGCAAACAGACCAACATAGTCCGTATCAGGCCTATTTATCTCGAGGCCTGTAATCGTGTGACCTCGTCCATACAGTACTCCTGTGAACGGGCTGTCTTCACCGCCTATAGGATCCCAGCCTTCCTCTGTATCCACAAGCTCACCATAGCCTTCCGATGTTTGGTTTATATCATTTATCACCTCATACTGGGCGGTGAGGTTGTTCCTGACGCTATCTAGGTGATACCAGTTCTCAATCAGGAACGGATCTTCACCGGTCCCAGAACCACCCGGTGTAAACGTCAATGTGTTTCCTCTGCCCTCTTCTCCGTTGGCCACCCCCACGGCCCTGAACTCGTGGGTTGTGTAAGCCTCTAGGCCGTCAACGGTTTCGTTGAACGGTCCGGCTTCATAGAGGGTCGTATTAGTGGTTTCGTTCCACTCCACAACTCCTTCTTGACGGTACTCGAAATACACATCTGCTTCCGTGAAATCCTCCCTTAGATCTGTTAGGTTTCCATGAAGCGTCGCCGAGGTAGTTCCTATGTCATCCACCGGCTTTGTATCCACGATAATGGCAACGTCCTTCCATTCTTGCCATCCCAGGGCAGGGTATCCAACATTACTCTGGTGGTCTTCCACGGTCGCATGTTCACCGCTAAGCCAGGTCGCTGTTCCATCCTGAGACATGTTCCAGGTGTAGTATGTCTCCTCTCCGTTCCTGGCCTCGTACTCCCACGTCATTTCCTCCGTGTTCCTCAGACCCGAGTTTTCGTCCTTAGTTCCCTCGTCTGTGCCTATAAAATCGGCAGTATCAACCGTATCCTCGTTGGCATAGCTATTGGAAACAACACCATCTCCGTCATTGTTTCCAAGCAAACCGCCGAAATAGTCTCCATCACCGACTACTGCACCGGTAGCGTAGGAGTTTTCCACTGTTCCATCGTTCCTCCCAGCTCCTCCGCCGGCATATTCGTCGTCGGCCTGAACACTGCTTGTCGAATAACAGTCAACCACCTCCCCTTCGAACAGGTCCCCGGTTATACCTCCTGTAAATCTATGTTCCGTTATGACATCGTTTCCAAGGCTCGCAGAACGCAGAATTCTCGCCCCTCCTGTAACTCTGCCTGCAATTGCTCCAATGTAGTAGGCGTCTACATCTCCATCATATAGGTAGAAGTACGAACCCTCGACAGAAAGGTTTACAACCTCCCCACCATCCAGGTGTGCAAAAAGACCGTTCCAGTATCCACTCCACTCGGCATGGATTCCGCTTATCGAATGTCCTCCGCCATCAAAAGTGCCCGAAAACCTTTCTTCGTCGCCCCAGTCTATCCATTCCTGCTGGTCGTGATTCGAACCTATAGGGACAAATCCCTGTCCACCGGGTGCATCCTCGTTTGCTGTCTCACCGGCTACTTCGTCGTAACCAGGACTCGTCTCGTTCAGATCGTTCTGAAGCTCGTAGTATGCTGTAAGGTTTTCACGGGTCTGGTTCAGGTGATACCAGTCCTCGACTAAAAACGGATCTTCGGCGGTTCCTAAACCACCCGCAGTGAAGGACTGTATCTCGCCGACATCTTCATCACTTCCGTGAACCACCGCCCTGTACTCATACGTTTTATACGGTTTAAGCTCCTGGATGGTTTCACTGTACGTATCCGGCTCGGTAAGAATCTGTTCGTCTGTCTCACTCCAGCCAGTTTCACCCTTTTTCCTGTACCTGAAGAAGGCATGACCTTCATCGTAACCTCTGAGAGATCTGAGGTCCCCAGAAACAGTCGCATCGGTTATAGAAACATATTTAGGAGGGCCTGTCTCAACGTGCAGGTGCCGAAGTGTCCTAAAGGTGAGTACGTCGCCGTAAACAGTTTCTTCCTCTGTCTCTGCTGTTGTTCTGAACTCATAATCTGTATTTTCATATAAACCCGAGACCTCATGATAAAAATCTCCTAGCTCTGTCATCGTTTTCTCGGAAGTATTTTCCCATGGAACTTCCTCTCCCATCTCCTCTCTGTACTGGAAGTAGACCTGGGCCTCCTCATAACCCACCATATTGACAAGTTCACCTCGGAGTACAGCTGATTCCGAAGTTATGTTGTCTGCCTCGTTGGTGGACAGGTTTAATCCTTTTTCCTCGATTATCACCTCCTCGGCGTCTTCGTCGTCCTCACTCTGAACGGTAACCATGTCCGTTCCTCCTTCACCTACCTCGGTCTCCCAAACCAAATCCATAGTCTCGTTCTCATCAACACCAAGCGTCAAATTTTCGTGCGTATCCACAAGATTAGAATCGAAGTCCAGTAGCTCTATATCCTGCGTTCCTTCTAGCTCGCCGATGTTATAAATATCGACCGTTACTGTCAGATTTTCTCCTTCCATAACAGGAGAATCTGTACCAATGATAGTTACATCAAAATAAGGGATTTCGATATCCTCCTCAACCTCCAATACATAGCCTTCTATTAGGGGACCTCCGTTCTCGTCTTGTCTAAGCTCGTACTCCACACTATAACGACTACCCTCGGAAAGATCGAAGTCTTCTGTATCGAAGGCATTCGAACCTTCTTCCAGACCCTTCCAATCGCTCCACTGGTCTATTTCGCCGTCTCCTGTCGTATCCACACCCAACCGGACCTCGGCCTGGCTCCCGTTTGGCAGTTCAACAACATCCGTCCCAAAGCTTGTTATGAAGCTGTCCTCGGCCAGTCCGTCGTCCCAGCTATCGGAAGTCCAGACGCCCGCTTCGTATAGCTGCTCGTACTCATAAGACGCTTCCAGTGCTGTTACTTCGTCCACATTGATTCCAGGTCCGTCTTCGGTATAAACATCCCATGATACGTCCATGGTATCGTTTCCGCTCACGTTAAGGGTTTCGCCGTCAAGTATCACATCGTCTTCTTCGTCTTCAATCAATTCTCTTTCCCAAACGGTGTCGCCGTCCACCTGTATTCTCACCCTCGGGTCCGTTCTATAGTCATCCAGCCGCCATTCAAACAGAAGGGTTATATCATCTATATCCGATACGTCTACTATTTCCTCGTGATATGTTTCCCAAACACCATCCTCTGAATCAAACAGCACATTGTCAGACCTTGCTACCTCTGTCGTCACTTCCCCGTCCAGACCCAATCTTTCATTTTCTATCCTGGTCTGATTGTGTTCGGAGGTCCAGTCGTTCCACTCTGCCTCTGTATTAACCTGCCAGGTCGCCATATCGGCCTCGAGGAGACTGTTCCCAGATCCATCTTCTGTAGAACTGGTGTTTTCCCCTTCTACCTCACCTGCCAAAACCGTACTTCCGAGGAAAGAATCTGCGTAACCATGGAGCATATCCCCGGAAGATGAACTAAACGGGTTAGTGAAACCTACTTGGTAGACCAAAAAAACTCCCAAAAAAAGTGCTACGCAGAGGACCAACAAACGGAAAAAAAGATTCCCAGAACTCCTGGGACTGACGTCCCGTTCCTTGGAAAATTTCTCATTGAACTTCTGTCTGGGAGACGGTTCTCCGTCTAATACAAATCCGGGTTCACCAGAATCTCCTATATCCTTTTCCATATCGCTCCGTTTCAAAAAAACTTCCCTCTCAGATATATTGTTATGGTATCATATTATCTGTCGATGGTTATAACCTTTAAGTCCGCGTCGACCGACATAAGCCGACCAGAACTACAAACAACAGATATTGGCTGAAGAGCAACACGGTTGGAAATTTTCGACCAGTGGTATAATATTTTTATATGTCGACCAACAAACTTGAACCGGATATTATGAAGAGCTCCAAGCAAGATGTTACTGTTAACAAAGATCTTCTTGAGATAAAGGATAGGATAAGAAGGCCTGTGAGTAGGAAAGACAGGAGAAGTGAAATGGCTCAGTTAGAGTCGCAGATCAGTGATATCAGCGACAAGATAGACGACATAAGAGAAAATATATCAGGCGGAAGTAGCAGTAATGTCAAATTAAAAAAGAAGAAGGAGATAGTATGTCTTCTAAAAGAGGAAGGTAGGATCACCACCAGTGAGCTCTCGGACATAATAGACCTTTCCAGAACGCGCTGCTCAGAATATCTAAACGAAATGAAAAAAGAAGGAATCCTCAAGGGATCAAAAGAAGGAAGAAAAAAATACTACGAGCTTGACATATGAGTTTCAATAAAGACACGAACAATGGAAAGATAATATCTGTGGCTTCGGGTAAAGGGGGGACAGGAAAAACAGTAACTTCCCTAAATCTAGCCATGGAACTCCACAGTCTAGGGAAGGATGTTACAGTTGTAGATGCCGACCTAGAAGATCCAAATATAGGAATAAACCTCGGGCTTTACTCCCCAAAGTCAACCATAAACAAATCGCTTGAGAATGATGAAAGCCTTATAGAGGCCATGCACATCCACGAAACGGGTATAAAACTTGTCCCGGCTTCGCTTTCGATAAACTACCTAAACACAAACTTCAGATCCTTAAAGGATAGATTCAAAGACCTAGGTGGCTATGTAATAATAGACTGTGGTCCGGGAATCAGCGAAAAGGTGATTTCCTGTATAGATCAGTCCGACGCTGTCGTTGCTGTGACTAATCCAATGAGATCCGCTGTTTCTGGGCTTGTGAGACTTACTGAAATAGTCAAAGACATGGAAAAGGACTTGGAAGGTATTGTTGTCAATAATCTCACATCTAAAGAGATAACATCGGAGGAGATAAGCAGTATAACCGGCTACAACGTTCTCGGAGAGATTCCATACGATATAAATGTCGACAGAAGTATAATAAACAAAGAGCCTCTGGTCAAATACAAGCCCTATTCAAAGGCGGCTATTGCATACAAAAAAATAGCCCACGGACTTATAGATGAAGATTTCGAACCTGATCTTTCTCAGCACATAAAAAGATACACCGACCTGTTTCTATCGAAAATGGGACTAAATAAACAATAGTCCCGGCTCGTCAACAAAAAAGATACAAAGATGATAGGCAACAAAAAGAACAACAAGAAAAAAATAATCGAAAGGTTGGGTCTAGAATACTCTGAGAAACATGAATGCTACGAGGACAGACATGCATACTATCATTTCGAAGGAGAAAACATCAAGAAGATAGAACCAAAACAGTTGAAATAAACATAGACAACTATACACCTAGTGATTTTTGCTCGAGTCATACTTGAACAACAACCAGTATTAATCCTAAAGGATATAATGGTCCCCCGACCGTGATTTGAACACGGGACCTATCGGTATCGGCAGAGATGCTAATCCAAAGCACCGTGTCATCATACCGCGAGGCAATCATCCAAGGCGCTCGTCTACAGCCGATCGCTCTGCCAGCCTGAGCTATCGGGGGACGTAGATACTCAGGAACGTTCAATTGTTTGGTACTGCCCTTTATTTATCTTTCGGTTATACTTTTATTTCTCAAAGAGGTAAAGATTTCCATGGATAAGTTCAAGGTTCTTGAAGACGAGGCCACTGCAGACATAGCCTTTGTAGCATACGGGAAAAGTTTGGAGGAGCTCTATGAAAACGCCGGCATCGGTATATTTTCTCTGATAACAAAGATTGAGGATGTGGATCAGATTCAGGTCGACCTGATAACCATAGAAGCCGAGGACAGGGAAGCACTTATGCTGGACTTTCTCAATGAGCTCGTCTATAGATGGGACACTGAAAAAATCCTTTTCTCTGACTTTTCATGCAGTATCGATGAATCGGATGGAAGCCTGAGACTGTCTGCCGAATGCCGCGGAGAGATTTTCGATGAAGACAAACACAAAATAAAGGCATCCATCAAGGCTGTCACCTACTTTGGAATGAAAATAGTGGAAGAAGACGGGATCTGGAAATCCAAAATCACGCCTGATGTATGAGTAAGAATATATTGAACAGATACAACAAAAGAATTTAAGTATACTGCTATAACTACTAGGTGTGGGAAAATGAAAACATATCTAACAGTGTTTTTCAACTCCAATGGAGACAAACCAACGGAGGTCACAGAAGTCTTTGATGATCTAGGATTTAAGCCGAACAGAGGAGTATATGACTACAGATATGACTGGGACGATGAAACCTCCTTTGAGCAGATAATGAGTATAGGTGATAAGATACAGGAGCTTCTCAAAGGCAAGAAGATACTGTTTCAGATGGAAACCAGCGAAGGGGATATGGAAGAAATTTCGGGAGATGAAATGAAGACCTACCTGAAGCTCATATTTAGGAGCGATGGAGGCGAAGCACCCTCTAAGGTAGACGAAAAGGTCGTTGATCTCATGGAGATAGGATTTGAACCAATAAAGGGTGAATATGATTATGTTTACAGGTGGCCGGAAAAAAGCAACATCCGAGGATTTCTAGAGGTCGCTGATAGAGTCTACAAAGCCCTCGAAGGTTGTGGTGTATTCTTTAAGTTAAAGACCGTATAACTGATTCGAAACTGTGTTTCTTGAAGTAATTATAAAAGAAAAGGTTAGTATAATAAATTCCGGGGTCTGTGATACTATGTCTGAGCTCGAGGAAGTAGATGAAAATATATGGGAAATGAAGAAAGAAGGTGGCATGAATGTCCCCGGTAGAGTTTACGCTTCAAAAAAGCTACTGGAGCAGATAAAACAGGACAGAACCCTCGAACAGATAAAAAACGTTGCACATCTACCCGGAATACAAAAACATTCTATAGCCATGCCAGATGCCCACCAAGGTTATGGATTTCCTATTGGAGGCGTGGCAGCCCTAGATACCGAGGAAGGTGGAATAAGTCCCGGTGGAGTCGGCTACGATATTAACTGTGGTGTCAGGCTCGTTAAAACTCCACTCAAAGCCTCGGAAGTTAGAGGAAAACTCAAAGAACTATTAAATGTACTTTTCCAGAAGATCCCATCTGGTGTAGGAAAGGGTTCCAGATTTTCTCTTTCCAAAAACGAGCTAAAGGAAGTTTTGGAGGAAGGAGCAGAGTGGGCTATTGAAAACGGATACGGAGTCGAAAAAGATCTCAAGACAGTTGAAGAAAACGGACGAATGTCTGGAGCAGACGCCGGTGAAGTATCGGAAAAGGCTCTTAACCGTGGAAAGGAACAAGTGGGGTGTCTGGGGGCAGGTAACCATTTTTTGGAAATTGAAAAGGTAGGAAACATAGACAACGAAGAAATTGCCAAAGAGTTTGGACTGCAGGAAGATCAGGTTTGTCTGATGATACATACAGGATCGCGTGGATTTGGTCACCAGGTATGTACGGACTATCTCCGCGAAACCGAGAAAAAGTACAAAAACGTTGTAAGAAAACTACCGGACAAGGAGCTTGTATACGCGCCTGGGGGAAGTAAAATGGCAGATCGATATTTCAAAGCTATGAGTTGTGCTGTAAACTTTGCCTTTGTAAATAGACAGGTAATAATGCACCAAGCCAGGGAAGCCTTCGGAGAGGTTTTAGGTCTGGACTATGAAGACATGGAGCTTCTGTACGGCGTCTGTCACAATGTTGCAAAGAAAGAAACACATAAAACCAACGACGGGAGGAGGAAAGTTTATGTTCATAGAAAAGGAGCTACAAGGGCTTTTCCACCGGACCACAAAAAGGTTCCGAAGAAGTATAGAAAAGTAGGGCAACCTGTTCTTATCCCAGGAAATATGGGCGAAGGTAGCTATCTACTGAGAGGAAAGGAGAAGTCTATGGAACTATCGTTCGGTACGGCACCACACGGATCCGGACGAACCATGTCAAGAACAAAAGCCAAGGGCAAGTTCTGGGGAGAAACCGTAGCCAGAGACCTCAAAGAAAAAAAGGACATACTTGTCAAGGCAGCATCAATGCCGGTTGTAGCCGAGGAAGCACCCGGAGCCTACAAAAACCTCAGAGACGTAGTAGATGTCTCAGATGATATCGGTGTGGCTGAAAAGGTACTGAAGCTCGATACGATGGGTGTCATAAAGGGTTAAAACGGGACCAATCTTTTTTATATTCTTTTTTACAAATGATGTATATGGAAGTTGAAAGAGTCGAAACTGGGATACCGGGACTTGATGATCTACTAAACGGCGGTATACCTAAAAGGAACGTGGTTTTGGTTAGCGGTGAATCGGGTGCTGGAAAGACAACCTTCTGCAGCCAGTTTCTGTGGAAGGGACTTCAGGAAGGAGAAAACTGTATGTTCGTGACTTTCGAAGAATCTCCCTCACAGATAAAGGAAGAGGCCAGACTATTTGGATGGGATTTCGAAAAACACGGCGATAGTATAACTATAAGAGGAAAAGATCCATTTGATGAGGGGGACGAAGAACTTTTCTGGTTTAGGGATGAACTCGAGAAAAATGAAGTCGATAGACTTGCCTTGGATTCAACATCTATACTGTCTCTATACCACGAAAATCCATACGAAATAAGGAAGGCTATATATGAAATGATAAAAGTGATAAAGGAGACGGGCACCACAGCCATTGTAACTGCCGAGTCCCCGGCTGGTGAAGAAAAGCTGACAAGACACGATGTAGTTCAGTACGCTGTGGATGGAGTAATAGCCCTATATTTTGAGGGTATTGGAAAAAGGGGATATAGATCTGTTCAGGTTAGAAAAATGAGGAGAAGTGACATATCCACCGAGACGCTTTCTTTCGAAATAACAAGCAACGGACTTGATGTTGGTCAGTCGATAGTTTAGTTCTATTCGATAACCTTTAGACCATCACCGGTTATCTCGATAGGAAATATTTCTATGTCATGATTTGTTCTGCGCATCTTTCTTATCTCCAGGGTCCTGTTATACCTTTCTGCGATCGGGGTGAACTCTAATTTTATCACAGAGTCGGCGAGATACTCAACTATGCCACTGCCGGTCAGCCCTTCAGAAGTCTCGGGGATAGTACCGACAAGTATGGCAGTAACGCCCATTGCTTTCAGTTTTCTTATCAAAGAAGAAATAACAACCCTCGCCATATACTCTTCATTAACAAACATTTCTATAAGAGACACGGAGTCTATAACAACCCTCTGTGCATCAATCTCCTTTATATTTTCTTCAAGTCTTCCCATGAACTCGGATATATAACCACGAACCATCCTGTTGATGTTGTCAACATCCTTGGAAGGGAATATAGGTTCTATAGAATCTATTCTTAGCAAATTATTTTCTGAAAGGTAGTTTGAGAAATCCCAGTCAAACATCTCCTCTATATCCTTCACTATATCATCCTTCTCCTCTTCTGTGGTCACATAAACGCCAGCCTCACCGTTTTCGAGGCCATAACGTATAAATGAAGCCGAAAAAGCCGTCTTCCCTGTACCTGTTTTACCTGTTACAAGGTTCACAGAACCCTCAAAAAAACCGCCCTTCATCTTGTCATCAAGATTTATAACACCACTACCCAATCTTTTCATACTATCGTACTAAGTTTTTGTCTGCTTCTTTTTATCTTTTTGCTCCAAACAAGAAAAACTGCACCATATCAACATAATACTTTTTAAATGTAGCTTATCAAATATTCAACTGATACCATGTTCGGAAAAAAGAAAGGACAGGCCGCGATGGAGTATCTTATGACCTATGGCTGGGCTATTCTGGCTGTAGTGATCGTAGGCGGTGTCCTATACTACTATGGAGTTTTCGAACCTGACCTACCAGACCAAGGATGCCCAAACGCACAGATTGCAGTTGATGGAAATGCGTGGGAATACAGCGGAGAAGAACTAAGATTTGTAGCAAGAAACAACGCAGGACAGGAGATCACACTAACTCGAGCAGAAGTAGAAGAAGAAAATGCATTCGCTGAGCTTGACCAAAGCCTTGGTATAGGTGAAAATTCTGATCAGATAACTATAACCGGTCTTCCGGAAGTAGAACCAGGAGATTCGGTGAGCGTTGATGTTGTTTTCACCTACGATGGAGCACTGGAGGACCAAACTTCTTCGTGCAACCTAATGGGAGAAGCATAATCTGAACACACAGGTTCGAAGTAGAAACCCACAGGGTTTGGTTTATCCAAACTTCCACCCTTTTCTTTATTTTGTTCTACCGGCCACAGCTATACAAGTCTATCTAGAGCCCAACAAATCCACCAAAGACCCTGGTCACTATTATATTAGCAACATAAAAAACAACCAATCCAGCGGTAACCATAAGAGGTGAATACCTCAGACCACTTGTAGAATTACCTTCCTGTATCATTCCTATAATTATACCACCAAAGAATGTAGTCACAGATATAGCTCCGATGGAAAACAGTTTCAAAGTGGAAGGACTTATATCGGGGCCTTCCATTGATACCATAGCTCCTCCCATCCCACCAAAACCATCGGCAGCCACCATATCGCCTACCCAGAGGCTTGACGTAACCTCTATAAAATAAACAGAAAGTGCAAACAAAAGCGGCGCACCAAGAACAGAGGCAAAAACAATAAACATCGAGTACATGGTAACGTTTGCCTTGACCTTATCCATCATGTTTTGAGCTGTTCTTATATCGCCGGCGGTCTCATCAAGAAGTGTAGCCATCTCACCACCAGATCTTATGCCTTCAGTCATAAGTTTAACCGCTCTGTCTAAAAGATCCGACTTTACGTGTTCGGTCATCTCTTTGAGAGATTTTTCGAGTGGTTCACCTCCCATTACTCTCGAGGAAACCCTATGTATCTCATCTTCTAGGGGTCCAAACTCCGGCCTTGCCGAAACCCATATAGCCCTCTCAACTGTCATCCCTGCCCTTATGTTTGCAGCCATGAGTTGTAATGCATCTGGAAGAACTGTGTCAACCTCGCTTCCTCGTCTTTCAGCGACCAAAACAAGATATACAAAAGGTACGGTATTGAAACCAACTATCGAAATTATGAAAGCTCCGGTAGAATACAAAACGTTCGATGTCAATGCAAAAACAATCAAAGAGATACAAACACCCGATAAAAATCCAAGGATTATGAGAAAACCAACAAGTGATTCTGCTGAAGTACGGCGGTAGCCACCATAATCCAAGAGCTCAGTAAATCTTTCCTTCCACGGCAACTTTCTTCCTATAATCTCATACTTCATATGAAACACCTAAAAACTAACCGAAGGTCTTTTACTTTTTACGAAGCCCATAAAGAAAAACTGGAACATCGCTAGACCAAATATTATCAGTGGAAAAATCAAGCCTGGAATACTCATCCCTGTAAGACTGGTAAGTATTATCAAAAATGTTATTCCTATTGAAGGTAGAATCACTGCAACTATCATATAAAACATTGTCCATGGATTCAACTCTTCTCCATATCTATTTATCTTGTTGATCTGCCTTTCAGCAAAGTTGTCTGTTATAGCTTCCAGTGCCTTTGAAACATCACTGCCCCCTTGAAGAGCGTTAACAACTTGCCACAAAGCTCTTCTAAAATAAAGAGATGGGCTTCTTTTTGCTGATTCGTTTAGAACATCTTCCTGATCCCTGCCTGAGTTAACTTCTTCAACTATTCTTCTAAACTCATCGCTCACACTTCCATAGCCGCTTGAAACTCCTACCATGGCATCGAAAAGGGGCACGCCTGCCCTGACCTCTATGAGAAGGTGTCTGAGAGCAAACAGAAGATTTTTTTCCAGATCTCTGACCTTTCTCCCTGCAACAAGGGCCGGATAAAAGTTAACATACCAGAAGGGGACGAAGAAGAATACAACAGATAACAAAGGCGGAAGTAAACCTATAGATCCTGTTGACATCACAGAGATAAGTGTCACGATGCCTGCCATCAGAAACGAATAGAAAAGTCCAGTAAAAACCGCGAGGCTCACATAAAGAATAGGATCAATGTCCATATCTGCTTGATAAAGATTCTTTTTGAGATGCGGTACAGAAGGAGCTAATTTTTCACCTACAAAACGTAGCTTTCTTGCTGCTTTGAGAGCTCTCTTTGTGGTAAAGGGAACGATTGGAATAGATTTTATTTCCTCATTCACGTAATCCCCTTTTCTTGAGTTCGTCTATAACATCATCCGGAAGTAGGTTGTCTGGCCCTTTGTCACCCCTGACAAGTTCAAGGACCTTGTCTTTGTTGCTATAGTACTCGGCCACGACCTTTCCCACAGAATTCGTGGTTTTGAGATTACTGTCAAGAAACCACTGCAGTATTTCTTCTTTCTCTTTGAGGTCTTCTTGTATCTCCTGTTGGGACATGGATGTATGATCCATTATATCATCAAGAAGTCTATTGGACTCTCTTATCTTTGAAAACTCGTCGTCGTTCGGTTTCCATCTATACAGGGTCCTAGCATTTAAGTCAACCCCACCTCCTTTTCTCTTGGTTTTAGGAACTATCTCGGCAAGCTCTCTTGTCCTCCTTATACCCGTTCTTCTGTCTCTGTACTGCACGCATGTCAGATGGAGAGACTCGAGCATAGTCTTTGGTATGTTTATGGGAGGGTTAGAAATTCTTCTCATAACCTCCTTTGCTGTGTTCGCATGAAGTGTAGCATAAACAGAATGGCCTGTCAACATAGCCTCGAAAAGAACCTCGGCCTGATCCTTCTCTCTTATCTCACCTACCATTATTCTGTCGGGTCTCATTCTCAATGAGTTGATCATAAGATCAAGCATGCTAACCTCACCCTTACCTTCCGGGTTCGGCTCTCTTGTGGTCATAGGAACCCAGTGAAGATATTGGGGGAGGTTCAACTCCCTTGTGTCTTCTATAGTTACAATCCTCTGGTTGGGTGGTATAAATGGGGTGAGCGTATTGAGAAGGGCAGTCTTTCCGGACGCCGTACCCCCGGCTATAAGCATATTCATTTCATACTGTATAGATAACCACAAAAGAGCCGCAAGTTCTTTTGATAGGGTTCCGAACTTGGGATCTATGAAATGTGTTATAGTCCATGGATTCCTAGCAAACTTTCTTATTGTTATGGTATTTCCATCTGTGGAAACAGGAAAAAGAGTTGCATTTACTCTATCACCGCTTGGTAGATGAGCATCAAGAAGAGGTTGTAGGTTTGTTATTTGTTTCCCCACCCTTCTTCCTATCACTGAAGAATAGTTGTATATTTTTCTTTCTGAATCAAGATATATGTCGGTTTTTAACCAATGAAACTCCTTATGATAAACCCAAACAGGCTCATCGGCAGAATTAACCACTATTTCCTCGAGATCATCATCTCTCAATAATATTTCTAGCCTCCCGAGACCGTACATGTCATGTGTAAGTCTTCCTGCCAAAATTTCTATCTTTCTTTTACTTAGCCCAGGGAAGAAACTTCCAGCAACTCTCTCTGCCGTCCTCAAAAACTCCCCCTTTATTTTTTCCACTGACTTGGGATCAAGTATCTCCCTTTCTTCTATGTCAACTTGCCTTGTTATCTCTTCCTTTAAGTCATCGAGAACCGTTCTCGTTGCCTTCTCGAACTTTGGATAGTCTACGATATACCGTGGAACGTGGTCCTCCTCCCTCTCGACGATAGTTACCTCTGCCTCGACATTGTCTGCCTCGACTGTATACACAGCCTGCGTGTTTTCAGCGATTATCATCACCTTTGTGCTTCATTCCTACATGGGTAAGTAGTCCATGTTCTGTTCTAAAGCCCTTACCACACTCATCACACACATATTCTTCTCTTTTTTGATCCTTCATGGTCTTCTTTGCCATTTCTTTACTTTCCTTCTCTACAATCTCAATTTTCATTCCTCTAATACTGTAGTCTATCTCGACCGCACCGTGTTCCTCAAGAGCATTTGCCCATTCCTCGATAACTTCCTCTGGATACCCAAACTTCTCTGAAAGCTTGCTCAGACTACAACTGCCTTTTTTGTGAAGATATTCAACTATCTCGTCTATTCCCGTTTCGATGACTTTCATGAAAACACCTCTCAACAGTCAAAATGCAAAGCATCACTTAATCCAATGTCCTCCGAACTCGGGGCATCTATACGAAAAGACTTTGGCATGCCTTTCACATTACAGTCTTTAACGTTTTCCTTACTAAAATAAATGTGTGCAACATTCGATTTATTCTTCACCTCAAGTCCCTCCCTGTCAAGATCGGTCTTTTTTAACAGTACGTTTAGGCCCTGCTCGGACCTTGCATCGGGATTGTTTTCCAGACGATCAAGAAAACTCGGGGCTTTTTCACCTGGCATGTAGCATGTTTCGTTCCACATTCTATATAGGTTGTCAAGCTCCCAAACCTCACCACGGACTCCTTCAACAACTACACCTATCCCATCGGAAATAAGATCCGTATCTGTCTTACTCACATACGGGACTTCCAATAAATCGTCGTCAACGCCTTCTCCCACCACAACACCAGAAAATCTGTTGGCATATCCATAGTCATCTAAGGACCCTACAACAAGTACTTTGGTTTCTTTGTTATCGACTTCACCAGAGATTGGTTCAAAAACCGTACTGCCCGATCCCCATGAATTGTTTCCAACACCCTCTGCAAGCTTCTTGCTCGTATAGTTAAAGTCACAAGGTTCGATAAAGGTACTGAGCCTTCCTCCGGTTCCGAGGGCAACAAGTGGATCTTCAAGACCTTTCAAGGACACCTCATTTGGGTTATATTTGTCCTTAGCTAGTCCGAAGGCTCCACCCGAATCGGACATCTCCAATGTATAATTGAAACCAAGGGAAACCGTATAACTATCCTTCATCTCCGGTTTTGGTTCGTCCATATTCAGAATGACTTCATAACCCCTCTGAGATGATATTCTTTCAACGCTCCTAAGCCAGT
Organism: Candidatus Aenigmatarchaeota archaeon; assembly: GCA_003553905.1. Lineage (GTDB taxonomy): Archaea > Aenigmatarchaeota > Aenigmatarchaeia > PWEA01 > PWEA01 > PWEA01. Next base: position 47,852 of record PWEA01000003.1, read on the forward strand.
CCTCGATTCCCGATCTATTCATAAGAAGTTGTGGCTCGCCGTGTATGCTACCATCTACAAAAAGCTCTCCGAGTACATCTGAAGAAGAATTCAGACCTTCGCCTGCCTCGATAACATATCCCACGGAGGAAAACAACGACCTTCGACCTATCTTTTCTGAGCTACGTGATAGGTCCTGTTCAAGAGAATGATAATGATAATATCCACTTTTAAGCCTGACCTGTTGTCCTATATCACTACCATACCCACCCATGGTTTCACCAAAGGCAATCGAAAGTAAAACCAACGGTAAAATCATAAGAATGGTCATGATTGAGAGAAACTGGCCTCTTTTACCAAAGTTTATCATCATTTTCATCACCATATTTTCAGTGTAAAGATCCCGGGACCCCAAAGATATGGAACCCCACCAACCTTCATATCACTTACCTCTAAATTCCCCTCGGATATCATAACATCCACCCTTCCGTCGTTGTTGACATCCAATCTTGTCAAAAGCCTTTCTACCATATCGTCTAGGGCATCATTCCGAGGATCCCATCTATCAGAAGTGTTCCCCACGCCCAAGATGTATTCTTCTCCTGTGCTCATCTCAACTGGTCTGCTTCCTCCTTCATACTTTTGAAATGAATCGCCATAGCCAACGGATGCATTTACCGCCACCGTATACAACACCCTGCTGTCCGGTGAACCACCACTGAAATTACCCGGGGCCCTTGATGTATCTATATAAACAGTATTGTTACCGCTGCTGATATATTCAGTCGGTATCCTAATGGTATATGGATCACCTAGTTTCGTATAATCATCACCATATTCCGAAAGGTTGTAGATGTTTTTATCTACCTCATCGTTCGTTATATTTGCCATGGATGTCCAGAATCGTGAGGAGTATGAAGTAACCCTGGCTTCCAGAGGTCTGGCAGCCTCACCGACCCAGAACCAGCCCTTCTGTGGTGATTCAACCTCCTCGCCAAAGACATCGGACTCAAATGTAAGAGGGATTTCACCGTAGCCGAGTGGATCTGTCTCATCAGAGTAGGTTATATTTATATGAGATTCCTCGTACAGTCTGTCCTTGACTTCTCGTTCTGGTATAACCCTCTGTTCCTCCATCGCTGCTTCCAGAATATCATGTGCTATTTTTTCATAAATCTCCTTCAGGTCCTCGGGTTCCTGTTCATCTGCATCCACGTGGTAGAACTCCCCACCACCACATTGTGCTGTTTTGTTCATCTCCTCGATAGCATCCTCATCTTCGTCGTCAACGACAGCAATGGTATGGACAACCGCATCATGTTTTCTATAGGCTCGGCACCCGGCCTCTATTGTATGATATTTGGGTTCATCTTCCCAATCTTCACCAAAGTAATCCTCGTAATATGGTCCCTCTTCCATCTCTGTTTTCTCTTCTGGATCACCTCCTGAAATGACAACAATAGATCTGTACCTGTACTCCGTGGCAGATAGTTCAGCATCAAAAGTAGATTCATCGTTACCCGGATTGAAGCGGACAGCCAGTACATTGTCTTCGTCCTTCATAAGTTCCCTGTCTATGATATCACCGGTGAACCCACCAAGAGAAATATTGTCCACGTACCAGCCCTCGTAATCCTCGTAACGTCCATGATCCATACTATCAATGCTGTCGAACCTAAATCTAAATCTGG
>PWEA01000022.1 GCA_003553905.1 Candidatus Aenigmatarchaeota archaeon
CCAGCTCCTCCGCCTCTGTCAAGGTTTCGATCTCCTTTTCCATATACTTTACTACTGCATCCCGACAGTTCCCTCCTTTTCTTGCCCCTCTTTTTACCAGATTTGCCAACCTCCTTGCCTTCATGAAAGGTGGATCTTCGATTATCTCAATTTCATAACCAGTTTCGTCACCAGCCTCATCTTCAGCCATCGTTCCACAAACTAAAGATATCCACGAAGATTTAAATCTCTTGAGGAGCCGTAGTGCCTAAAATCACCCCAAATATCTTCTATAGGTGTCGGATTCACCCAAAAAATAAAAAATATGTCACAGAAATTCTCGAAAGTTGGGGGTTTGATTTTAGGTGTTATATTCTCCTGGAAATCTGAACCACTTTATTTCATTCCGGATTATAACCAGAAATCATGAGAAATCCCTTACCGGCCAGCTCTCTTGCCTCTTCTTGGTCCATTCCAAGAGTTTTTCCATGGATAACCTCCCATGCATCCAAGGTCTCGCCTAGTGCCATTAGTTTAAATACGTCTCCCTGTTCCACGCCAAGCTTTCCAGCCAGCTCAATGTAGCTTGGCCCACCCTTTAATCTTTCGGGCTCAGGATATTCATTCATGGTTTGTAAGAATTCCTCTTCAAACTCTTTTGCCTTCTCCTCATCCACAGCAATATCAACGAACACCATGTCAACTACATTACAACTATCTTCAGATGGAGCTTCGCTCTTGTGGGGATAGTTATCAATTTCCACTACTTCAATGCCTCCTTCACTCCTTTCTTTAACTTTATCTCCTTTTCTATATATTTCCGTCGTTTCGTTCAGCATCTCATAAAATGCTTCGTCTCTCATAAATCTATTAAGAATGCAAAAACTTAAATATCTCGAGAATCCTACCCAAATTCCTTCTAAAGGTGTCGGTTTCAGGGTGCATTCCCGGTCCTACCCTAGGGTAGAAAGGAAGATTTCCGGCCTGGTTTTCTGAACATAAACGGATGGAATTAGGATCTTCACTCCCAGTTACGAGAGTTCCTGAACGACTCAAAGTCCTGACTGGAATCCAGGTATTTCTCTCCCAACTTTTCCAAATCCCGAAAGGCTTCTTCGTAAGAGTCTCTTTCCTCTACCGATAGTGAAAGGACCCGGTGATCTGGAATGCCTGCAGCACTTGTCGCCACCTGATATTTTCCCCTTTCATCTTGCCCATGAATTGTACTTATCCCTTTTAAATCGTCCCAAGCTTCTATATCAAAATTTTCAGGAAGTTCTCCATCCACTTCAATTTCTTTTCCCTCAACCTCCACAGTACCCTCGTACCTGTAAAAATCATTTTCATACTCCTTTACCTTCTCTACGATTTTGTTTATTTCCACGCATTCTGTACCTAATACTCCGTAGGTCCCTTCTTTACCACTCCATTTACTTACAGGCAACATCTCAGACTAAAAGTATTTACGAAGATTTAAATGTTTTGAATAGATTTTGTGTCCCGAATCATTCCCTTTATCCTACAACTCCAAGTATACCACAACAACCAGAACTATGAGGAAGAGGGTGTGGTTGACATGTTGAAGAATAGGAGATAGAACAATAAGTCGGGTATTGTTTCCGATATTTGGTATCTATCAAAATATTATCTGACTTCAAGGAGATCTTCTTTAAACTTTTCTATCTCCGAAACACGACATGTTAAATCTGGGTTCAACTCTTTGGCTTTGTAGAAGTCTTCGGTGGCTTTCTCGATATATCCTCGCAATTCGTTGACTAAACCTCGATGAATGTATCCAATAGCAAAATTTGGATTCAATTCGATGGATTTACTAAGATCTTCTTCGGCTTTTCTGAAATCGCCTTGCCACATATATGAAGTTCCTCGGTTGAAGTAAGCTTCAGCATTGTTTGGATTTAAATCAATGGATTGATCATAACCTTCGATTGCCTTTTCAAAACTATCTTGATCTACATGAAAGGTTCCAAGAGTATTTAATGCAGTTGAAATTACTTCCTTCTTTGAGAGATTCTTCAAATATACTCCCTCTTCGATGCTTTCTTGAGGGATGTTATATTCATCAATATAGCGTCCGTCACTAGGAAATTCATTTCTGGTTTTATTTTCAGGTGGTTGCATATAAATGGAATCTAAGGGAGCTACGTTTGTCAATTCTATGTTACTTTTAAACTCCTTATCTTCCCATCTGATAAACATGTGCCTCGGAGCTGAAACACCATGAATTGGCAGACCTAGGTTTTCAGAAACAACGAGGTAAAGATTCGAAAGTCCGACACAGTTGCCCTTCTTATCATCAAGAACCTCGTTCAAAAAGAAGCCACTATCGTTATATCTAAAACCACCCTCTTGAAATAAATAGGTGTTTATTTCATTGATGGTTCCCTCAGGATCTTTGTTTTCAATTTTCCCCTCCAGTTCAGAAGCCATGTCCTTTATTTTATCGGAGTACTTCTTAACATCAAAATCATAGGTAAGCTCTTCGTCTTTGGTAACCTTCAGCAAAGATTCCGTAAGATTTATTCTTTCTCCTCTATCTTGGTTTTTTAGTGGTTCACAGAGCTGCATAAAATATGGAATAAAATAGAAAACTTAAATATCTAGAAGTCTTTCCACAAATCCCTTCTATAGGCGTCGGGTTTCACCCTACATCTCCGGTCTGATTTCCCTCGATGCCTTTCTCTTAGAGTTCTATCAATCAAACTTCCTCAGTCCTCAAACGAAAGGAATTCTAGGTAAAAAGATGTATCTCCGAGGACAACCCCTACACCTTATGTTTTTCGGTTTCTTTGACCTTCTTGTCCTCTATTTCTACGATATCCTTTTGTTCAAGGCTCTTCAATGCTTCCTTTAACCTTTGTTCGGGTATCTCAACATTTCCCTTCAGTTTATGAATATCCATTTCTCCACTTTCCTCGGTCAGTATCTCTAGCTGATCATAGACTTTTACAATCCTATCTTCCAGTAGCTCGGACAAAGGGGTTGTAGTTCCGTATCTCTCCTCAAGTTTGCCAAGAGCTTCTCCAATGTAAGTAATAAAAAGTTCCTCGCCGAGAAGGTCAACCTGTGTATCTATCTCCTCTGCTATTGTTTCGAAGTCAAGGCCTGACTGGACCAGTGTGTTCATGTCCTCTATATCGGTTGTCCTTCCTGCAACACCTTTGAAGAGAAAGATGTCTTCAGGCGAAGTAATCTCAACCTGGAGTTTGTCCTCCGTTCTCAAGG
>PWEA01000009.1 GCA_003553905.1 Candidatus Aenigmatarchaeota archaeon
CTTTGATAATTCACATGGTTATGTATATTACTCTTATTCGACAGGCGAGATAAAGGGGAGCGATGGTGTCGGCGGACTGATTGGATATATAATAGGTGGTGGAGCCGAGTATTCATACTGGAACACCGAAACGTCGGGTCTTGAAGAGGACGGTGCCGAAGGCTCGGAGCCGAGGACCACCGAGGAGATGACATATCTCTATGAGGATACATATGTAGACTGGGACTTTGATAACACGTGGGAGGACGGGGCACACGCAACGGTGGAGGATCACGAGGGAAATGTCGGTTATCCTGCACTGCAGTGGCAGTCCGTTATGGATGGTTATACTTTGACCATAGACGTAGTAGGTGAAGGAAGCACGGATCCGTCAGAAGGGGTACATACATACAGCGAAGGTGATGAAGTGGATATAACGGCCTATCCGTATGGTATATGGGAGTTCGACGAGTGGACAGGTGACGAAACAGGAACACAGCAACAGATAACAGTAACTATGGATTCTGACAAGACCATAACTGCAAACTTTGTGGTCGACGAGAATATCACGATCACAGGCATTGGCCACGAGCTATTCATTAATTATTACGATTCGGATGATAGTTTCTCTCTGCGTATACACCCAAGTGGACTTATCGTAGATGATCAGACAGGGGAACCATTTGATAATGCGACAGGTACGATGCCTCTTTTGAGACCGGGACGCACAAACGAGGTAAACGTAACTTCATTCTACCCGCTTGATTACAAGTTTACATGGTACGAGTTCGTTAAAGTAGAGCCCTGATGGGTTTCTAGGTGAAATACTTCAGACTTTCTTGTTTCTCTCGTTTGGTTAGAAGTTTCGATACTGATGTCCATTCCTCGAATTCAAGGCCGAGAACACTTTTGAGATAATCGAACGTCTGTTTTCTTCCTTTGAACTTCATCGGTCTTTCCTTTAGTGCACTCCGCACAGACTCTCTTACGTTCCATACACCCACTGGAAGTATATAACCCGGTTTTGCTTCTCTGAGCACTATGGCACCCGCTTGTTTTCTTTCTTCCTCCATCTTTTCAAGAACCGCAAGCCTTGCCGAATAGTAGCAGCCTCCTATGGATGCATATTCGCTTCTTCCGTCGAACTCTTCGTGGTCTCCAAAAATTGTTATTGAGTCTCTGGAAGGGTTCCACGTTGTTTCCGGATAAAAGGCTTCTATAAGTTCGTATCTCCATGATTCGGGTGTAAAAACGACAACCCACTGATTGTCAAGGTAGTTTGTCTTATATACACGCCATTCGTCTATCCTTTGATACGTTTTAACATTTCTGCGCATGTCTTTACCTAGGATATCATCTACAGCTGTTATACTCCACCTAGTTGGTACAAACTTTCTCCTTCCCTTTACACCTGTTCCACCTACCATGAATATATCCTGTATTCTTGATACAGGCACACCCTTCCTATATAGTCTTTTTACACCTTCCTCCGCTCCGAGATCCGTGTCATAAAACACATCTTCAAGACGACTGTCAGAGTTCATGGTTCCTCTTCGGAATGATTCCATCGGTGCAGATGGGCCGTGTGGCTGTGATCTTCCATCAAGTTTTATTCCATCGTCAAGACTCTTTTTGAACCTTACCTCTGTTTCTGCAGGATTCTTTGCCAGGGCAAGATATCTTATTTCGTTGTCTTCACCTCCAAGGTTTCGGATATCCACGTCCTTGGAGAGCTTTTTCTTGCCCCTGGCCAGACTGCTTCTCATCCTGATGATGTCTTTCATATCGGCGCTTCCGAACCACTCCTCTGGTTGAGAGTATATGGAAGTATCACCCTTTTCGGGCGGCACAAGTGGTCCTATATTCACACGTGGGTAGTTGTAACGTCCGATGAAAACAGAAGGAGGCGAATTTCCCTCTATTGTCTTCGTGTCGAATCTCTTGTCTTTTCCTTCTCCCATCCGCGAGTAGTATTTCTCCAGAACAGGACACCTCTCCTTGCCACAGAGCTTTTTGGCTCCGCGACATTTCAAGCACATGTTCCTTGCGGCGGGATCAAGTTTAGGAGCAACCTCTCTAGAAAAACTTTTTATGTTTCCCTTTACCTTACCCACACTTACATTTTTAACAGGAGTCTTTCCGCCCATAGTAGTTAACAATAGAATTCAATACTTTTATCCTCTGTTCTCGGACAGAGCTATTCCTTAACTTCTTCGATTTTTTTCAGAGCCTTTTCATAGAGGTCCTTATTGAATTTTTGGAAGTCCTGTATAGCTTCGCCATCGACTGATCCTTCTGAGGGTCTTCCAACAACTCTTACCAGATCCCCTTCTTCGTAGTTTCCGAGGTCCTTTGAAAGGTCAAATCCTACCTCCAGTGTGCCGGTCCCATCGTCAACGGCAACTCTGCTTTCTCCTTTGTCTACAATGGTCCCTATCACAGATATACGTATGTCACCTTCATCCACTTCCTCGATTTTTTTGTATACGGCAGGTGCTCGTCTTCTTTCTTCATCCATTGGCATTCTTATCATAGCTCCTTTGTTTTAAGATATTTTCTATTTCCTGGTTGTTAGGGTCTTCGGTTGTTTCTTCTTGTGTTTCTTCTGTTACGTTGTATTCATCGTCAATTCCGTCTACTTCCCCGAGTGCAAGCATGAGTACGATTCCGATCAGAACTATTATTCCCGCAAGGATCCAAGGTCTTGCTGACCTAAGTTCCAGTGGTTTTTCGGGTTCTTCGGGGCCCTTTGCTATACTTTTGTGGACCTGAGCCTTGTGTATCTTGAGACCCTTTTCCGAATCGAAGCTCTTTCCACACTTCTTGCATTTTTCCATATAGACAAATTATTGTGTAATGGTTAAAAAACTTTCTTCGTACTTATTAATCCCCCTGGAGTCACAACAAAGATTTTATATAGATACAAGGCTAATATGAAATATCTTAAAAAATTCTTAAAAAACGGTTTTTGGAGGTGAAAGCTATGGCTTTGAAGTGTGATGTTTGCGGTTGTGATCTGGATGGTTCCAATCTTGGTTTTGTTAAAAATCCCAGGGATTCAAAAAAGGTAACAAAATGCAAGGGATGTCATGAGGTTAATAGACCCAAAAAGGAGAGTAGTTACACGCTCCTGTAGTTTTCAGCCACCGGAAGCCCGCCTTAGGGCTACAATCGGAAGATATAGCAAGGCCTTTGGGTGTAGTGCTTCACCAAACAGCAGCCACGTAAGGAACATAAAAAACAGTCCCATGATAAAAAACTTTATGAGCTTACCAATCAACCCACTCTTCTTGATATAATCGACCCGTAACAGACTTATGGTTAAAATCAGGTTTTCAGCCAAATACATCATCTATAATTTCCTCCTCTCTGGTTTTTTCCTCTCTTTCGACTTTTTTCTCTTCCTTTACGGTGGTGTAACCTTTGAAACGCGCACCCTTTATAGTTATTTCCTTCTCCTTTACTGTGCCTTCTGTCATCATCTCATCTAGCCTTTTTCGTAGTTCCTCTTCTTCTACACTTAAAGCGAACTTGTTTCTTAGTTCATCTCTTATTCTTGAAAAGGTCGGGAGTCCTCTTATCCTCCCTATTGCTTCTTTTATTATTTCGTGGTCCATTTTATCATTTCTTCGAACTCGATTCTTCTGCCTAGTTTTATTAGTTTGGCAGGATTTATTTAAGTTATGCAGGAAATACTATCTGAGCTTGATGAAATAGCAAGGAAGGTCGGTGTTCTGGAAAACAAAAGAGAAAAACTCGGCAGTTTTCTTCGGGATGTAAAGGACGCAGAGATAGAAGGAGAAAGGATACCCGAAAGGAAAATTTCGATACCCGTCGAGGAACATGGGATGAACGGACAGAGTATATGTGGAATCGATGGTGGACTGTTGAAGAAGGCTTACCATGCAGTTGATCTTGTTCTAACGAAGGCTGTTGCCGTTGTGTTTGAGTTTGAAAATGGACTGGGTGGGGTGGACTACTTCCCAAGTCCCCTGCCCACACCAAAGCTGTCGGTATTCACAGAGCCGCTTTCCAGGGAGGATTTTTCACTGGCTGCAAATCTCGAAAGGATGGAAATAGAGATAGATCTTGCTCTTGGTATAATGGATTCAAGGGAGGTTGATCTCCTTCTTATGGATGGATCCCTTTTACCTCATCCTTCCGTCAATCCTAAAAAGGGTTCTGCAGTTGAAGACAGATTTAATGAGGTAGTCGATATGTATGGAGATATGCTTGAAAGACCGCCCTGTCTGATTGCGGGTATATCGGAAGATTCGAGATCGAGAAAGTTTTCAAGGATAGTTTCGGACGATATACTAGAAAAAGTTGAAAGTACAAAGAAAGACGAACTGAAAAATGTTCTGAAGGGCACAAGGGACACAAACCTGCTTTTTCATGTTTTGAAACAAGGCGAAAGAACATCTTATTTTAAATACTACGATGACTCCGAGGGTTCACATCTTCCGAAGGAGCTGGTGAAGGATATCTATTCCTTTTATCTTAAGTCTACTATGTACGATAGACCCTTTAGAGTAGATTTTCATGCACCAGAAAATCCTGGGAGAGTAGCCGACGAAATAGCATCTCGGCTTCTTGTACTTTCTTCTGAAAACGAAGAATATGCCATACCCACTGTTCTCATAGAGGCCGACAAGAGAGCTTCCCTGCGAGAGGAAGAACTCCATTTCATATATTCCTCTCTACAGGACAAAGTTGGCGATGTACCTTCTCTTTATAGGCTCAGAAGAGAGAAAAGGCCATTTTAAAGGTCTTCGAGTTTTCCTAAAAAGGTTCCGTCGAGTAGATATATTCCTGAATCTTCAATCTCCATCATCCCATTTTTTAACATCGGTCCGAGGAGGCGCTTTTCTCTGTCTTTATTCATGGGCATTCCTGTTATCAGTTCGTTGAATGTGGGTGTTATGATGATATTTTCCAGTTTTCCTTTACCAAACTTCTTTTTCACAGCATCCCTGTTTACAGGTCCCTTTACCCAACATGGAACTGTAGATGAAAACCCAAGGCTGTCCTTAAACTGAATCGATGGGTGCGAGTGTCCCCTGATAAGGGTTTCTGAGTTTTTAATATCTTCATCGGGCCAGGACTGGCCGTGGTTGAAGTAGAATTTACCTTCCCTGAAACCGCTGGTAGGTGATATCTCGACGTCTGCGTTACCTACTAGATCTTCTATATTTCCATCATGGTTTCCTTTGGATATCTTTATGTCTACGTGTCTGGACAGCTCTTCGAAGAACCCAGGAAGATTTTCTTTCTCGGAAACTGAAGTCCTCGGAACGTTGTGTTTGACGTCTCCGAGAAGTACAAGCCTGTCTACTTCTGTGTCTTCTATGAGTTTAAGGATCCTCTTCTTCTGTCTACCTGCCCTGGGTGGGATGGATATACCTTTCTTGTAGATCTCATATTCGAGCCCGAGGTGAAGATCGGCTATAACTAGGGTTTTTTTCGTGAGTTCATCTATAACTAGAGCAGGCTTTTCCTTTAGAAATTTCATCTTTCCAGCCTTTTTATTTCCTTGATTTCATCGCCTTCTACTATCAGTCTATAGCCCATAACTTTCTGTGAGGCAGATGCGTTTATGACCTTTGTGTTTCCAACAGTCGAGACCCCTTCTGCTTCATGTACATGGCCGCATAACCACGCCAAGGGTTGTTTCTCATCTATAATTTCTCTGAATTCAGGAACACCTATTCTAGCACCACTGTGAATTTCGTCTCTAATCCTCTGTGGTGGTTCATGTGACCCTATTATTACCTTACCCGGATCCACGTCTTCGAATCTTTCGATTACTTTTTTCTTCAGATCCGGAAAATGATGTGATCCCACCATCACAAATCTTATGTTTTCATAGTCGAAACTGTCTATATTTTTCAGATATGGGAGCTTCTTCATTCCGTAGTCACGGTTGCCTGGTATAAATGACTTTTTCTCTACATCCAGACCTGTGACCAGTTTTGAGAAAAAACGTTTTGACATGAAGTCACCGAGACCCAGGAAAACATCGTACTGCTCCCTTTCTACCTCGTCCAGGACCTCTCTAAGAAGTCTCATGTTTCCATGCGGGTCGGCAAGTGCAAATATTTTCATACTATCACTGTTAATACCACTAATCTTTTTTGCAAAGGGTTTTATATATTCCGGTTCTGTTTGTCTTCGGTCACTAAAGTTCTCCGGGAAAATTTATAAGTATATTGCAACTGTTAGAGATAGTATGGGAAAAACGACATTGGACCAACTGGTCGATATTGTCATGGAGCAGGCCCGCGAAAACGGATTTGGCACCGAACCAGATGAGGTCGATGTAGCGGAGAAAATTGCTCTTATACATTCCGAGGTTTCGGAAGCATTCGAAGCATATCGTCACAAGAATATGGACGGAAAGGACGGATTCAAGGAGGAGCTGGGTGATGCAGTCCAGCGTATAGTGCATCTCTGTGGTATCTTTGACATAGATATTGAGAAAGAGATACTCGAAAAGATTGAACACAACAGAGACAGAGACTGGAACTGGAAAGATATGAATGAGAAACATTCCTAATCAGATCTATGGGATCTAACTCCGGGTTTGTTTTCTTGGGAATTTTTCAAATATTAAATAAAAAGAGGAGAATGTTTTTTTGATGAAGGTTCAAAAATCTCTGGGTGTGGACGAGATATATGAACAGGTTAAGGGCCGTGGCCTTGTCCTCTCGACCGAGGCACCGCTTGTCGATGCGCTCAATAGACGTGTTAAAGAGCCGGGACTTGGAAGGTTTGCAGTGACACCAAAACGTCTTGTATACAACGAAACAGGAAAACGTCTCATGGATAAAAGAGATCTGTTCCATCTTCTGGTCCGTGAAACGGAAATGGGTTTAAAACAAGCTTCATATCTTCTGGAAAATGCAATAAGCTGTTGGATGGAGACAGGCGAAGTTGAAAGTATAACCGGATACAGACGTTTTAAGTCAGATGCAATGAAGAAGGTAGTCGAGCTTCTAAAAAATACAGACAATATATTCAGGGCAATGGAAAGTTTTGAGATAGAGGAAAAGGATGTGGTTGTGGTCGGTATCCATCAGTTCAATGGACTTGATTTGAAGGTTCTCCCTGATAGTTACGATGTTTTGGACATATTTGCAGAAGATAAGATAGAACTCCCTGAGTTCAGTGTCTTCAATTCGGAGGTCGAGATAGTCCGCGCGGTTAGAGACAATATAGACCCAGATAACCCAAACAGGTTTGCTCTGGTTATGGAACCCGGGAGCAGTTATCAGCCCCTTATCGAGACGATGCTCGACGCAGAGGGAGTTCCTTACATGGTACAAAGGGAACTAAGGGAGAGCCTTGGGCTCCGTGATTTTCTGTCTTTATGTAGAACAGCTGACTCAGTTAAATCATCGAAGGTTAGGGATCTTCAGCCTGTTTTACGTTTTCTTGGTATAGAAGTTCCTATCGAATACAACGAACAGTACGCCAAGGACCTTGATATAGAGGAACTTGACGAGTTCAAGGATTTCTTGGATAAAATCCAAGGAAGGACTCTTTCCGAAGTTCTTGAAGAGTTCGGAGACGTATATGAAAGGGACCTCGGTGGTATAGAGGAAGTTTTTGAAAGCCTGGGAATAGAGGACAAGACCCCCAACGAAGAAATTCTCAACGCACTGGAGCTCTATCTGGATATATTCGAGGTTCCTTTCGAGGAGATCAAGAAGAAATCGGTTTTGTTTGTTTCTCCCAAGAACGTTGCCTGGGTCGACAGGCCCGTGGTATTTCACATAGGTATGGATTCTGACTGGGTCTGTGACGTTCCCAAGAGGCCTTGGATAGACAAGGACAAAAAGGAGGAAACAAACCTCACAAACTTTAAGATATTACTTCAAAATACGAACAGCTACTATATGGTTCAGGACACATATCTAAGTGAAAGCGTCACGCCCTGTTTTTATTTCAACGAGCTAACTACCGATAACTTCGATTCTTTCGTGGACCTGAATCATAGCAGATACAACCACCCTTCAGAAGATAAAAAGAAAAAGTTCAAAAAAAAGCAGATCGATATACAGCCTGACAAAGAAACAACCATAAGCCAGTCCAGCCTCAACAGATTAACACAATGCCCAAGGAACTACTTTTTCTCAAAGCTTATATCGTCTATTGATCGGGACTTTTTTAGGAAGGGTAATCTTTTCCATGATTTTGCCGAGTTCTATGTTAACCATCCCGATTTTGTTGAAGAGGGAAGGAATAAACTGGTTGATTTGATGGTTGACGAGATGAAGCCTCTTGTCGATGATCTGGACCTTCCGATTCTCAGGACAGAGTTTATGGTGGGAACAGACAACATAATAAAATATCTCAAAGAGGAAGGTTTCAGTGGATCCAAGCCCCAAGACTGCTACAGGGAGAAAACAGACAACTTCTTTTCTAAGGCCACAGGAAGAACTATTGATGTAGAGATAACCGAGATGTGGTTCGAGGATCCCGACCTCGGTGCCAGGGGGATAATAGATCTTGTTAAGGACGAAGGCCACCTTGTAGATTACAAAAGTGGTAGAAGGAAGAGTCCGGGTGATGTCGTCAAGAGATCAAATCTAGATCTTTTAGAGGATGACCCCAACTTCCAGGCCATACTGTACCTCTCTTACCTTAGAAAACAGAGACCACGTCAGAAACTTAAGTTTACCTTCTTCCATTTTTTGGATAACATTGATGATAAGATATCTGGGACTGCAGACTACAAGGACAATATATGTACACTTACGTACTTTCCTTGTACGTTTGAGGAACAGATAAAGAGAAGGGAAACGTTTCAAAGCCTTCTCGGTAGAAGTAAGAAGAGGACAGGATTTCTAAAAGATCTGGGATACAGTAGTTTCAAGGAAGCTCTCGATGAGTTTGAAGTCCCAAGGCAGTTGCAGTACGATAAGAGGAGACTTGTAGAAGAAAAGGTGGATGATTTGAGAAGGAGATTCAGCGCATACTTTGATATAGGACACAGAAAGGATTACACTGAAAACCAGATACAGGGCATATGCGCCGGGATACTTAAAAATCTTGTTGACTTCAGAAGAAAAAACTACTTCAAGGAGGATCTAGATGCCTTTGATGAATTTCTTGAAAAAAAGATAGAGGAGCTTAATGACTACAAGAAAAGCAGGTTTCCTGTTGGGGACGTGGATCTTGATAAGATAGACAACAAGGACCTAATTTTGAAGGGGGTCTACTGATAACATGGGGTTTAAACCAAACGAAAAACAAGACGAGCTTATAAAGAGTACCCAGGGCATATACTTGGTCGATGCCGGCCCGGGTACAGGTAAGACAGTTACTCTGACAAGCAGATATACATATCTCCTTGGAAAGGGCATCGAGCCCGATGACATACTTCTCATAACCTTTACGAGAAACGCTGCGGATCAGATGAAGGAAAAGATAATAAACAAATCCGATTACAGTCAAGCCAAACTAAGAGACGCTCCTATAAACACATTCCATGGTTACTGTAAGGGCCTCGTGGAGTCCTACGGTTTCGATGCACCCGACTATCTTGGAATAGACGATAGCATTACATCTACAACCAAAATTATAGAGAATGAGATAGTGGAAGAGAGAAAGTTTGGGAGATTCATGGACCAGTTCAAGGATAGACATCCCGAATACTCCGATTTTTACATGATGGTATATGATAGAACAAACCTTCTTCGTCTTATAAAATCACTTGCTTCTAAGGGAATAGTTCCGGTGAAAGATGGCTGGTACAGGAACGGTGAGACCTATCTCAATGGCAGTTTGGATAAGTTCAAAGAAGTTGTAAAAAAGCTCAACAGACCCAGAGAGGGTAAAAGAGGACCAAAAAACTCCGAGCTAATGGGGAGGCTTTACAGTTACAAAAACTGTTGTCTTACCGAAGATGCTCCATCCGATGAAGATGTGAGAGGAGGCAGGAATAAGAAGAAAGTGGACTGGGCCATTTTGAAAAAAGCCTTCGATGAAGACAGAGAAGACCTGAAGGATTTTGTCCATGATATTTATTTCGAGTATATAGAGTACGCACTATCGAAAAACTATCTCAACTTCAACTTCTATCTTCTCTTTGCATTTGTTCTTCTGTGTGAAGATGTGGATGTAATCGAGGAAAATGGATTTGGATACGTTATGGTCGATGAGTTTCAGGACACAAATGAGATACAGCTTAAGATTGCGATGCTTCTTTCGGACGAGGGAAATATCTCGGTCGTCGGTGACTGGAAACAAAGTATATACAGCTTTCAGTACGCCACCGTTGAAAATATACTGAGCTTTGAGGAAAGGCTCATGAAATACAAAGACGAGCTCAATGAAGATACAAAGAGAATAACATATCCGGTTGAAAACGTAACGAGGATAAACCTCGTTGAAAACTACAGATCAACCCAAGATATAATAGATTTTTCAGAAGGGGCCCTTACTCTCCGTGCCAATCAGTATGAGAATATTCAAAGGAATGATATTCTAAGAAATATAACCTCTTTGAAATCAAACACAGAGTCCAGTGGTCTGATAGAAGTTTTCCACAGCCATGAAGAGATAAAGGCTATACTTGACCGTATACAGAGGATTGTTGGTAATCCTGAGTACACTATAGAGAAGGACGATGAGGAGAGAATGCTCACCTATAACGACATTGCAGTTTTAAGTAGGACAAGAAAGTTCGGGCTTGATTTACAAAGAATGTCGAGAGAGTTTGGTGTACCTGCGGCCTATGAAGGTGGCATAGAGCTTTTTGAGACTGATCCTGCCGTACTCCTGTTGGCCTGGCTCAGGATAGTTGAATATAAGCATTCAAGAAGGGGGTGGGCAGTGGTTCTAGAAGAGTCTGGTTACAGTTTGGATGAAGTAAAATACATTCTTGATGAGGAAGACTATCCTGAAAGTATGCTTGAGTTTCGAAAGGGGCTCGGTGATCTTGATGATATATCGTCCCTTGCAAGGTCAGTCTTTAGAAGATACGGTATAGATGACCCCTTTTCCGGTAAGATAATTGAGGTTTTGAGAAACACTTTCCGTTCTTCATATATGAATCTCGGTGATATAGTTCATTTCATAGAAGAGAATATAGACTCTGGGAAGGTATATGAGGTTGACAGTACAACAGATCAAAACGTTGTAACACTTCAAACAATACATTCAGCCAAGGGCTTAGAGTATCCAGTTGTATTTATTTCTGATGTA
This sequence comes from Candidatus Aenigmatarchaeota archaeon, assembly GCA_003553905.1. Classification (GTDB taxonomy): domain Archaea; phylum Aenigmatarchaeota; class Aenigmatarchaeia; order PWEA01; family PWEA01; genus PWEA01. Next base: position 11,191 of record PWEA01000009.1, read on the forward strand.
AACTCCCACCGTTTTCCGGGCAGAGGAAGGGGTGGTGGAAGGATACAGTACGACGATCCGATTGGAATTCGTCAGAAAAAGGTATTTGTTGACGGGAACATGCCATACCTTTACGACAATTGGAGGATGGAAATACTTTCCAGATGTCTTGATAGGGGATACGATGAGGAAAGACGTCTAATGTATGTTGCGATGACTCGTGCAGAGAAGTTTTTATTTGTGACAGCAGATACAGAAAGAAAAAGCCAGTTTTTCAAGGACCTTGACTTTCAGAAAAGGGAGGTTAAACCGGACATAGATAGAATAGAGAGTGTTGGTACTGAAGTAGAAAAGTTTAAAATCGACAAAAAATCAGGCAAATCTCTAAAAAGTCTTCCTGTTAAGTCCGTGATGGAGGATAGAGAGGGAACAGGGCGTGGGAAAGATTTTGGTACAAGCGTCCATGTGTTTGCAAGAAGATATGCCGAGGAAGGAACTGTGCAGCCACAGAACCCGGACGAAAGAAACGTCAAAGAACTTTTAGATTCCTTGGACGGCGATCTTTTGGTGGAAAGGGAATGTAGACTTCCACTTAATTTCAATGGGGATAGGATTGTTCTCATAGGAAATATAGACCTTGTTTCAGTCGGAGAAGATGAGGTTTTGGTCGTTGATTACAAAACCGAAAGAAGTAAACCGACGGAGAAGGAGTACATTAAGCAATTGAGCGTATACTACCATGTTGTCGATAGTAGGTATGCGGAAAGAAAGGTGCGTCCATGTATATATTATACAGAAGAAGGTAAGCTTGAAGAGATTGAGCCCCACACACTTGATCAGATAAAAAGCTATATAGATTTCTAGGCTTCGTTTTTTATGGGTTTGTAGTTCCACTCATCGAGTTCGTTTTCTATATCTTCATAGCTTTTACCGCAAAGCATGCCGCCTGCTATAAACTCTTCCTGTGTTACATCTGCCAGACAAAAATCAGGGGGATTGAAACTTTCTTTTTCATTCTGTGATTCGAATTCAAAATCAACTAGAACAAGTCCCTCTAAATCCCCTTTGAAAACATCTATCTCTGCCGTTCTGTCCTTGTATTTTTTGTAGTAACGTACTTTCACAAGATTCTTTCCATCTATTTCTTTGAGTGCACGGAACTCGCCCTCTGTAAGTGGTATTGTATACTCCTTCTGCGTCGACGAGTCGCCGTTCTCGGGCTCCTTTTTTGTCATCATGTAGATATCCCCCTTTTTTCTTATTCGAATTATGGGATGTCTCATGTGCCCTGGGATAAATGACTTCTTCTCAACATCCAGGCTTGTGACTAGCTTCGAGAAAAATTTCTTTGACATGAAGTCTCCTAAACCTAGGAATACATCATACCCACCTTCATCAACCTCTTTGAGCACTTCCTTTAGAAGTCTCATATTTCCATGTGGATCTGCCAAGGCAAATATTTTCATAATACCATGTTCTTCACAAGTTATGTATAAAAGGTTTTATATATTGCGGTTATTCTTTTATTTTTTAAGTTCGAATGGCTTCCATAACTCTTTCAAGACATATAAATTTTAAACCCTTATTTACTTGATACAAAATCAAATAAAGGGGTGACATTTTGTCTGAAGTGAGAAGTTACAAAAAAATGATGGAAGACGGAATAAATGACCAAGAGTTATGTTATGCTTCTGATGCTTTATCCTACGTTGAGGAAAACCTTGAAGAGCTGAATGTAGAGAAAGGTCAGTTGGACGATGCAAAAGAAAAGATAGAAAGAATGAAGGAGGGTGAGGATGTATCCGGGGAGGTATGCAGCGGCGAGTCATTGGACTGGATTTCGGATGAACTTCTGGAGAAGCGGGCTGACATTGATCTTGAGGACGAAAAGGCATATACACTTGATAGAATATATCAGGCGAATAAAAGAAAAAATTGAATGGCATGGGTGTTATCAGGTACCGTGTCCTTGGATTTGATTTTGTATCCTAGATAAATATTCCTTTATACTATTTTTTTTTTAGTCTAAGTTAACTTCTCTCGTCTATCCACTCCAGAAGTGGCCTTAGTTTTTCGTTCATCTTTCTTCCGTCCTCTGTAAGTATATATCTTACTTCTGGTGGTTTCGTATTTTTTACCTTCCTTTCCACTAGTTCTTGTTCCTCAAACTCCTTGAGTCTATTCGAAAGAGATTTCGGACTTATACCGTCTATGGATCGCTCCAGTTCGTTGAACCTGTAACCTTCTTTTTTGCTTCCAAGATGATTTATTATACAAAGAGTCCATTTCTTGGATATAAGATCCAGAACTCCTTCCGTGGAACATAGACAGACGATGTCCTCGCAACAACATTCTCCGTTCTTTTTTGTCATGTATTCACCTACTTTAGTTTTTCCAGTACCTTCACATTGATTAACTTCTGGATTTAAATACTTCATTTTCTATAGTAGGTTACGATGTGATACCATGTGCGGAAAAGACTGTAACTGCGACTGCTCATGTGGATGTTCTTGCGGCTGCACCTGCGGACACGGATGGAGAAGGTTCAGGACCGAGGAGGAGAAGGCAAAAAGACTTCAGAACTACAAGGAAGAGCTGGAGAAAGAACTCAAAGCTGTAAAGGAGAGGCTGGACGAACTCCAGTAACCCCTTTCTTTTATTTTTTAGACACTACATCTTTTGGAAAGTAAAGATTTCTAAGAATACATAGAAATAGTATCTCAAGACAGTCCTGCTCCGGGCGCAATCAATTTTCCTTAGAAGGTTGTGGTTAGGACGTTTGGTTGGGTTTGTTCTAAAAAGAAATTTCTAAAACGTTAAAAACTTGGGCTTGTCATGACTTAAAGCTTTTTTACAGCCTCTATTATGCCTGCAGCCCTGAGCAAGATTGCTATACCCGGTATTATCAAGAAGGACAAAGGGAATATTATAAGGTAATAAGCCAAAGGCGAAAGTAAAATCACCACAATAAATACTATTTCTGGCACTGCTAATACATCCCTCTGTCTGTATCTCCTAACTATGGAGAATAAAGCTAGGATTACTGCTGCCGCGAAGGGTTGAATAGTATATGTCCAAGGACTAAACCATCCATAAGGAGCTCCTAGAAAGTCTCCCAGAACCACTAGAATCCAGACTGAGGAAGAAAACGTGATGAGTAGGCCCGTAATAATATCTATAATTTGATCAGTGTCTTCCTCTCCCATATTTCCACCAGACTTCTCTACTAGATTGTATGTTAAGTTCTATTAAAAAGGTTTATACGAAGGTTGAAAGGTCACAGCTTCCTGATATTTATCAAGTAGGTAAAGACCGGGTTCCGGCACTGAACCCAAAACCATTCGGCGCCCTCTTTATGTAACTTTAATACCGTAGCCTGCTCCGGGTACCATAAATTTTTTCTGTGGAGTTTTGATTACACTTTTTTAGGCACTACATCTCACCGTGACCTTTCTAAAGACCTTAGTCACAGCTTCAAAGCAGAGAACTCTTAAAATACAACCACCCTTAACTTAAACTACAAATTGTTAATCTTCGTCTAATGGAGGAACCAAAGCATTTGTAAATGAGAAAACTTAGTAGTATGTTATCGGAGGATTATCATGACAGAGCAGATAGGAACAGTTATATCGACACCCGAGGGACCGTCTGCATCACAGTTTAGTTTTGTTATCGATGAGGGATCCAGGGACATACCAGTCAGGCAGAACCAGTTTGTGATGTTAGGTTCCGAAGAAGGGAATCTTATAGCAAGGGTTTCGAATATATACAAAACTAACCGGTATTTCGACCGTGCCGAATCTGTCCGTGAATACGAAAGAAAGGGCAAGAAGCTTACGGAGATATTTCCTGCGGAAAGATGGGAGTACCTTGTTGGTGAAGCAAAGCCTCTCGGCGTCTATTCAGATGGCCAGATAAAAAGAGCCACGTTCCCTCCTTCACCGGGGACCGAGGTGAACACGATAAACGAGGACATACTTTCTGATTTCTTGGGACTTGACAACAGCAACGGCCTTCATATAGGAACTGTCGGCCATCATAATATACCTGTTAAACTTTCTATGACAAAACTTCTGCAAAAACACCTTTCCGTGCTTGCTTTATCCGGGGCGGGCAAGTCCTATCTCACAAGTGTGTTAATAGAAGAACTTCTCGATAGGGACAGTGGTGCAGGACAGGTAGGAACCGTTGTAATAGACACCCACGGCGAGTATATAGGATTTGGCGAAGACGAAGAATACAGTGATAGAGTGAATGTCATAAGAGGAACTGATTTTAAGATAGGAGCGTCTAATCTATCACCTTCTCTATTTTTCCATCTCAAACCCAACCTTTCGAGTGCTCAGAGAAGGGAGATAAGCAGGATACTGAGAAATATAAGAAAGGAAAAATCTGGGGATGTCTATAGTCTTTCCAGCATAGCAGATGCAGTCGCGAGAGACGATTCTATAAAAGCATCAACTAAGGAGGTACTTTTGTCCGAGATTTCGCATCTTGAGAGGACGGGTATTTTTGATGCTACAGACAACCCGCCCATAGAGGATCTTGTAAATCCCGGCGAGGCTTCTATAATAGATATCTCTGACTTTACATCACTTGAAGAGCGTCAGATGCTCGTGACATACATAGCCAGAAAACTTTTCTTTAAGAGACAGAACGATGAAGTCCCCCCATTTCTCCTGGTGTTGGAAGAAGCACATAACTTTGCTCCCGAGGGTAAAAAAAGACATAATGCTCTTTCAAGGCCCGTTATACAGCGCATAGCGAGAGAGGGAAGAAAGTTTCATTCGTCTTTGTGTCTTATATCTCAGAGACCTATAAAGCTTGATACCACGGCTCTTTCTCAGTGCAACACAAAGATAATAATGAGAATAACAAATCCGTATGACCAGAAGCATATAGGAAAGAGCAGCGAAGGACTGACAAGCGATGTCCTCGAAACAATTTCTTCTCTCCGTGTCGGGGAAGCCTTTGTGGTCGGGGAAGCCGTTAACTATCCTCTATTTGCACAGATCAGGAAGAGAAAGAGTGAGGAAAGTGAAAGAGGAATGCCTCTTGAGAAGGCTGCAAAGAAATATTTAGATCAGGTTGAGAAAAAGAGTAGAGATGCCGAGTCGTTTATGTAGTTATTTTATTTCCTCGACCTTTGTTGGATTGTCCCTTCTTTTGTTTCTTTTTAGGTTATAGAGGTAAGAATTAGCAGCATTTTCCATGATTTCGTTGTGTGTTATGAGAAATATCTGGTCTGCGAAATCAGTGATTCCTGTCCGGAGGAGTTCTGATAGATCCCCAACTGCTCGTTTGTCAAGGTTATGTGTGGGTTCATCTAGTACAAGCCACCCCAGGTTTGGTGCAAGAACGAGGGAAAATGCGATCCTTAATGCAAGACATGAGGAGGTTCTTTCACCTCCAGAAGCTACACTGTCCACGGGTTTCCACTTTTGTTTGTTTTTAAGCTGTAGTTCGTAGTCACCGTCGTTCACTGTAAATCTCAGGCCGGTAAAATCTTGGTATGGGTATAGCCTGTTCCATATCTTTGCAAGTGTTTTATTGATGTCTTCTATAAACCTCGACCTAAGCTCTTCTTGGGTGGACTTGAGAGCACCTCTGAATTTTTTTAGATTTTCGACAACTCTTTCAGATCTTTTTATCTGTTTCCTTAGTTTTTCATATCTCTTTTTTCTATTCTCAATTTCTTTTCTTTTGACCTTTTTTTCCTTTAAAGTCCTTTTTTTGTTTTCGATTCGTTCTTTCAGTCTTTCCCTTTTGCCCGATAGATTATTTATCTTATCCTGTTTTCCCTCCAGGTCACTGAGATCATGATTTTCTTTCTTTTTCTTGATCTTTTTCTTTATCACTTCGAGCTTTTCTTTCTTTCTTTTGGCTTTATCTTTCTTTTCTTTTAGTTCTTCTACTATCCTTTTCTGATTCTCTGCGGTCTTTTTGTCATCTTCCTCCACTTTGATTTTATTCTTTATTTTTTCCAGGGCCTCTCCTTTATTTTGTATTTTTTCTTCGAGGTCCTGTTTTTCTTTTCCCAGTTCAGAAATTCTTTTCCTTTTTTCCTCTATGATTTCTTTTCTATGTGTTTTGTCGAGTTCTCTTTCGCACGTGGGGCACTGTCCACTTATACCCTTAACCTTCTGTATACCTTTCTGTAAGTTTCTTATCCTGATCTTTTTTTCTCTTTCTTTTTCTTTTATATCATCCAAGTCCTTTTTATGGTCTTCTTTACGTTTTTCAAGTGTTTTAAGGGCTTTATCTGCTTTTTTTAATATTTTATTGATTTTTTCCACTTTTAAGTCCTTTTTAGACTTAAGAGAGTCTATTTCGTCTTCTAAGTTATTTATAGCTCCTTTTATCTCACTTTTTTTATTTTCAAGTGTTTTTACATCTTCTAATGCTCTTTTACCTTCTTCTATGTCTTTTTGAATTCTTTTATACTGTTTATTTGTCTTTTGTAGACGTTCATTGATGGTTTTTATTAAATCATCTGTTTCGTTCTCTTCCTCCTTGAGCTTTTCTATCCTAGAAAAATCTTCCTGGGTTTCCATGCTTTCAAGTACGTTTTCCCCTGAATCTATCTTATCACCGAGTCTGTTTATTAGAGTTGTTGCATTCCCTCTACATTTTTCGAATTTATCTATCTGGAGTAGGCTGTCTATCTTTTTCATTCGTTCTCCCTTTCTTATTTCCAAGAAGTTGTCCAGGCCATCCTGTTCCGAATAAACGGCCCTCGAAAAAAGGTTGTAGTCGACCTTCAACTTCTTCTCTACTATCTCAGTGACTCTAGAAGGTCCTGTATCTATTATTTCGCCGTCATTTCTTATGTAGGCTTCTGTGGTTCCCTTGCCTCTTTCCACAGTTCTTTTTATTTCAAACTCCTTGCCGTCCACGGTGAAAACAAGCTGTACATCTGCTTTATCCTTTTTTTGTGGCCTGTTCATTATAGTTTCGTCTAGAGTAACTTCTCTTGATCGATGGGAAGGAAAGGTTCCAAACAGTGCAAACGAAATTGCAGAAAGCACAGAACTCTTTCCAGATCCCATGACACCGACCAGAACATTCGTACCTCTATCGAACTTGAACTCAGAATCTGAGTGACTCTTCCAGTTCTTGATCTTCAGTCCTTTTATCATTTTGTTTCAGAGTTTCAGTCCATTAGGTAAAGGTCCTTTTTTTTGTCCATGTTTAGGAAAACATCTGCTGCTTCTACCAGTTCACCTGCGGTGGACTTTCCAAAGGACATGACCTCAACTTGCAGACCCTCTGATTTGAGATGTCTGACCAACGAGCTGAAGTCGCCGTCTCCTGTTACGAGTACTGCAACATCTATTCTGTCAGTCATTTCTATTGCATCTATTGCTATACCCATGTCCCAGTCTCCCTTCTTACTTCCACCGTAGAACTCCTTAAGATCCTTTTTCTTTACCTGGAAACCTATTTCACTCAGTGCTTCGAAGAAGTTTTCTTCGTCTCTTGTCTCTGCTTTTATTACATATGCTATTGCCCTAATGAGCTCCCTGTTGTCCTCCGCCACCTCTATAAGCGAGGAGTAGTCTACCTTACTGTCGTAGATGTTTTTCGCAGAGTAATACATGTTTTGGATATCCACGAATACAGCTACCCTCTGATTCTTTAAAGAAGATTTTCTAATATTCTCACCTCTTGTTTTATACTTATATCCGACTTTTCACATACAACTCTCTCTACAAGAATTTAAAACTTTAGTTTATTTTACCCACCACTCTTTTTCTGCTTCTTCTGATCTTTGTGCGTTCCTTTCCTCTTCATGGTCTTTGGTTTCTTTGTCTTCCATCTTCTCCATTGCAGCTTCAATCTTACCCTCTGCAAGATCTTCGAATATTTCATCGGGACTTATATCGATTCCAAGTTCGTCCATCTTTTTATGTAGTATATTCATACCCATCTCGTCTACCGAAAGTCTATTTTCCCGCGTTTTTTCAAAGGATTGTTTTTTTCCTTCCGTGTTGTCTTCTTTCAGGTTTTCTGAAAAACTAATCAAAGCCCTTTCACTATATTTTTCTTCTATTCTTGAAAGATCTATATCAGACGAAGTCAGTCCTCTTTGAAGATTTCCGGTTGTCTTTATTCTTACAAGGGGTTTCTTTTCAGAGTTTTCGGGTATATCCTCCAGCAACGAGGATATCTTTTTTTCTATTTCTCTTTCATCTGCATCAGTCAACTCGATTTTTTTGTATACGAACTCTCTCGGTACTTCGATTTCTACAAACTCTATATCATCTTTTTGTGTGGATATGTTGTAGAAACCCTTTGGTGTTTCCGAATCCTTTTTCTTTAGTTGTGTGGGTATGAGGCTACCTGGTATTATGAACGGTTTTCCGTTGACCTTCTGTTTATCTTTCCAGTGTATGTGGCCTGATACATATAGATCAAACCCACCCGGAAGATCCTCGAGACCGAGATCTGGTGGACTAACAGGATTGTATATGTACTGCTTTAGATCCTGGTGTATTACGAATATATTGTATGCATCTTCAAAGGGTTCGGGATTCCATTTCTTTAGGATCTCCTTTGAATATCTTTCCGGAACTCCGCCCATTCCATGTATCCCCACTTTCTCATCGCCCACCTTCAGTTCTACGGAGCTACAGTGGAGGTGTATAAGAAATCCAGCCTTTTCCATCGCCTCTATACTATTTTTTTGTTTATTTGTCCTTCTCTCATGTGTTCCATGTACTGCAACCACGGGGATACCATCAAAAACTTCTTTGGATACATCACCTCTGCCTGTTGTTTTTTCGACTTCTATATTCTTTGTCCCATCCGCGGACGAAATCATATTCATGAATTTGGACCAGTATTCGGGTCTCGGTAGTCTAGAATCAAAAATATCACCGGCAACAACGACAAGATCCGAGTCCATGTCGACTGCTTTTCTGAAGGCATTTTCTGCTGCAACCAAAGCATCTTCTTCCCTTTCCGTGTCCCTTTTAAATCCAAGGTGCAGGTCGGACATTATTGATATGTTTGCCATGAGAATCATGGAGTATTTACTTCTTGAACTTTAAATGATTTCAGATATTATTTGTAGTAGACAACTTTCGGGCCGGTGGTGTAGCCAAACGGAAGTTCCACTTTTGATTTACAGGACTTTCGTTGCTATAATGGTCTAGCATCGGGCGTTCGGGGCGCCCAGACCCGTGTTCAAATCACGGCCGGCCCACCATATATAGAATTATTACGAGGAACATGGACACGAACCGAGAAATTTGCAAACTTTCAACTGGTGGTAGTTATATTTTAAAGATTAATTATATTATCAAAAATCCTTTTTGATAGAATGTCGATAGTTTATTTTTTTGAGACTGATTCGGAATCCTTTGACCCAAAGGAACTTGCAGATGTACTTGAACCTCTTTTTGGAGAACTTTCTGATGGTAAAACGGCATTAAAACTTCATTTCGGCGAAAGAAAGGGCGATACTTATCTAAAGCCCAGGTGGGTAGAACCCATCTACAACTCTCTTGATAGAAAAAGCAAGGAATGTGTTCTCTTGGAATGTACTGTACTCTACAAAAGTCCTCGTGCCTTTGCTTCTACTCATAAGGAGGTTGCAAGGGAAAACGGGTTTACATTTGCACCCATTGTCATAGCGGATGGCGAAAGAGGAAACGATGAAACCGAGGTTGAAATAGAAGGTGAAATATTTGATAGAGTAAAACTTGGAAGCTCACTCGATAATTATGATTCCTTAGTTGTGTTGACACATTTTACAGGTCATCTCGGTAGTGGTTTTGGAGGAGCACTAAAAAACATAGGGATGGGCTTGGGAAGCAAGGCAGGTAAGATGGAGATGCATGGAAACTTCGATTTAAAGATCAGTTCAAATAAATGCGTGGCTTGTGGTGAGTGTGTTGATCATTGTCCAGAAGAAGCTATTTCAATCTTTTCAAAAGGATTTCCTACAAATTCCAAAACAGCTTCTATAGATAAGGAAAAGTGTGTTGGTTGTGGAAGCTGCATCGCTGTCTGTCCCGAGGAAGCCGTTAAGATACCTTGGGCATCCAGATCTCGTAGGGGACTCCAGGAAAGAATATCAGAGTACGCGAAGGGGGTAGTAAAGAATAGAAATACGCTTTTTGTGAATTTCCTTCTTAATATAACAAAAAAGTGTGACTGTGTAAATAAGAAACAGGAGCCCTTTACTGACGATATAGGAGTACTTGTTTCAGAGGACCCAGTTGCAGTAGATCAAGCCAGTATCGACATCATCGGCAAATCAAAATTTATGATAAGTGAAATGATGGTTAGTCCCGACAGACAGCTAAAACATGCTGAAAAGATAGAACTAGGTGAAAGAGAGTACGAAATCAGGAGCCTCAATTAAACAAAACTAGATTGTTTTCATGTCCTTCTATGCTACTCCTGTCCCGGCTTCTAGATCTCCTTCAGGTTCAAGCAGAACAGGCTTCTTGTTTCCTGCAACCGCAGCGAGAATCATACACTCGCTTTTGACACCCATAAGCTCCGATGGTTCGAGGTTGACAAGCACAGGCAGTTTTTTACCTTCGAGTTGGTCCTTGGTATAGTGTCCTTTGAATCCACCCACCGACTGCTTGGTTTCTTCGCCGACATCTACTGTAAGTTTGAAGAGGTTTTTAGAATTTTCTATATCCTCTACCTTTTTTATTTCACCTATCCTGATGTCGAGTTTTTTGAATTCGTCAAAACTGATCATGTTTTTTTCACCTCCGGATATTTTGTTTTTGTTTTTTAAGTTATCGTTTCCAGAATCTACTTCTGTTTCATCTTCATGGATCATATCTGGTATATCTTCTTTATCTATCTTTTCGAATAGTGGTTCGGGGTCTTTTATTTTCTGATTACCTAGGCCTAGTTCCTTCGACTTATCCCAGCTTTCTTCGTGTATATCCGTTTTCTGTCCGATGTATTCCCATATCCTTTCTGCTGTTTCTGGCATAAATGGCTCAGAAACTATTGCGAGAGACTTTACAATATTAGCACAGATATAGAGGGTTTGTTTACAGTCTTCTGCATCATTTTTCACTGTTTCCCATGGTTCATTTTCCTGAAAGTATCTGTTTCCAATGGAAGAAATTTCCATTACTTTTTTTAGGGCTCTATGTAGATGGAAGCCTTCCTCCATCTCTTTTTCTATATCCTCGATCCTTTCAACTACTTCATCAAAAATCTCTTTACCTTCCTCGTCTAAATCATCGACATGAGGTATATTACCAAAACTATTTTTTGTGAACTTAAGAGATCTATTGACAAAGTTCCCAAGGTTATCTGCGAGCTCAGAGTTGAGTTTTTCAACAAGTATTTCTTCAGAAAAGTCACCGTCTTCTAAAGTTGGTATTGCAGTCAATAGTGCGTATCTTGTTGGATCAACGCCAAACTTCTCGACCTCTTTATCGGGCCTGATTACATTTCCCAGGCTCTTGGACATTTTTCTTCCACCGACAGTAAAGAACCCGTGGATCAATATCATTTCGGGTGTTTCCAAGCCAGCCGAAAGGAGTATGGCAGGCCATATCAGTGCATGGAATTTGTGTATGTCTTTGCCTATCAGGTGTATGTCTGCAGGCCAGTATTTTTCAAATCTGTCCTTGTCTGTAGTATAACCTATTCCCGAAAGATAGTTCGTGAGAGCATCACACCATACGTACATGACCTGCGTTTCATCACCCGGAACGGGTATTCCCCACGGAAGAGTCTCCCTTTCTCTTGAAAAACTTACATCATCGGGACCATCTTCAATCATATCAAGAACTTCATTTCTTCTTGACTTTGGATAAACCTCCATCTCACCGCTTTCAATGAGTCTTTTGACTTCATCAGCATATTTTGAAAGTCTGAAAAAATAGTTTTCCTCGCTAACAAGCTCGGGCTCTTTGTCATGATCAGGACATTTTCCATCCTCGAGATCCCTTTTCTTTACAAAGCTTTCACAGCCTGAACAGTAGAGCCCGTGGTACTCCTTTTTGTAGATGTCACCGTTTTCTTCTAGCCTTTTCCAAATATCTCTTACAGTGGGGTAATGAACCTCCTTGTCAGAAGTTCGAATAAAGTTATCAATTGAAAGATTTAGTATATCAACCAGCTCTATGAACTTTGGTGCCATCATATCAACAAAGTTTCTAGGATCCATTCCCTTGTCTTTGGCAGTCTCAAAATTTTTCTTACCGTGTTCATCCGTGCCGGTTAGATAAAATGTATCGTAGCCCTTTAGCCGGTTATATCTAGCAATAGAATCTGCGATAATCTTCTCAAAGGCGTGTCCTATATGAGGTGGTCCGTTTATATAATCAATTGCTGTAGTGATGTAAAAGCTCCTTTCTTTGTTCATATCCCGTAATAATAAATATCCAAGATTTATAAAAACTCTTCTATTGCTTCTGATCTTTTGCGTCTATTCGTTCTCGTCCTTCTTTTTCTTCTTCGTAAAGTGATTTATCAGTACATAAGTAAAGACTATTACGAACAGTATCGCAAGAAATGCAACTATTCCGTGGAACAGCATCTCAAGAAACTCTACGTTTATGAACTCCTCTGTTGCCATATTTTCACCTTAAAGGGCATTATATAGTTCAATGTTTTTAATATTACTCTTCTGAAAGCTTAAAAACAATACCGAGAATATTTAAGTGATAGGATGCCCGAGAAAGACGTTGAGGAAATCAAAGATGAGATATATTCGTCCTTTTCAAACACAGCTTCTTCGATAGGTTACGATGAAATACACGGCAGGATAATAGCTGCGCTTATAATGGATGGCGATGAAATGTCACTTCAGGAACTTTCTGAAGAGACAGGATATAGCTCTTCTTCTATATCACTTTCCCTTGATCTTCTTGAGGTTTTGGGTATAATAAAAAAGATTAAGAAGAAGGGAGATAGGAAACTATATGTTGGTATGGAGGGTGATATACTCCAGGGCCTGAAACAGGCTATAGTTATACAACTGCAAAAGACTATCACAGGGACAATAGAAAGTCTCGACAAACGCGAAGAAAAACTTAAGGAGATAGACTCCGATGAATCCAAGAACATACTCGATGGACTTCAGACCCTTAATAAGGAAATGGGAAGACTTGAAAGATATGTAAACAAGCTCTCCGAGGTAGAAATACCAAACAAGGATTAAGATGAAAGGAATTTGTCAGTCCTGTGGGAAGAACAAGAAGTTAATGGGTTGTCCTTTTTGTGGGGCCATGGTCTGTTCTGAATGTATCTTAGACGAAGGATGTAAGATATGCAGAGCAAAGATCCAGGGTTAGACCAATCTCAGAGACCTAACTTATCATGAATATTTTTCATAGCTTCTAAAGAAAGCTTCGAAAGTTCATCCAGGCGAAAACCCAGTTCTTCACAGTATTTTATTCTGTTTCTATCCACACTCTTTGCAAATGAGCTATCATCGATTTTTTTCATGATGGATTCTACACGAACCTCATCGAGTGTAGATTCTGGCATTACGAGTGCTGTAGCTACTATAAGGCCCGAGATTGCATCCGCAGCGATAAGGGCCTTAGATATACTATTTTCTGGTTCTGTGTCTGTGTGTTTAGAATTATGTGCCTTTATTGCCTTTAGACAGTTTTCGGGCAGTTTTTCTTTCAAAATCTTTGCCGATATCAGGCCATGTTCTTCAGGATCATCCTTGGTTTCTTCGTAGTCTATGTCGTGTAAGAGACCTGTAAGTTTCCATTCTTTCTGGTCTTTATCGAGTTCGTCTGCAAGCCTTTCCATGATCGCCGAGACAGCATACATATGTTTTCTAAGATTTCGGTTCTCTACTCTGTCCTCTAAAATTTCGACAGCGTGTTTTTCATCTATCATGGTTTGAAATTCATCTGCTCTTGTATAAATATTCCCCCCAATGTTTTAAGATATTTATATCCCATAAATCATTTTCTTTGTATGAAGGTTGTAGAGGCATCAGATCTGGAAAGGATAGATGATATGGCAGGGGACCATCCTCATATAACTAAACCAACAGAGAACCAAGAGGACCGTGAGTATTTCCTTCTGAAAGACGGAGAAGATATTGTAGGATGTGGCTATATACGCGTCTTCCTCGAGAAACTTGGGAATATAGGCTCGGTTTTCATTGTAGAAGATAGAAGAGGTGATGGTGCTGGAACTTTCTTTGTGGGCGAACTCGAGGACAGGCTCGAGGAGAAAGGGGTAAGTTTATGTATTATAGGTGTGCATTCTGGAAATAAGTCTGCAAAGAAGTTCTGGGAAAAGACAGGGTACCATGTTCTTGTCCAATCAATAGGGGATGATGTATTTGAAAGCGAAACCTTTAGGAAGGTTCTTCAGGTTGTCAGTCCCAAACCCGTACCAGAAAATGGAGTAACAATAATGGGGAAGAGGTTTGGATCATCTGATGACGAGAACACACATCCCTTGAAGGAGCTTTACGACTTAAAGGACTTTGTTGGTTCTCTTGAAACAGGTTTCTAGTCTGAGTACGAAAGCTATTAAATAAAAAGCAAGAATCTATGTTCATATGTCCGACAATATATATCCAGATAGCTTACTTGATTATATCATGGGGAAGGACTTCGTATCGCTTTTAAATGCTATATTCGGGTTCTACTCGATATTCTTTTTTGTTCGTGGAAGGATAGAAGTGGGTATTTACATGCTAATCCTCGCTTTTGTGATGGATACACTTGATGGTGAGGTTGCAAGAAGACTTTTTGAGACCACGGAGTTTGGTAAAAGGATGGATATGGCAGACCTCATTTCATTTGGTGTTGCTCCGGCTGTATTTTTGTTCGTATGGATATCACCTACTACTTCACTGGAAAGTCTGGTTCTGCATTCATCGATGGTTTGTCTTATTTCCGCAGAGATTCTCCGGCTTGCAAGATTCCAAACAAGGGAATCCGATGAAAGCCATTTCTTAGGCCTTCCAGGTACAGCAAACGGTGTGATATATCCACTTCTTTACGTTCTTAATCCAGGGCTATATCCTGTAGTTATAATAACTTTTTTAGTAAGCATTCTTATGGTAAGTTCTATCAGATTCCCTGTCAAACCAAAACGACTCAAATAAATCTATTTAAATCTAAACAGAACATTTCTTGTCCATGCCTGTGACTGTAGTTTATGATGACAAGAGCTTTGAAATAGAAGGATCTCAAACAGTAGAGGAAGCTGTGAAAAAAGTGGGGGTTAACACTGAAACTATTATAGTAGAGAAGGATGGAAAGCTTGTTTCTCTTGACGAGGAATTAAATGGTAGGGAAAAATTGAAGTTAATAAATGTGGTATCAGGAGGTTAAAGATGATAGAAGAAGTGATGAAGTTCGCCAAGAAGCACCTGGAGGAAAACGATCCCATGCACTCCTGGCCACATACAAAAAGGGTCTACAATCTATGCACTGATATAGGTAAGAAGGAAGGTGCTGACCTGGAAGTTTTGAAAAGAGCCGCGCTTCTCCACGATATAGGTATGCATATAGACAGAGACAACCACGCCAAAGTAAGTGCAAAGTTAGCTGAAGAAGTATTGGAAGGTTTCGACAAAAAAGAAGAGGTCCTTAACTGCATAAAGTCACACAGGTTCGCTAACGACATCAAAGCAGAAACGGTTGAAGCGAAAGTACTTCAAGATGCAGACGACCTCGACGCTATGGGAGCTACTGGAATAGCCAGAGCCATGGCACATTCCGGAGCCTTCGACAGACCTATATACACCCCGGAAAGGGGAGGGGAGGAATACAACGGAAACAGTGAAAGTGCGGCAGCCCACATACGTGAAAAACTTCTAAAGATAAAAGAAAATTTGAATACTATTACAGCTAAAGATATGGCAAATAAGAGGCATACATTCATCGAAAAATATCTGGAACAACTGGAAAAAGAATATAGAGGGGAAGCATGAGCAATGAATGTTGGAAATGCGGAGAGCCTGCGGTTATACATAGAAAGTACGAGGGCAAATCATGGTGCTCAGAACATTTCAAACAACAGTTTGAGTCCCTTGTGAAAAAAACTATAAGAAAGGAACAACTTTTTGAAAATGATGATAAGGTTTGTGTAGCTCTTTCTGGTGGAATGGATTCTTCTGCACTTCTCATACTTCTTTCGGAGCTTTTTGATGATTGGCCGAATGCGGATCTTTTTGCACTTGCAATAGATGAGGGCATAGAGGGCTATAGAGACGAGAGCCTGGCTATAGCAGAGAAGTTGTGCGATAGGCTGGATCTGAATCTACATATAGCTTCCTTCAAGGAAACATTTGGCAAGACACTGGACGATATAATGAATGACAAGGAGTACGGATGTACATACTGTGGGGTTCTCAGAAGATGGGTATTGAACAAAAAGAGCAGAGAACTTGGTGCAACAAAGCTTGCCACAGGACACAATATGGACGACGAACTCCAGAGTATTTTTATGAACTATCTCAGGGGAAACATGAACAGGATGATAAGGCTTGGAGCAAAACCGGCTGTACTCCAAAATAACAAGTTTGTGCCAAGGGTAAAGCCTTTTAGGAATACACCCGAGAGGGAGATTGCGCTTTACGGGAGGATCAGAGACATCGAGTTGCACCAGACAGAATGTCCTTATGTTGAGAACAGCTTACGCTTCGACGTAAGGGATTTTCTCAATGAGATGGAAACAAAAAGACCTTCTACCAAGTACACAGCATTGCGTGCATTCGATAAAATACTCCCTATACTTGAAGAAAAGTTCTCGGCGGAGGATCCTTGTGTTGGAGAGTGTAATGTATGTGGAGAGATCACAAGCGGAGAAGTATGCAAGACATGTGAACTAAGAGAAAGGATCTAAAAATCTTTCTCGAGGGCATATCGTATAGGATCTTTCTGATCGTTTTTTTCCATGTATTTACAGATCAGGGTTTCCGTTTCTTCGACCGCTTCAAAGTCTCTGATCTTGTCCAGAGTTCTGTCGAGTTCTTTTTCATCCTTTACCAGAATCTCCAGTATCATATCAAAACGTCCAAATGTATGGTGCATCTGACTTATATTTTCAATCTTTTTGGCTTCCCCCACAAACCTATGTCTTAGTTCGGAGGAAGGTGCAATATTTAGTATAACATAGGCCTTTGTGTTAAGTCCAACCCTGCCTTCGTCAATTTTTACACTAAACGAGTCTATTATCTTTTTTTCTTCCATACCCCGTATCTTCTTGCTGACGGTTTGTCTTGATATTCCTAGCTTCTTAGCTATGTCTGATATATTCTTTCTTCCGTCTTCGACAAGTTCTAATAGTATTTTTCTTTCGTTGTTTTTCATGGGGTTAACATTCTGTCATTATAATACTTATAAATTTAACGGTTCGAAGTCACAGAACTTTTACCTATACTAGAAAAGCAAGTACGAGAAAAAAGGAGCCCGTTGTAACAGTTACAAAGTATCCAAATACTATCCTTTCTATTATATCTTCTTTTAGGAATATTTTGTATATTTTGTCCAGTACCACGTTATCGGACTCTCTTTTCTTTGCGGCGAATTTGAAGAACCTAATCAGTAGATCGTTTATCCCATCTATAAACCTCCCTAAAACTGGCATCCATCCAAACAGGAACTTGAAGGATTTACCAATAAAGCTTAGAAATATGTATACGGGCTTTACAAGATGCTTTGGTGCCATGAGTCCTATGAAAAGGGAAAGAAGAAACTGACCTCCAAAATCAGGGCATGGTGATGGTGGTGTTGGGATTAACTGACATCCTATAAAAAACAGTATACCCTCGTCGAGCATACCCTTTGTTCGTTTCTTGAGTTTAAATTAATTAAGAATGACATCAGGAAACGATCTCTTCTGCGGCTTCTGTGAACTTCCTTTTGACATCTGCTTCGTCTATCTTTGTAAACTTTCCTTCTTTCATAACAATCTCTCCATCTATTATAGATGTAACGACCTTTGCTCCTGAATAGATAAGGTTAGATTTGAGATTGTGTAACGGGTTCATATTTATATCGCTCAGATCTACAAGAACGATATCAGCCAGATTGTTTTCCTCGATTTTTCCTATCCTCTGATCAAGGGCATTCCCTGCATTGGTTCCTGGGAGTTTTAATATATTCTCGACAGGCATCGTGGTTGGATCCGAGCTATTTAATTTATGTAGAAGCCCTGTGAGCTTCATTTCCTCAAACATATCGAGGTTGTTGTTTGAAGCTGCTCCGTCCGTTCCAAGACATACATTCAACTTCTTTTTCATCATTTTTGGCACAGGCGAAATCCCAGATGCCAGTTTCATATTTGAACATGGATTGTGCACTATATTGGCATTACTTTTTCCGAGAATCTTTATATCTTCGTCGGTGAGATGAACACCATGTGCACCTATGAAGCCACTGTCCAGTATGCCAAGTTCTTTAAGGTGTTCAACAGGTCTTTTCCCCTTTTCCTTCAACAACTTTTCCACCTCTTTGTGAGTTTCACCAAGATGCATGTGAAGAGGTATTCCGTTCTTATCAGAAATACTTTTTGCCTTCCTTAGAAGTTCATCTGAGCATGTTTCACAAGAGTGCGGTGCCACGGTTGGTGATATTCTGTCGGAAAAATCTCCTTTAAGTCTTTTAATAGTCCTTTGAGTTTTCTTTAACTGTTTGTCCGTGGAATTATCACCGAGATCTATCATTCCATAGCCCAGGTTCCCACGGATACCTATCTCCTCTGCAGCCTCTGCGACCTTGTCCATATAGAAGTACATGTCGTTGAAGCACGTGGTTCCTGTCCTTATCATCTCTAAGAAGGCATGCATTGCGCCACTGTAGCATTTGTCACCGTCCAGTTTTTCCTCCAGCGGCCATATGTCCTCCTGGAGCCATTTCTGCAACTTCTTATCGTCGGAGATGCCGCGGAAAAGATTCATCGAAGCGTGTGTGTGCATATTTATGAGCCCGGGCATAACAGCGAGATTTGACGCATCAATTACCCTTCCTGACTTATCGGTTTTGCCTATCGACTTGATTTTGTTCCCCTTTATTAGTATGTCCTTATTTTCAAGAAGACCGTTGGGTGTCAGCACGAACCTTGCGTCTTTTATGAGCATATTATTAAGTTGTGGGGTAGAATTTAAAACGTTTGTACTATATTTTATAATCAGAGTGTTTTTGTCGAAATTTACTCAAGATATTTAAGTTTTTCTATTGATTAGTTGTAACAGGTTAGTAAGAACTGAGGGGTTTTGGATGAAATACAAGACAATAGGACTTTTGATGGCTGTGTTTTTTGTAGTTGCCGCTACTGCAGGGATTAGCTCTGCTTTTCCGGACACGGAAAAACCAGTGGTTGAAGGAAGCATTACATATGACCCAGTTACTGTACATGCCGATGTTGTAGATCTAGGAGATCTCGATGATATAACTGTGTACTTTAGATATAGAGAAAAAGGAAGAGTGGGATGGACTGAGACCGAAAAACGTAAGATGTCTTCTGAAGGTACCTATTCTAAGATTTTAACCGATATAGATCCTGACATAAACTACGAGTTTCAGGTTGTCGTTGAATGGATAGGCGACGAGGACCTTATATTTGAAACAGAGAAAAAGCCCGCCGAATTCCAGCTAAGTAACCTTAGAGCTGTTCCCGAAGAAGCATACGTTGATGAGTACACAAGTCTCGAGGTGGATGTTGAAAACATTGGTGGTCAGACGGGGGATATAACTGTTGATTTTTTTATAAATGAAAGGACAAAGATTTCTGAAAAAGTGGAGGTTGGTGCAGGCGATAGTAAAACTGTGACTGCTTCTTATGTTCCAAGTAAGGGAGGCGTTTATAATGTTAGGGCGGATGGAATGACTACTGATTTTAGGGCATATGATCTTCCTTCGGTGGAAGCAAAACATGTGACCGGAGTTACCCATGATTCTGCTGTGCTTGTTGCTGAGTTAACAAACATGGGACTTGAAGACAGTGTTGATGTCTTTTTTAGATACAGGACAGAAGAAGATGGCTGGGTCGAAACACCCAAACAGACAATGCTTTCCGAGGGAAAGTTTTCATATAAGGTCGATGATCTTGATATGGATTCCGATTACAGATTTAGGGCCGTTGTCGAATGGGACGACAGACACAGAGTAGGTGAAGCTCAGTTTATTGAGACTAGAGATATAGATATCAAGCCGAACGCAGTTGCAGATGAGGTCCTCAGGGGTGTAAATGATATAGGAGTTTTCTTTTGGGGCGAGGGAGTTAGCCTTGATAGCAACATAGCTGAATACAGATGGGACTTCGATGGCGACGGAGAGTGGGACTATGTCAGCGATGAAACAGGTATCACAAGCCATGTCTTTAAAGAGCCTGGTATATATGAGGCAGTTTTTGAGATCGATGACGATAAAGGAAGAACAGATTCCAAGTCCGTTGATGTTATTATAGAAGAAAGAAAACAACCTCTTTACAAGATAGAGGAGACAGCCGATGGGCATACAAGAGATGTGTACTTCGATACAGACTACAGATACGATGAAGAAATGGATAAGACCAGGGTAGCGATCAACGTAAAGAACTCAGCCAGAAGATCGCGTGATGTAAGTGTAACCATAGATGTTCCCAAGGAAGTAGTAGATTCCATAGAAAACATGAATATTTATCCCCGACCAACGGAAGTGGTTAAAACAAACCCCGAGTTCATGTGGGAGTTCGAGTTAGATGTTGGCGAGACTGGTCGCGTTGAAATGGAGTTTGATGGTTTTGTCGAGGCAGGACGTTTCGATGAAATGGAGATGGTTCAAGCCTACGGCGAGGAAGACAAAAGAACAAGAACTGTTACCGGTCTTATTTTACAAGGCGTCAGAAGAATATGGGGCTTTATAGTTATTGTGATCGTTGTAATTATTGTCATCCTTCTTGCCGTCAGTGATAGGAATAGACATATTGTGAAAAATGTATTCTCAAAGTTTAGTCAGACCTTTCTTGAGAATGGTGAAAGCGATGAAAGTTCGATGGAAACCAGTAGAAAAGATGAGCTTGACAGAGAGTTTGTAGAGACTGCTAGAAGAGTAAAGGAAGCTCTTAGAAGAGATAAAGTGATCAGTCCAAACAGCGTTGTTGACAGATTGGAAAAGGCAAATATGGCCTTAGAAAACGGCGATTTTGAATGTTTTAGACATTATTTAGGAGAAGTAGAGAACCAGATAAACTACAGCTTTACAAACAACAGCATGGTTTCGTAGTCTATTACTATAACTTTTATAGTTTCCTAATTCTTTACTAAGCATGGAAAACAATCACGGAGGTGTTCTTTTATACACATGACGGCCTATTTGAAAACATATGGTTGCTGGACCAACTATTTAAACAGCGAAGTTATATCCGGATTCCTTAAGAGAGTGGGCTGTGACGTAACCAGCAACGAGGAGATGGCCGATGTTCTGATACTTAATTCATGTATAAGAGGCGATGTTTGTGGTGAGATTGCTGATAAACTCAAGGAATGGAATAAAAACCACCCCGACAAAAAGATTATACTGGCAGGTTGCATGCCATGTTTTGAATATAAAATGGCCAGTGAACTGGTCCCCGAAGCTTCTTTATTGGGTCCTAACAACTGTAGGGATGTTCCAAAAACAGTTAAGAAGACAATGGATGGCTCTAGGGTAGAGTTTTTGGGGAACAGAACCGAGGATAAGTTTAGAGTTCCAAGGGTTTGCAAAAACAGTAATGTATTTATCTGTGAAATAAACCAAGGTCTTCCGGACTGCGTTCATGTAAACCAAGATGAAAATAAAACTCCATTTGTGAGTTATCAACCCCAGGATATTATCGAAGAAATAAAAAGGAACTTTAAATCAGGATCTAAGGAAATATGGATTTCTGCTGGTGATACTGCTTCTTATGGTAAGGACATTGGAACAAGTCTACCAAAACTTCTAGAGAAGATCGTAAATATTTCTGGGAAGTTAAGGGTTAGGGTTGGGCCTCTTAAGGTTGATACGGTCAGACCAATCCTAGATGATGTCCTTGAGATTTATGGCTCAGAGAAAATATATTCGTCTGTTTGTATGCCGCTTGTTTCAGGATCGGATAAGATTCTAAGAAAAATGAACATGGACTATACATCCCAGGAATTTATCGATGTTGTAAAAAGATTCAGAGAAAGGTTCCCGGATTTAAGTCTGCACACTGAAATTATAGTTGGTAATGAATTCGAGACACCAGAGGACTTCGAGGATACAAAAAGAGTTTTGGAAGAAATAAAACCGGATAGTACTAGAATTTCAGAACCCCCCGAAGATAGTAAATCTGATGATGACGCCGAAATAAGAAGCAGAATCAAAAAGGCTTCTCAGTTCACAGAAAAAATTTCTCTTAGAAATAAGAAAAAAATTATTGGAAAAGAAGTAGAGGTATTGGTTACAGACAACGGTCCTGGTAAAAGACTATGGATTGGAAGAGATCCTAGCTACCGCAAAGTTCTCGTAAAAGATTCTTCCTGTCGTGTTGGGCAGTTCAAAGACGTTAAAATAAAAAAAGCTACAAAATCAGCCCTAATTAGTAATTGAATGTTTTAAACAATTTTTTTATTTATTTTAAACCTTTAAAATTGTTTTTTGATATTATAAAGTGCCTTGAATGATTTATTATAGCTTTTAAAGGATTAAAATATCATATTATATACCATAGGTAGTAGAATATTCCTCGATTGACGAACCAAAAGGTTTAAATAATTTTTTGAGTAAAATAAGGTATAGGGATTATGTATAAGGTTTAACTGGGTTACCAGGTTCTTTATATCCCTTTTTTGGTCCACGGCGGGACTCAAAAGACCCATGTGGGTTTTTAATTCTAGTCCCAGCAATTAAGAGGCCAACCGATAAGACAATAGATTTAAGGAGGCGTTTAGAATGGCTTTATTGAAGAAAAAAAGCATAAAGGATGATAAAATAGATGAAAATAGACAAATGGGCTTATTTGAGGATTTAAAGTCATTAGATCTTTTTTCTGATTCTTTTGATGGTACAAAGTTGGTAACAGATGCTATAAACGGTTTTGTAGGGAAATTGGAATCAGGTATACGTCTTACTTTTAACAAAAACTGTTCGCCTAGTTCTAGTTTCAGGACAGCGGGTGTTCTTGGTGGTATGGGACCAGAAGCTACTCTTGATCTTCACAAAAAGATACTTTCGAAGACGGACGCAGAAAAAGACCAAGACAACATTCCTCTAATAATCTTCAACAACCCACAGATTCCCGATCGTTCTGATTTCATCCTAAACAAAGGAGATAGTCCTCTTGAAGAGATGATAAGGACAGCAAGATCCCTTGAGAGAGCGGGGGCAGATTTTATAGTTATACCTTGTAATACTGCACACCATTTTTTCGACAAGATCGACTCATCTGTAGAAATAGAAACGATAAACCTTATAGAAGAGGTCACGGACCATATAAATAAAAACTATCCAGAATCCGAGAACATTGGACTTCTGATAACGACAGGGTCGATGGAAACAAAGGTATATTCGAATTTTATAAGAAAATCGGGTAGAACACCCCTTCTTCCCGAAAAAAACTTCCAGGAAAACGTGATGAAATCAATATATGGAATAAAGAAGGGAGAAAAATCTAAAACAAAAGTAAAACTAAGACGGGCGACCGAGCATCTGATAAGACAGGGCGCAGACTTGGTAATAATGGGTTGTACAGAAATACCCCTGGTTCTGGAAAACGATGAGTTCCCTGTACCCCTTATAGATCCGGTCGATATCCTGGCCGAGAAAGTTAAAGAGGTGAGTAGATATGAAGGTAGCTATTCTGCATGAAGAACTTGAATGGAGTGAAAGAGAATTCAAAAGAACACTCGAAAGCAAGGGTACAGAACCCGAGCTTTTTGATGTGAGGACAACGGATTATGATGATCTCAAAAAATATGATCTTGTAATCAACAGGGTATATGCGAGCGTTGCTAACAGAAACTATAGCGCACTTTTGAAAACACTCGATTTGCTCAGTAAACTTGAAGAGAGGGGAGTGGAATGTATAAACTCTCTAGAGACATCGAAGGCGGACTACAGTAAAAAATATGCTATAGAAAAGAGAAAAGAGAATGGCTTGGAAGTACCAAAAACAGAGTTTCTTTTGAACCTTACACAGGCGATAGATTTTGCTGAAGAACTGGGATATCCTGTAATTATCAAAAGGGATTCCGGCGGCCGCGGAAAAGACGTACAGAGAATAGACAACGAAGAACAACTCAGAAGTTATGTTGAAAAAATAGCTATTTCCGATAATCAGTACGTGGCTTCAGGTGGAAGGTACATAATACAGGAGTTTCTTGAACCTGCTAAGAAGAACGATGCACGGGTTGGCGTATTGAATGGGAGTATATTGCTTTCATTTAGAAGAACTTTGGTAAGGACCGAGGAAAATGGCCAAAAGTGGCTTGCAAGTGTTTCAAACGGGTCACGGATAATACCATATGAGAAAACCCCCGAGGATATAAAGAAAGTTGCAATCGAAGGATCTAAAGCAATTGATGCAGTTTACAATGCAGTAGACATAGCCCTTACAGAAAGGGGTCCTGTTATAATCGAGGACAACCCAACACCGAACTTCATAAACGATCCTGACAGGCCAGAGGATACAAAGGAAGATAAAAAGAATATGGAAAAATTGATAAACGGTTTCTTGGGTTACATCAAGGAAAGAGAAAAGGTTGAAATAAGGGTGTAAAAAATGGAACTGAAAAAAGGACTTGATTCTCCAGAAAAGGTCGTCGGTAGAATAGAAGAGTTGATGGGAGATGTTGAATATGAAGAGGGAAAGGTTGCAGTTTGTTGTAATGATGACATAGTTCAAAATCCATCGGGATATTCTTCAACCAGAGAGCTTATTCCGATGCTCGATGAGTATCATGATACTTCCGTAGTTTTAGTTGGTGATTACATGGAAGATGGTTTTGTAGGCAAGACATATAGGCCGATTGAAAAAAATGGAGAAGTTAGGTTTGTGGAATATGAGACAGAGCCAATCGAACTTGAATGCGACGTACTGTTCGTTAGAGGAATGAACTATCATGCAAGCCCCTCGGAGGAAGAGTTTAAAAAACAGATGAAAATGCTAGGAGATTTTGATGTTGGTCGTTATATAAACACACCGGAAGCACAGTCCTTTCTTGAGTCAAAGGACAATTATAGTGAAAATCTGGAGAACGTTCCTATACCAGAGACGTATAACTTTGAAGATATATATGATCTAATGGAAGTCCTTGAGGAAGAAGGTAATCTAGTTGGAAAGCCACCCATAGGCGGCCAAGGAACAGGTGTATTGAAACTAGACAAGGACCAAGCCAACGAAAAATATTTACAAGAGTGTTTTGAGGGATCGATAGACGACTTTACATTCCAAAAACTTGTAAAACAGGAAGAAAAGGAGAGGGAAAGGAGATTTGTATTCTTAAATGATGAATATGACGTATACGATAATCAAATAGACGGGGATTATGAGATAGTTGCTTCAAGAGAGATAATAAACAGGGATAGGCCATGGGATCCGGACGGAAAGGTTTTGGATAAGATAAGAAGGCTACATGAACCCGAAGAGGACGAAATAGAGATAGTTAATACGGTTATTGAGCAGACACCTCCAGGAACTATATTCGGGTGTGTGGATATGCTTGTTGACGATGATGATAATAAATTTGTAATAGAAATGAATGGCAGCGGTACGGGCCTTTTCGGCGATTCTAAAGAAGCAGGAACAAAAGAATGGGGAGAAAGGTACTACAACCTAACACCACATATGGTTAACTACGTTTGTAGACTTGTTGGTGATTAAAACGAAAACACAGACTGTTCACCTGGTTACATCTTCTTCGAAAATAACCAAAGATGAATTGGAAAACGCTAAAAGATTTGTTAGAAACTTGGATTATAAATGCAGTTATTTTAGTTCTGTCATGGAAAACCATCTTGGTTTTGCTGGTACACCGGAAAGTAGATCGAATGAAATAAATAGATCCTTGTGTACAGATGCTGATATAATCTGGGCTGTGAGAGGCGGTTACGGATCTGTCCAGGTAATAGATAAGGTAAAATATTCTAAAGTAAAGAATAAGCTGTTTATTGGTTATAGCGATTTTTCACTTCTGTTGAATGTTATACACGATAAAACAGGTTTGATAACATTACATGGCCCCATGCCCTCTAAAAATATTAGCGAATATCACGATGATAGCATGAATACATTGAAAAAGGCTTTGTCGTTTGAAAACTACAGTTGGTCTTTTGGAGACGAAAACGTGCTTGTTCCTGGTAAGTTTAAAGGAGATGTTGTTGGTGGTAACCTCGAGCTTTTTATTAGATCCCTCGGAACAGAATACGAGTTCGATTCAAACGGTAAGGTTGTTTTTCTTGAAGACAACAAAGTCAAGGGAAAGAACATATACGATATGCTTGAGCAGCTTAGGTTGGCTGGAAAGTTTGATAAAGCATCAGGCATAGTAGCCGGTAAGTTTACAAATGCAAAACAACCGATGAAGTATGTGAAAGATTTTTTTGGGGACTTTGATATACCAGTTTTATATGACATGGACTTTGGTCACGAGGAGCCAAACCTTACCTTTCCCATAGGAGCGGAATGTACTGTTGATCCCAGTTCAGAAAAGGTCTATTTTGATTTTGAAGGTAAACATAAACCTTGGTCTATATAAGACCCAGTAGACCGAAATATCCTATAACATAGTTTACAAGGAACGTCAAAAACCCTAAGAAAAAATACTCCTTTGGTGTGGTTTTAGGCACTACAAAGTTTGCCAACCCAACCCATGTGACTATTTGAAGAACCAATCTCATATGTGGAATCGGAACTAATCCAGCAATGGCCATCACGTAGTCAAGAACATACATTATAAACAGCTGCCCTAGTACAGCTATTCCCAGGAGTTTATGTCCGGGTACACCCGAAGAAATTATTTTATTTCCTATTAAAAGTGTAACAAAACTCAGTATTATTTTCAGTATAAGGTTTATGATCATTTTCTTTCATCCAACTCTTTTCTTAATATATCCGAAACCTTTTCGCCCTCCGCTTTACCTCCAACTTCTTGCATAACCAAGCCCATTAATTTTTTGAATGCTCTGTCTTTGCCAACAAGTTCCTCTTTGTCATCGACTACCTTTTTTACTATCTTCGCCAGGCTTTTATCGTCGATCTTTTCTGTTTTATCTAGCACATCTTTCAGATCCTTGTCCTTGTTCAATAATTCTTCCAGTATTTTTCCAAATGAGTCCTTCGGAACCTTGCCTTCGTCTATACTTTTTATTATTTTTGTCAGCTTTTCGGAGTCAATCTTCTCGATGTCAAGGCCCTCCCTTTTCTTCAGATCTTTGAGTTCAATAGTAAGCAGGTTTGCAAGTGTCGGTAGGTCCATGCTAATACTTTGTCTGAGTTCTCTGAAAAGATCGTAAAATCTGCTGTCAAGGATCTCTTCTGCTAGGTGTTCAGAAAGACCTTCTTCAACCAAACCTTTCTTTTTCTTTTCAAGGCTTTCGGGAATTTCTATTGTTTCCAACTTTTTTTGTCCTATCCGTATAGCAGGTACGTCGGTTTCAGGGTACATTCTTGCTTTTCCAGGTAAGGGTCTTGAATAGCTTGTGGTTCCATCGTCGTTTGAATCTCTTGTTTCCTCGGGAATCTCTTCCATCGCTTTCTTTGCCCTGTCTTTGACTGCTTCGATGGCTTCGTCCAAGCCCTTCGTTCCTGCAGCGACTACTAATACATCATCCTTTCCCGCATCAAATTTTTTCTTCAGTTCACCGAACTCATCTAATAGATCATATTTTTCTATATCTTCGTCCGTGTGTATTATACCACCCAAACCGTGTGCCTCTGCGTACTCTGAAAGTTCTTTCCCGAAGGTCTTATCACCGCTTATTTTGTTCGCCAACAAACCACCGAATCCCTTCAGTATAAAGGCCTTGATATCCTTGTCTTTCATAATCTTTCCGTAGAACTTGGAATCACTCCCTTCGAAGACTTGTCCGACGTCGAAAACATCATCCGGAACCGATGCGCCTCTTCGATTTAACTTTTCCTTTATCCCGAGAAGTGACTTCTGTCTTTCAACTTCCTTTCTTACAGTATCTTCCAAAATATCAAGTTCCTGCAAGCCTTTGACCTCTATTCTGGATCCTCCTTCTATTGATACGTTTACATCCTGTCTTATACTTCCTATCCCCCGTTGAACCTTTCCCGTTGCCCTTAACATATTTCCCAGGCTTTTTGCTACTTCCTTTGCATGTTCCGGGCTTTTTATATCAGGCGCTGTCCCGATCTCGACCAGCGGAATCCCGAGTCTATTGAGTCCATATATTACGGTATTTTCTTCTCTATTAAGAATTTGAGCACTCTCCTCCTCCAGACAGACGTTTTCAATTCCAACGGATCCCTGGCTCGTTTCTAAGGTACCGTTCATTCCGACGAGCATGGTTCTCTGAAACCCGGAGGGATTTGAACCGTCTATAACGGTTTTTCTCATAGGATGTATTTCATCTGGCACTTCGCAGTCCAACATCTTTGTAATCTGTAATGATATTTCGAGTGCATCTTCTCTAATTTGATGTGGTGGCTCTTCGTCCAGTTCAACTTCACATGACTCTGAAGGATAGATCTTATAGATAAACTTTCTATCGCGAAGAAATTCATAGAGGGCTGCAGGATCCATTTCTCCTGTCTCTCCCGGAACAACTCTCAGCTTCCTAACTACTTCATCTTCTGGTTCTTCCTGCATCGAAGAACTGCAGTTGCAGAAAAGCTTCTTTGTGTCCAGTCTCTGGTGAACTTCTATACCACACTTGAATCCAAGTTTCTTGTAGTTCATAGACAAACCAACTGTCAAAGTTTAGTTTGTGAGCTTCTTTCGGTGATCTCCCCGCGCATGTTCTCGGTCATAAGATCTTTGGCCTCTTCTTTGTTGTAGTTTCCAAGCAACCATGCTAGTTTTACGTAGGCTGTCTCGGGCAACATATCATTTAGGTTACCGATTACTCCGGTACTTTGTAGATCAATCCCGGTTTCGTAGATATTCATGTTTACCCTTCCGTTCAAACACTGCGAGGCCATGAAGGCTATGTTTTCTTCTTCATTGTACTTTTTTAGTGCTTCCATTATTTTCTTGTTGTTTGTGGGAAGGTGTCCCAAACCGGTTCCTTCTACAATCACTCCCTCGGTTTTTTCCAGTTGTTTTTTAAATATATCCGGATCCATACCTGGGTAGATCTTCACCATCTCAACATTTTCTTCGAAGTGTTCCTTTATTTTCACCCTTCTTTTTTTGTCTTTCTTTCTATAGTCGCTTCTTATCATTTCAACTCCTAAACCTTCCCAGTGGACCTTTGCGTAGGGATCTGCGTTTATGGTTCTGAATGCATCCCTTCTTGAGGTATGCATTTTCCTTGTTTTTGTTCCGGGGTGAAGATAGCAGAAGGTATCGGACCTTTCGCCGTGCATGCATACCATGACTTCGGCCACCTCTGTTGTGGCGGCCTTTACTGCACATGTTAGATTCTGATGCGAGTCACTACTTCCTCTATCGCTGCTTCTCTGTGATCCCGTCAGTACAACAGGAATAGGAAGATCCTCGAAGACAAAGCTGAGCGCAGCTGCCGTATAACCCATCGTGTCGGTTCCGTGGGCTACAACAACCCCGTCTTTCCCGTTTTCTATCTCCTTCTTTACAGCTTTTGCTATAGTTACCCAGTCGTCGGGCGATACGTTTTCGGATAGAGTTTCTATAATTTTTTTTGCTTCTATATTGGCTATACCCGCTATCCGAGGAGCAAATGATACAAGTTCTTCTTCATCTACCGAGGGCTTGACAGCACCTGTTCTATAGTCTACTCGCGATGCTATAGTCCCACCGGCAATCAAAATTGCCACGTCTTTTTCCGTTTCCTTTTCGATGGATATACTTTTTATAGTTTCATGCCCCTTCTTTTCTTTTCTAGAATCGACCTTTTCTATTGAAAAATCACCAGACAGCTCGAGTCCTATATTGTATCCACTGTCAAGTTTTAGTATTATTATATCTTTTTCATCTGTACCGGTTCTGGGCATCAAAATCCCATCATATTTCTTCTGTTTGTACGAGACTCTTATCCTGTCACCGGTCCTTATACCTTCTTTCTTTAATTTTTTCTTTAACTCATTGCTATATCGCATAACTATATATTGTCTGCTCGTTTTAAAATATCTTGAATATAGTTCCGGTTAACTGGATCATCTGCTGCGATGGTAAACAATTTTAAGCTGCAGTCCAAACTTCTATACGTAATGTTTGATAAATACAAAAAGATTTCTAGTAGACTTTTTGGAAGTTTTGCCGAAAGACTGGAAGGCAGGCTGGGAGGCCTTAAAAAGGGTCTTCAGAAAAGTGATCTTGGTATACTTTACAGGACATATATAAGTGTAATACTTTTTACAACGTTCTTGGTATTTTTGGGTTCCCTTGTTTCCGTGCCTTTTTTTATGTATATATTTCTTTCTGAAACCCTCTTTTATTCCATTTTGATGGGTACAGGAATATCTATGCTTCTTGCTTCCTTTACCTTTCTGTTTGTTTACTACTACCCCATTCAAAAATCGAATTCAAGGGCAAAGAACATTAAGAGCAACCTTCCGTTTGCTATAAACCACATGTCGGCTATAGCCAACTCAAAGGTACCGCCGTATGTGATTTTCAAGCTTCTGGCGCAGTTCGAAGAGTACGGGGAAGTTTCTACAGAGGCCGGGAAGGTAGTTAGAGATGTGGATGTCTTTGGCCATGACATGTCGACGGCTTTGAAGCAGGCCTCCAAGAGAACACCCTCTGAGAAGTTTAAGGACTTTCTTAGTGGACTTATATCCGTTGAAGAAACAGGGGGCAGCCTGATTGATTTTCTAGAGGTTCAGGCCGATAAAGCCATGTTTGATTACAGACAAAAGAGGAAAAGGTACCTTGATACACTTTCTACATATGCTGATTTTTATACAGCTGTACTTATAGCAGCTCCTCTTTTCCTTGTTGCTGTACTGACCACGATGAGCATGGTGGGTGGTGAGGTACTTGGTATGGATATAAGAGATGCGATGGCCCTAGGTATCTACGGTGCTATACCGCTTATGAATACGATATTTATAGCATTTATACATTTCACTCAGCCGGAGGTTGTATAAAATGGATCTGAATTTAGATAAAGAGAGACTGATTAACTGGTTTACAAAGTCGGAGAAAAGAGAGATATCTTTAATCATATCGCTTGTTGTCGGCATATCCATACTGATTGCTAATTTCTTGTTTCTGAAAAATATACCTGCCTTCGAGGGATACTTTCCTCTTATCAACATTATAGGTGTGTTTGTGGCCACGGGGCCTATGATGATGATAAAGTACAACGATTACAAAAGAAAGAAGGAGATAGAAAGGAGATTCCCTTTTTTTCTTAGAAATGTAACGGAGGGGTCCAAGGCCGGCATGACACTTCCCAAGGCATTAAAGGAAGCTGCCGAGGGTGATTATGGAGCTTTGAATCCACACACTAAGAAGATGGCATCACAAATAGACTGGGGAATACCCTTCGATGAGGTTTTGAAGAGGTTCTCAGATAGAGTGGGCAGTGATACAATAGGCAGGACGGTCACGACTATAATAGAGGCCCATCGGTCCGGTGGAAATGTTTCTGAAGTACTTCAGGTAGTTGGTGAATCTGTGACCCAGATGGAGAGGATAAAAAAGGAAAGAAAAAGCCACGTCTACTCGCAGATGGTGACGGGATATACCATATACTTTGTTTTCCTCGGGGTTATGATAGGACTCCAGCGATTCCTGATACCAAGTCTTACAATGGGAGGAGAACCCGGTATGACTGTAGAAGCCGGCGCGGGTTTGGATATGGAGGGACTTGTAGCCATATATGAGGATATGTTTCAAAACCTCATCATAATACAGGGCCTTTTTTCGGGACTTGCTATAGGTAAGATGTCGTCGGGATCCGTTATAGCGGGCCTCCAGCATGTATTGGTTCTTGTAGTTGTTGGATATACAGCCTTCTTTATGTTTATCTGAGGTTATAGGGAAAAATATATAAAAAGGAGAACTAAAGTTTAGATTGGTGGCAATGATAAAGTTTAACAAGAGAGTTAAGAAAGGTATTTCACCTCTTATAGCAGCAGTTCTTCTTATAGCGTTTACCATGACGATAGCTGCTATTCTTGCAACGTGGGCGCAGACATTTGGCGAGGAACGGCTTGGGGAAGCAGGTCAAAGGGGCGCCGAGGCTGTTGACTGCCCGCAACTTAATCTCGAGGTAGATTCTGCTTCTTGGAGTAGTGATAGAGTCGAAGGTGCCGTGGTCTGGAGCTGGACACCTGGAGAAGATATAGATATTACGAGCATACGCTTTTTGATACGTCTCGAAGAAGGAGATCCTGTTTTCCTTGACGTTGATGCCCCTGAGGATGAGATGGTATCTATATCAACAGCAGACTTTGAAGTTCTAGATTCTGAGACCAGCGACGACATAGATTCTGATAATATAGAAGGACTTGAGATGTACGTTAAATCGGATAGGTGTCCTGATGTGCAGCCAATCTATGAATGTGATGGATTCGATGGCGATGACTTCATCTGTTAGGCCAAGGTTTTTATAGGAAGCTTCCAATTTATTTTATGATGAGTTCTTATCCACACGTTAAAGGTATTTCACCTATGCTTGCTTCGATAATTTTAATAGCCTTTGTAATATCTGTTGCCAGTATTATTGGTCCGTGGCTGGTGGATTTTATCGGCGAGAGCACAGAGGATGCGACCGAAAGAGGTGAGAAGGATATAGAATGTACCTATGCCGGACTCCATGTTCGCGGTGTTACCGAGGAACAAAACGAAAACACAACACTTTCTGCCGAGGTCGAAAACGTTGGTGATATAGACCTTTCTGATTTTTGGGTAGAGTTGACATACGAGGATGCTTCTATAGAATCGATGAGGCCAGAAGGATATGAGGAAGAGCTTGTCAAGGGTAGTAGAAGAGTTTTTTCAGTCGACATCGATACAACGGGCGATGTAGAAAAACTAAGGGTTTTCTCTGCAGACTGTCCGACCGAGGCAAGCGATGAGATCAAAGGCATCCATTTTGATGTTGTATGATTGCAATAGTCTAAGACTGCTTTGAACCTTCCATAAGTTATTAATCATATGAGTTTTATATGTGAGAACATGAAAGGATCCAAAAAGGGAATGTCGGATTATATATCCCATATACTTGTACTGGTGGTAGCTATAGTTGTTCTTTCTATAATAGGATCCACCATGCATGAATTCTATGTTGACCTCACTCTCGAATCCCAGAGATCCCAGTCGGCATCTCTTTCACGAAAGATACGTAATGGTATATTGGACATGTATTCGGAGCACAAGGGGAGTGGCATTATGCCCGACGAAGGTAAAAGCGAGGTTCTTTTTTCAGCTGTTATAGATACACCCGAACGAATCGGAAGAAGCAGTTACGATATATATCTTAATACAACGGAATCGGATTCCCCCGTCGAAATTGTTCTGAAAACCACGAGCTTTCCAAGGGAGACCTATAGGTACGATATCTACAATATAGACGTAAACGTCACAGGGAAGGTGGCAAATCCCGAGGGTGTGAGGTTAGAATATATAAGAAAAAACCAAGGTGGCTCTGCAGAAGATTTGATAAGAATGTCAAGAGCCAACTGAAAAGTTATTTATTTACGGTTCTTTAATTTACACACATGCATAAAGGTATTAATCAGATAGACTTCGCTGTAGCTATATCGGTGATTATATTTTTATTTGCGTTTACGGTGAGCACTGTATCGGACTACTATTCTATACCGATCCAGTCTATCGACAGATCAGAGCTCCGTGATCAGTCCGTGAACATGTGGGATTTGTTTTTTTTCCAAGAGGGTGTTCCGTCCGACTGGCATGTGGAAGAAGAAACCATTAGACCTAGTCTGGGTGGGAACATATGGAAGACACGGGTACATATCAAAGAGTACAACAAGACCGGTGGGAAGTACAATATCAGTGTTCCTATAGATGTTGGTGAAGAAAACGGAGTTCCGAAGGCATGGAACGGCTCAATAAAGGCATATCATGACGGCGAGCCTCTTATGACTGACATAAAGAGCGAAGAAAACGGTTTCCTTGGGAGTTTTGATGTTGTTTTTGAATTGAATATAGCCGATGGAGAGGAAATGACCGTGGATGTATACTATTCACAGGACAGGACCACTAACGCAAGCTACGGTGACCTCGAAAAATCAACAGAGGCAACGGTTAATATAACCATATTTTCAGAGAGAGGGATCGAGTCTGTATCTGGTCACAAGACAGATGCAATCAAGGAAATAGAAACCTCCGATATAAGGGGTATGTACGGACACGTCCCAAGATTTAACGTATCTTTTGACAGTTCCGACAGAGATTTTTCACATGGAGAAAGAGTTCCAGAAGAGGTCTCCACAGAGAGATATTCAAGAAGAATACTGTATCAAAATAAAGCAGGATACATAGAGATAGTGGATCCAGAGGTGGTAGTGTGGTAAGGAATACAGGAAAGGGTGCTTTGCTCACAATGGAGGCATTTATAGCAGCGATGTTGGTACTTATTACAGTGTTTTTCCTTTACTCTGATCCGGTTGGTTCACCCTCTTTCAATGAAGACGAAATCGGCAGGAGGCTTGATAACTGTTTGGTCGAACTTGATATTTCATCCGATATACGTGATCTATCAAATATAGATGAAGAAAGTCCCTTTGAACAAGAGTTTTCGGAATGTCTTCCCATAGGAGTAGAGCATGAGGTTGTAGTCTGTGATGAGTATGGATGTGACGAGTTCGATCCACCAGAGGATAGAGCCGTCGTCGGTTCGAGATACTTTGTTGGAGGGCCTTCTGAGGACTTTCCAAAAAAGATAGTCGTCTATGGGTGGTCAGTCTGAAACAGATATTAGATTCAAAGGGCCAGATAATCCTTATAATAGGGATAGTTATGGCCCTATCTCTTTACCTTATAGCCTTTAGTACAGACTTTGAAACAGCTTTTAGAAGTGAAGAACTTCGTGGTACCGACGGAAGCCTTGTCCTGAACAATGTTAACAACGAGATCAGAGAAACCTACGGTTCGGCTGTTAGGAACGATCCAAGTTACAGTAATATCAATCTCAGGCTAAATGATTTTATCGGTTTTGTTAGGGATGAGTCCGATGGGAGGTATATTAGAATACTTTTGTCTGTTGCTGTTCATAACAGTACTCACATCGAAGCAGGAGTCCACAACTATCTTGATACGGCTTTGGAGGAAGTTGAAATAAACGGATATACATGCTCGGATTTTCTTGAGCACGGTAGTGGATGTTCTGTGGAGTTTGAGGACGACGGCGACGAATATACTGTTACTGTTTCCTATGTGAACACCGGAACCACAAAAAGCTACACAAAGAGTTACGATGGTAGAGTAGGAGACGGGGGCAAACATACTTCGATATTTTATCGCACCGAGTTAGAGATAGATAATATGGAAGTTGTCGGTGAGGATAACGCGTGGTCAAAATCCGTCCAATGACCTTCAGATGATCAACATTTAAGTAATATGGAAAGTTAATGTGTACTATGGATAAAGGCATATCTCCACTGGTTGCTGCCGTAGTTCTAATAGCATTTGTCGTTGCTATAGCAGCCATAACCTCAGGATTCTTCACCGACCTCACCGCAGACTGGGGTGAGGACGTTGAAAGAAGGGGAGCAA
>PWEA01000011.1 GCA_003553905.1 Candidatus Aenigmatarchaeota archaeon
AAAGTACAGTCTTGATATAAGTTCAACTTCTGGTGGTTCAGTAAACGAGCCTGGCGAAGGAACCTTTGAGTATGTAAACGGAACCGTCGTTGATATCAGGGCAGAGCAGAATTCTGGTTACGAATTCTATCAATGGTCCGGAGATAGAAGTGAAATAGATGATGTAGACTCAGAAGAAACGACGATAAAGATGTTAGGAGACTATTCTATTACTGCAGAGTTCGAGGAAGAAGAAGACGATGAAAACGGTGATAATGGCTACGATGACTCCTATGCAAGTGTCGATACACTTTCTGCACAAAATATCACAGATGAAGCAGCAGTTCTGCGTGGAGATCTGGATACAATGGATAACCTTGACGAAGTAGATGCATACTTCAGATGGTGGGAGTGGGGCAAGGAAGACGACAGAAAGGAAACTAAAACACAAACTTTAGAGGACAAGGGCACCTTTGAACACGAGATCGATGGATTGGATTATGACACAGAGTACGAATTCCAGGCTGTTGTAGAATGGGACGACGAAGACTCCGTTGGATTAATCGAGAGTTTCACAACTGAGCAGTATGGACCCGAGATCAGCGATAGATGGCCTGAAGACGAAGCAGAAGGGATTGCAACCGAAATAAATCTAAGTATAGAAGCGTTTCACCCATATGGCTACAAGATGGATGTGGGCTTTTACGATGCTTCAGATGGATCGTTGATAGGCAAGGAAAACAACACCGGAGATGGTGAGGTTTCGGTGGGTTGGTCCGATCTTGAATACAACGAAACGTATAAATGGTATGTAGTTGTCGAAGATGAATGGGAAGAGGTAGAAAGCGACGAATGGGAGTTCACAACTATCAGAGAGAGTGAGATAAAGGAAATAGAAGATGATTTCGAACAGTTCAAAAAGATAAGAGAAGAGCTAGAAGAAACTATAGATAGACTAAGAGATGAATTTAACATATCGGACATAGAAGAAGATTACAAAAAACTTTATAGCTTAATCAATGAAACCGAAGAAGCGATTGAAATAGGAGACTATGGAACAGCACGTACAAAACTAGAAGAGATCGAAGATTTATATCCATCTCTAAAAGAGGATGTCGAGGAACTAGAGCAAGAAATGGGCTGGAGTTGGGTCGTATGGGCACTTATCTTAATTGCCATAATAACAGGAGTGGGTGCCTTTTACCACATAAACCAAACCAAGGATTCGGGTTATGGCCCCGGGGGTTATACATACAACAGTGGTAGTGAGGGAGGTATCAAAGGTAAAATAGAATCATTAACCAGCTTCCTCGGTGGCAGTGAACCCACAGGTTACACATACAGAGCACAGGAAGAAAACATTATCAAAAGGAAGTTAAACACACTCAAGAAAAGGCTCAAGAGAAATAAAAGGAAACAAACTAAGTACAGTGAATTTTAGTTCTGAGAACGATGCATAGATACAAAGCTTAAATATTCATAATTCTTAAGAGTAAACAAACTATAGGGACAGGATAACATGGAGAACAAGATTGCTCTATATGCCATTGGTCTAATAGTTCTCAGTATATGTACTGTTCCTTCTGTTGCAGCAGATACAGAAGATTATAAAGTAGAGACCTTACGTACGGAAAACATACAGTATGAAGAAGTTACTGTTTTTGGCGGTGCGGATTTACCCGATGAAGATAAGGATGTATACGGATTCTTCGAATACAGAGAAGACGATTCTACCACATGGTCTGAAACACACAGGATCGAAATTGAAAACGCCACCCAAGAATTCAACATCGATCTTAAAGAACTGACCAATGGAACGCTTCATGAATACAGGGCAATGATCGAATGGGAAGATAATCAAACCGAAGGATCCATAAGAAACTTTGAAACAGAACCGTTTCCCGAAGTGAACACAGTAAAGGTAACAAACATAACACATAATTCTGCAGTATTCCACGGAAATATAACCGAGCTGGGTATGGAAGACGAAGTGGTTCCTTACTTCAAATGGAGGGAAAAGGGAAAAACACAATGGAATGAGAAACAAAAGGATGGGGTAGACGAAGAAAGTGGATTCGAGGGAAAGATTGAACTTGATCACAACACATCCTATGAATTCAAAGCAACTATACAATGGGGTAAAAACGAGACGGTTGGTGACATAAAGGAATTTGAAACCAAGCCAGAGGTATATGTAAAAACTCTGGAAGCCGATTACATTACCACAGATTCGGCAGTTCTGCGTGGAGAACTTCTCGGAAACGAAAATAAGATCGAGGAAAAGGAAACAATGGTTTCTTTCTGGTATTTCGGAAAGGAGGAATGGATAGAAATAAACAAGAAAAATATGGACAGCACAGGAGAATTTTCAATAAAATGGACCGATATCGATGAAGGTACAGAAGAAGAGTTCAGAGCAGAGGTGCGTCTCGAAGGAAATTTATTCCATCAGGGAAAAGAAATGAGCTTAAACACGGCTGCAGACTTTGAACTGGGTCAGATAGAGGTAGACCCCGAAGAAGTGTACGTCGATGAGAACATCGATATAACGATGGATATTTCCTGGGTGGAAGGCGACTATGATATAGACTCATATGAATACGAAGTCCGTGTCTACATAGGAAGTGACTTCCATGTTTCGGATACTGTTGAAGTCAGTGAGGGAAGTACAGAAACGTTTGAAGTAAACACGTCTGTAAGCACTTCAGATACATATGATGTAAAGGGAAGGGTTCTGGGTAAGTCAAATGAAACAGAAATAGATGTATACGATTATCCCGAGGTCAAAACTTCATTCCCAGAAGAGATAGGTAGTGATTATGCTGTACTCAAAGGAGAGCTATTGGAAATAGGACTCGAGGACAGTGTAACAGTATTTTTCGAATACGGTGAAGAAGGACTCAACGAAGACCTGTGGGCATCGACAAGCAAGGATGAAGTAACAAGAGAAGATTTTATAGAAGAGTATGAGTACATATTTGAAAAGGAAGCTGCTATAGAAGAGAACCTAACATACGAATACAGGGCATTCGTAGAATGGGATGAAAATGTATCCAGTGGTGAAAAGAGATTCTTCGAACCAGAATCATGTGAGTACCATGACTGGGAAAACCAAACATGTGGAGGATGGAACTGTGAGGACGATGAGATACACCAGACCCAAGAAGTTACAGACGATAGCCCTGGATTCTGTGGAGATCTAAGGAGAAGGTGTATTGAAGCACCCGTTTACTGCAGTGAACCCGATATAAACCTTATATTGGAAGACGAAACAATCACCGTTGCCCAGGGGAAATGGGGAATAAAAAACATCACAGTAGAAAACACAGGAACAGAGGACCTCACAGACCTAACTCTAGACATAGAAGCCAACATATCAGACGAATGGTTTGATATAGTGACACCTTCTCTTGACGTAACACAAACAGAAAAAGAAGACTTCCAGGTTAACTTCACACCGGACTACATAGCACCTGTGGATAAGTACACTGTAAAATACGTGGTAGACTATGGTCCTACAAAGTCCATAGAAGGTGAGATGTGGGTACACCCAGATGAACAGACTCAAGAAGAGATAAGAAATACCCACAGTGCCCTTGAAGAAGATATAGAAAAGATCGAGGAGGATATAGAAAGGCTCAAGGAAGAAATAGATGTCGAGCATGTTGAAAACGACTTATCACAGTTCAAACAATTACTCGATGATGCAGAAGAAGATATGGATTCAGACAACTTTGTAACTGCAAAGGAAAAGATAGATGAAGCCGAAACTCTTCTTATGGACATAAGAGAAGAGATACAGAAGCTTGAAGAAGATCTGGAGTTTCCATGGATAGAAATAGCCCTAGGCCTAATCGGAATATTCATAATAGGGCTATTGATATACCTTCTCTTACCCCCAGTAGAAGGATATGAATCAGGTAACTACAGTAACCCAAGCGATGAATCAACAATGGATAAGATGAAAGAATCGTGGGGGAACGTCAAGGAAAGAATAGTTGGAGAAGAAGATTTGAGCTACACATACAAAGGATAACTGATTATATATCACAGGAAAATCTCTTTTCAAGTATTGAATCATTTTTAGCTGCTTCGCATATCTCACAGAAACGTTTATCGTATTTGTCCATATCTATCCTCTGCTTCGCGACATCATCAACAAGACTATCTATCTTATCCGATACAGTCTTTGAATTCTCGAGTTTCTTGATCTCTCTACCTCTTAACTTGTTTTTGTACTGAGAAATCGCCGGCTGTGTCATATCCAAACGTCTGGCTGCCTCTCTCTGAGTAAGACCATGCTCTTCGACAAGGTCCTTGGCTATCACTGCTCTCACGGCAGGGAGAATATCGTTAACAAAAATTTCACATGGAAGTTTCATGCCATCACCTAAAGACTTCCTCTTGATCTCATAGAATCAACGACCTTTTTCACAGATAAGGAATAAGCAGCATCTCTCATCGATATTCCTTTTCGTTTATGGGTTCTATAGACCTCATCAAAGGCCTGGGTTAATTTCTTATCAAGCTTATCCCTGAACTCTTCGATGGTCCAGCTGTACCCGTATCTGTTTTGTACCCATTCAAAATAAGAGCCGGTAACACCACCCGAGTTACACAGAAAATCTGGTATTTGGAAAACGTCTTTCTCATCGAGTATCTCATCGGCCTTTGGTGTTACAGGACCGTTTGCTGCTTCAGCTAATATATCAGCCTGGATACCGTCTGCATTTTCCTCTGTAATAACGTTTTCAATCGCAGCAGGAGAAAGAACATCCGCATCAAGGGCAAAAAGTTCCTCGTTTGTTATCTTATCATAACTTGCCTTTGCAACAGTTCCATGATTATCCATGGATTTCTCGAGTTTCTTGTGGTCCAGGCCGGAATCATCATAAACACCGCCTTCTGCATCAGTAACTGCAACAATCTTCATGCCCATTTCATGAGCTGATCTAACCAGATGCCTACCTACATTTCCAAAGCCCTGTACAGCTAGACTCATACCTTCAACATCTCTGCCCAGTCTTTTTGCAGCTTCCCTTATCATGAAGCTGACTCCTCTTCCTGTAGATTCGCTTCTTCCTGGAGAACCACCAAGCTCGACGGGCTTTGAAGTTATAACACCCGGTTTGTGCTTTCCAACAATCTTTTCATACTCATCCACCATCCAACCCATAATCTTCTGATTTGTACCTACATCAGGTGCCGGAATGTCCTGTTCTGGTCCTATGTACTTGTATATCCTGCGTATATATTCCCTGGAAAGCCTTTCCAGCTCCCCGTCGCTCATACTTCTTCCATCGCATACTATACCACCCTTCGCCCCTCCGAATGGTAGATTCGCTACAGCACATTTCCATGTCATCCAACAGGCAAGTGCCTTTACATCATCCAACGTTTCATCGGGATGGAATCTTATACCGCCCTTGCCTGGACCACGGGCATCGTTAAAAAGAACTCTGTATCCAGAAAAGTTTTTAATAGAACCATCGTCCATCTTGACAGGAATATTAACCTCAACTATGCGTTTTGGTTTCTTCAAAACTTCGAGTTCATCGTCATCTATTTCTATATATTCGGCGGCGTTTTCAAGCTGTTTTTTTGCATTAACAAATGAGTTTTCTTCGGACATAATATCACAAAGTCTTATTAGTAAGCCCTGCTTTTAAATATAACGTTGTTATAAGAAGGACAAAATTACAGATATCTTTCTTCGTCTGTCAAATCTCTATATGGCCCATCCCATTTACCAATGAAATCATGTCCATCTTCCTTGTAACCGGGCCACTCTTCATCCAACTTTTCTTTTTTATTTTCGGTCATAATTTACACCCATTAAACATTGAGAACTAACCTTTAAATATGTATAACAACGTTATAAAGTTGTATGAAAATATTGGACGTCGACAGAATTTACGCGGACAATAATGCGACTACTCCTGTGGATCCTAAAGTTAAAATGGAGATGCTTCCCTATCTGGAAGATAGGTTTGGAAACCCAAACTCCCTGCACACCACGGGAAGAGAAGCAAGGAAGGCTGTAGAGGAAGCAAGGCAAAAGGTCGCAGAAATGCTGAACTGCAAAGCTAAGGAAATAATATTCACAAGCTCAGCAACGGAGTCCAACAACCATGCAATAAAGGGTACCGCCTTCGCAAGAAAAAACGAAGGAAAGCATATAATCACTTCGAAGATTGAGCATAAATGTGTGCTAGAGGCATGTGGATGGCTAGAAGAACAAGGTTTCGAAATAACCTACCTTGATGTCGACAAGGAAGGTTACTTATCGGTAGAAGATATAGAGGAAGAGCTACGGGAAGATACTGTTTTGGTTTCTATTATGATGGCAAATAACGAGGTAGGTACCATACAGCCTATAAACAAACTGGCTAGGATAGTCCATGAAAAAAGCAACGCATACTTCCATACGGACATGGCTCAGTGTCCAGGTAAGATGGATGTGGATGTAGAGAATCTTGGTGTAGACATGGCAACAATAAACGCACATAAGATGTACGGGCCGAAGGGAATTGGAGCGCTATATAAAGGACAAGATGTGGAAATAGACCCACTGCTCCATGGTGGTGGTCAAGAAGAAGGCGAGAGGTCTGGTACAGAAAACGTCCCTTATATAGTTGGCTTTGGAAAGGCCTGTGAACTGGCACAGAAGAATCAGGAGAAGGATAGGTTGGAGAAAATGCATCAGAAGTTTGTAGAAGACGTCTGCGCCAGGATAGAAAAAGTTGTGATAAACGGCCCCCTAAGCCCACGTCTACCCGGGAACACAAATATGTCGTTTATTGGCGTGGAAGGTGAAGCATTGGTACTACGACTGGACAACCATGGTATAGACGTAGCAACAGGTTCGGCCTGCAGCTCTGATGAACTAAAGGCTTCGCACGTTTTAGAGGCGCTGGATAAAGGGCCTGAAGTGGCTCACTCATCTCTGCGGATTAGCTTCGGAAGGTTTAATACCATGGATGATGTAGATGCTGTAGTTGAAGCATTAGAGAAAGAGGTCGATGACCTAAGATCTATAACTGCTATGGACGAAAAAGGTAAGATAGGTGATTAGATGTATACAGAAAAGGTAATGGAACATTTCAAGAACCCGAGAAACATGGGTGAGATAGAAGACCCGGATGTTACTTCTAAAGTCGGGAATCCTGCGTGTGGAGACATGATGAATATCTACCTCAGAGTTGGAGAAAAGAACAACGAGAAGTATATAGAAGACATAAAGTTCAAGACCTTTGGATGTGCATCTGCCATAGCAACATCTTCGGTCACCACAGAACTAGCAATGGGTAAGACGCTGGATGAAGCAGAAGAAATAGAAGAAGAGGATATAGCAGAGGAACTCGGTGGACTACCAAAGATAAAGATGCACTGCTCCAACCTATCGGCCAATGGGTTACACGAAGCCATCTACCAGTACAAGAAGAAGGAAGGCATGGAGATTTCAGAGGACCTTGAGAGAAAACATAAGATAGCACAGAAAACTCTGGAGAAGACTGAGGAGATGAGACAAGAGCACGGACTGAACGAAGATTGAAATTCTAAATATAGTGCCTAAAACCGGCCTGTGGGTATTTATTATATGGAAAATAATCTAGAAGGCATGAGCGACAGAGGTAAGAAAACAGTTTGCCTGATCTCCGGAGGTATAGATTCCCCGGTGGCTGCGGCGATGATGGGAAGGAAAATGAAGGTAATTCCACTTCATTTCGTATTACATCCATACTACTGTGAGGAAACATTCTCATTGAGTATACGAGCTCTTAAAAGGCTTGAAAGGGTGGTTCCATTTGATGAGATGGTCCTATTTCCCTGGGGAACTGTACTCCAGAAAATCTTCAACGATCTTGAGGAGAGAGATGAAAGGGAATATTCATGTGTTCTATGTAGAAGATCGATGTTTCTCGCAGGGGCTATGATCTCCAAAAAAATTGGGGCCGACTCAATGACCACGGGAGAAGCCCTGGGACAAAAAGCAAGCCATACATTACAAAATCTAAGAACCACTTCATACGGCGTCAAAGTACCTATACATAGACC
Organism: Candidatus Aenigmatarchaeota archaeon; assembly: GCA_003553905.1. Lineage (GTDB taxonomy): Archaea > Aenigmatarchaeota > Aenigmatarchaeia > PWEA01 > PWEA01 > PWEA01. The sequence continues at coordinate 8,038 of PWEA01000011.1, forward strand.
TCTTATGGGAATGGACAAACAAGAGATAATAAAGAAAAGCAAGGAAATGGGTCTTTATATGTCGACGCACGCAGGCTGTTGCAGTGCAACCCCCGATAAACCAAGAACACGGACAGATCCTGATAAGGTAGAAAAACTTTTCAAAGATCTGGAACTCATTGAGTTTATTGAAAAGCAGACAGAGCTCGCGGAAGTTGTAGAAACAACGGACAAGGAGTTTTATGAAATATTCTACAACTATCTAAAGAAAATAGTTTCAGAAAGTAAATGAAATTACCTCAGTGGATAGTCCAACCGCCATCTACAACAAGATTTTCTCCATGGATAAAGTTTGATTCATCCGAAGCAAGAAACACAGCTGCATTTGCTATATCTCCTGGTTCACCTAGACGCTTGTAGGGTGTATTATTTTCCATGAAGGCTTTCATTTCTGGATCCTCTCTGAACTGTTTTGTCATCTCTGTCTTTATCACTCCCGGACAGATAGCGTTGACATTTATACCATCAGAACCGTAATCCAGAGCAACCTCCTTTGTAAAATTTGAAACCCCACCCTTTGCTGCGCAGTATGCTGCTGCCCCCTTATAACCGAGAAGACCTGCTATCGATGATATGTTTATTATTGATCCCTCTATATTTTTTGAAAGCATGTGATTAACTGCTTCTTTTGTACAGAGATAGACACCCTTTAAATCGACTTCCATAAGCTTATCCCATTCATCTTCATTCAGATCCTCTACTTTACTTTGCATGAATATTCCGGCGTTGTTAACAACCACATCTACTCTTCCAAACTCTTCGATTGTTTTCTGAAACATAACTTCAACGGACTCCTTACTGGAAACATCTGTCTCCACGAAGATAGCTTCACCGTCTTTATCCTTGATTTTTTGATGTGTTGGTTTGCCGCCTTCTCTTGGTTTCTCCTGTATGTCAGCAACCACTACCTCAGCCCCTTCCTCAGCAAATCTCAGAGCTATAGATCTTCCGATGCCGGAAGAAGCACCAGTCACAATCGCCACTTTAGATTCAAGTCTCATGGTACCACTAAAACAATGAGAATTTTTCAGTTTATAAAATTGAGGTATGTAAAGCCCTAGACAACCTCTTTTACCTTTTCGAAGTCAGAATATATCACTTTCTTGAGATCAGGATTATAGAGTGCAGCAGCTGGATGATACTGAGGAACTATCCTAAAACTTCCTTTGAGATTATTGACTGTAAACACCTCTCCGTGAACACTGCTTATCGTACCACCATCGATTCCATATTTATCAAGGATATAAGAAGTAGCGAAACTACCAAGAGGAACTATAACCCTGGGATCTACTATTTCTATATGTCTGTCGAGGTAACACGTACATTTTTCTATTTCTTCGTCTTCGGGGTTCCTATTGTTTGGCGGGCGGCATAGGACTATATTAGTTATGTAGACCTCGTTTCTATCCAAATCTATATCTTCAAGAAAACTGTCAAGTAGTTGTCCAGCCCTTCCAACAAAAGGCTTCCCCTCTTTGTCTTCTTGGCGACCAGGAGCTTCACCTATAAACATTATATCAGCATCAGAAACACCGTCACCTACAACTATCTGTGTTCTCTTCTTATGGAGGTTGCACTTTTTGCAACCGTTTATATCTTCTTTAAGTTCTTGAAGATCCATATCTTTACACCATCAATACTATGCATCTTTTTCTCCAACATAGCTGTAGGCAGAATAGGCCGCTATAGCACCTTCGGCTGCTGCAGTAACTATCTGTCTCATCTTGTTGCTTGCTGTGGTCACATCTCCAGCGGCAAAAACACCTTCAACGTTTGTAGAAAGGCCTGGCGAAACCTCTATGAAACCTCCTTCATCCCTGGTTATTTTTCTGTTCCCTATTTTCTTTATGCTTTCATTTGGCACGGAACCTATCTCAATAAAAGCTCCATCCACTTCCACCTCATCTCCATTCTGAAAAACTATCCTCTCGAGAAATTTATCACCAACAAATTTCTCAGGCGCCATACCACAGTTCAGTTTTATTTTGTTGTTTTCCCTGCATCTGTCGATCATTATTTTTTCGGCCTTTAATTCATCAGTGGCTTCAAAGACATGTACATTATCGGAATACTCCGCGAGAAGCATTGCCGCTTTCAGGCCAGAATCAGCACCTCCTATAACTGCAACATCCTTGTTTCTGTACAATGGACCGTCGCATGTAACGCAGTAGCTCACACCTTTACCTACAAGCTCCTTCTCGCCTTCTATGTTTAATCTTCTCTTATCGGCGCCAAGGGCCAGTATAACTGAAGCTGTCTCAAATATCTTACCGTTTACATGAACACTGAATGTGTCCTCTCCTTCTATCCTATCGACCCTTTTCTGTAGTACTTCAACTCCCAAATCTTCGATCTGGTCTTTCATCCTGTCCATTAGTTCATTGCCCTCTATCTCTTTAGTCCCGGGCCAGTTCTCAACTATATAGGCCTCGTTACAGAGACCGCCCAGATCCTCCCCGACAACAAGCACATCTAGATCATATCTCTTCGCATAAAGAGCAGCAGTATAACCTGCTGGTCCTGCACCTACAACTATCAAATCGTACATCTTTTGCACCTTCAAATATTTTCATCGATCCATTCAAGAACGTCTTCCTTGGTCCTGTTGCCTATGAACTCGTCGACAATCTTACCATCTACGAAAAGTTTGACATTAGGAACGCTTCTAACACCATACTCCTGTGGTTTTTCATCTGCTTCGTCTATATTCACTTTGACCACGTCTATATCATCCCTTTCCTTGCCTATCTCCTCTATCGTTGGCTTGAGCTGTTTGCATGGCATACACCATTCCGCCCAAAAGTCTACCACAACGGGCCTTTCCTTTGAGGCTTCCAGAACCTTTTCGTCGAAGTCTTCGTCCTTTGATTTTTTGAGAGCCATAAAATCACCTCTTTTAAAATCCACAAGATCCACAGGATCCGCCACAGGATGAACAGCTTCTTCCTGAAACGATCTCGTTTTTGCCGTACATATCCACCCAGCATTCCCTGCAGACCATGATTTTACCTTTTTCCTTGTGGTTTGCTTCTATAAGACTACCGTCCTGACCACATATATTGCAAGTCATGTTCCGTCAACAAAACTTATTTCAAGAAGCTTAAATAACTAACGAAGGTGTGAAAATCATATAGCCAAAAATTCACAACCGTTACAATGATAGACTTTGCATGTAAGGACATAGGGATAGAAGAACTTATCAGATGCTCATTTCAGCTTTCGGTGACCGAGTACAGGATTCTTAAAAGGCTTATCGAGACAGAAGAGAAAAGTGTCAAACAACTGGCAACAGAACTCGACGTTGATAGGAGCACAGTCCACAAATCATTGAAACATCTGAAAGAAAAGAATCTTGTATCAAGGAAACAGTACAACATACCAAGCGGGGGATATAGATATTTCTACAGTTCGGAAAGTAAGGAAGAAATAAGAAACAGGTTAGAGGATCTGATAGAAAACTGGAGTTCTTCAGCCAAGGAAGCTGTAGAAAGCTGGTGATTGTATTTAACTACTATTCTTCTATCTAATTTTTCATGAGTAAGATTTATTAAGACAGAGTTCAATTCATATTGGTACTGATACCATGAGCAAGCTTTTTGTCTGTAATATATGTGGGGAACCCTACATAGGAGGGGAAGCACCAGACGACTGCCCTTTCTGTGGTGCACCCAGAAAGTTCATAACAAGAATCGATGAGTTTTCCCCACTTTGGTCAAGTGATTTAACAGAACAGGAGGAGAAGGACGTAAAGGAGACTGTTGAATTGGAAGTAAATGCTGCAGCCTACTACAAGGATGTAAGCGACTCAAATGAAAAATATTCAAAGATGAACAGACTATTCAAACAGCTTGCACGCGTAGAAGAAGAGCATGCAGAAGTTGCCTGCAAACTTCTTGGTATAGACGAACCGGAGATGAAAGGTGAAAAGTCAAAGGGTTCTACCAGGAAAGATCTAGAAAGGACGAAGGAACTGGAAAGAGATGCAACAGTAAAATACAAAAAATTCCTGGCACGAGCAGAAAACGAAAACGTGAAAAAGTTCTTTGAAGCGTTGATCCACGCTGAGCAGGGTCATCTGGACTACACAGAAAGGGAGTTAAAGTAGATTCTAGATTTAATACTAACCAATCTTAGCAGAGCCAATACTATAAAATTTCAGCGACTATAACCCAAAGTAGTCAAAATAAAAAACTAAATGGATTTTCTTAACGCGGAAAACTGACTACTCTTCGGTTTGATTGTCTTCAGGATCCATTACTATCTCGCCTTCCTCCTGATCTTCCATCTCTTCCATCATTTGCTGCTGCTCTTCAACCATCTGTTCAAACTCCTCTATATGAATTCCCTGGAAGAAGTATTCACCGTTCTTCGAGATGTACAGGGACTCTTCTTGTGGCCCCATCATGCCTTCTATTATTACAACTACTTCATAGAGACCGTGCTTTTCGTTTACTTCCTCGGCTTCAAGGTCTTCTGCTTCTGGTCCCAACATCTGTTCCTTCATATGATCGTTGAAGAAGTCCATTGCTATATCCTCTGCCTCTTCCTTTGATATCTCATCTTCAGCAGTTACTGTGCCGGGTAGTCCTTGGAAAGCAAAGAAGATGGATACTATAAGAAGAATACCCAAAACTCCGGAAACCAGTTTCCATGGACTTACCTCAAATTGTACGTCCATATCTTTCGCATCACCGGAAACCTCTTTTTTATCTGTCTTCTTTTCATCCTTATGGACCTGGGAGGCATGAACTTTCATTCCTCTTTCCGTGTCGAAGGTTCTTCCGCATACTTCACATTCAAATTCTTCTGACATGCCTTGGAAATTATTTCTATGTACTTATAAAAGTTCCCTTGGGTATCTTTTTAATGTTTAGAATTCCGTACCTAGTAAAGGATCCAGTTGGATAATACCATAACGTTTAAATAACCACTCAACGTTATTGATTTTGGTAAGTATGATACACACAGGGAACAAGCTGAAGAGGCATGTTGCCGTTGGACTCTCGACCATAGTTTTGTCCCTGTTAATGTGGT
>PWEA01000024.1 GCA_003553905.1 Candidatus Aenigmatarchaeota archaeon
ATCTGTAAAATCTATCAGATTATAATCTAGATCGTCGAGAGTAGTGGCTGCCTCCAAGCTTAAAGTCTGTTTTTCCTTCAAAGATTTAAAGTTTTCAACACTAAATTCTATCAACATATTTTCCCTCATTTTGCTTTTTATACTTGTTTTTTGTGATTTTTTCTCAATAAACACATTTAGTTTTGTATTATTTATAGTTTGTTAAGATCCGTAAAATAGTTTTGATGTTTACGATAATCAGGTCTGTGACAAATCATCAGGTGATTTTTTACGAAGAATGAAGTCTAACTATATTTAAACAGATTTGAGATTTTTTTGATCTGCGTCTACTTTGATTATCAAAGACTGCAGGGATTTCAAGGGAATATAATTCCCTTTCTCACTCTGCAGGATTTCATCCGTTTGATCGCAGGAATCAAATTCCTGCTAACTCGGAATTTTTAATTCCGAGACTCCTCAGATTTGATCTTGCGGATCAATTAGTAAACTTCTTGATTCATCCCTTAGTCCTCAAGCAAAGCTTTGCGGACGGCAGTTAGCTGCTATAGTTGATATATGAAACTCGGTTGACAGATGCTATCTTTGATATATGATTCACCTGCTGTAGTTGATAATTCTTGAGGAGAAAACTGCTATCTTTCATATATCAAAGACAGTTGACAGAAAACTAGGATATTATTACTGGAGAGGAGGAAAACTGCTGTGTTTGATAATCATGAAGTTGAGTGTTGGTGATGAGAGTGCGGAAAGGGTGGAGCCTTCAAAGGTCTGATTCAAACCGAGCGTATCACAGCCGAAGTTGAAGACGAAGACTTATTTCAATCCCTCAAAGGTCTGATTCAAACCACAGTGATATAACCTTCCAAGAACATACTTGGGATGTATTTCAATCCCTCAAAGGTCTGATTCAAACAAAAGTAATTTACGACCAGCTCCGGATAAAGGAAGGTATTTCAATCCCTCAAAGGTCTGATTCAAACCTTTCACGTGAAGATAGTGTATATTGTCAAGAATGTTATTTCAATCCCTCAAAGGTCTGATTCAAACACCGATAAAGTAAATAATACCATCATCACAAACCACATTTCAATCCCTCAAAGGTCTGATTCAAACTATACTTCGTCGATTCGGTCCGATAAAGATAATAATCAATTTCAATCCCTCAAAGGTCTGATTCAAACGAGCTTATTAAGAATGAAAAGGAGGCGGAATAGATGTATTTCAATCCCTCAAAGGTCTGATTCAAACCATATTTCCATTATTCAAGTATGCCCGCGGCTACGATATTTCAATCCCTCAAAGGTCTGATTCAAACGACGATTGATCGACGAAGAAGGATACGAGGAAGGGTATTTCAATCCCTCAAAGGTCTGATTCAAACTTTCGATTCGTTGACTTCCGCATAATCAAGGTCGTCGTATTTCAATCCCTCAAAGGTCTGATTCAAACTTGAAGATTAGGTCAAGGAATTCAGACGCTTCGGGTTATTTCAATCCCTCAAAGGTCTGATTCAAACGAATGACGCTGTTACGTCAGTACCTGAATCACTCCCTATTTCAATCCCTCAAAGGTCTGATTCAAACTCTATCAATACTGAGAGACAAAATAGAGATCCTGATAATATTTCAATCCCTCAAAGGTCTGATTCAAACCTTTATCAATTTTTTCCTGCATCTTTTCCATTCCTTATTTCAATCCCTCAAAGGTCTGATTCAAACCCAAGCACCTACGAGAGGTGCTCCGAGTTCTCTCTCATTTCAATCCCTCAAAGGTCTGATTCAAACCAAAGAGGAAGTGTTGAGTGAAGAGAAAGAAAAAGACATTTCAATCCCTCAAAGGTCTGATTCAAACGGGAACCTTAGCCCTTTCCTCCGATGTTCCTTGTCCTATTTCAATCCCTCAAAGGTCTGATTCAAACTAATTAGATCTCACTATGTATTGATCTATCAGCTCAATTTCAATCCCTCAAAGGTCTGATTCAAACAGGAATTCCCTACAAGATAAAGATACCGAAGGTCTAATTTCAATCCCTCAAAGGTCTGATTCAAACCTTCGTGTTTCTCTCTGAATTCAAGACTCTTCACTTATTTCAATCCCTCAAAGGTCTGATTCAAACGATCTTTCAACAACTCCATTATCTCGTTCATGGTCCTGATTTCAATCCCTCAAAGGTCTGATTCAAACTAAAGAAGAAGGTTGGCTCATAAGGTCAAATGTAACTGGATTTCAATCCCTCAAAGGTCTGATTCAAACTTGGTACGTATTACCCAACTACAAGCCATGTTTTCATTCATTTCAATCCCTCAAAGGTCTGATTCAAACAAAAGGAAAAAGCTGAGGATCGGAATAGTCCTGATCAATTTCAATCCCTCAAAGGTCTGATTCAAACTGGAAAACGACCCCGATCAAGTCGTGACCCAACGCTATTTCAATCCCTCAAAGGTCTGATTCAAACGGTCACGACCTTCGCGAAGGAATTCTATCTTAAACAATTTCAATCCCTCAAAGGTCTGATTCAAACGATAAACAACGCGGTCAATACGCTAATCGACAAAGGATATTTCAATCCCTCAAAGGTCTGATTCAAACCGAAGTTTGTCGTTGGTCTTCAAGGCGGTCTTTAATTATTTCAATCCCTCAAAGGTCTGATTCAAACAAGTCAGACCAGATAACTTCGTGGGGAGAGAACTTTACATTTCAATCCCTCAAAGGTCTGATTCAAACTATTCATTCCAGATCTCAATTCAGATACGTATAATTATTTCAATCCCTCAAAGGTCTGATTCAAACCAAGCTCATAATGGGGGCATATGACGTGTTTTTAACGTACATTTTTAACCCTTTTTTACCTACCTCCATGGGCAC
>PWEA01000030.1 GCA_003553905.1 Candidatus Aenigmatarchaeota archaeon
AATCCCACAGATAAGAGAATCGTTCCAATGCCCATGAGTTTTCTCACACCGTATTTATCACTCAATCTTCCGGAGACGATGCCAAATAAAGATGAAACTATAAGGGATATAGAAAAGACCAGGGTCAAAGGAGCTCTATCCCAACCGAAATCTTCGGTCAGAGGGTCTATGAAGACTCCGAAACTGTAATTTCGTATACTAAGGACCATCAGAGCAATGAAAGTCGCCAGAACAATGAACCAGCCGTAATAGATATCCCTTATTTTATTCTTCTCAGGCATATTTGATATTGCTAGGGGGCATGTAGAGTTAACTTAAAACATTTACTGATATAGATTGATCATTCATTTTTCAATCTTTGTTCGAAAATAGTGAAATAAACTTTATAAGGTATTATAAATCTGTTATAATGGTGATAAAATGAGGAGAAATAGATTACTCACGTTAGTGGTTATAGCAGCAATGTCTATATTTTTAGTGACTTCGGGGACAAGTATAGCTTTTAGGGAAGATGGTGAAATACAATCTTCTACTTCAGATATCAGCGGAGATACTTCTATTCTTAATCAAAAACAGTTGATAGGTCATGAGGAAGCTCTAAGCATCGCCTTCGATATGGCCGATGGAGTGTTAATCGAATTTGAATTGGATAAAGACGACGAGGAACCTATCTATGAGATAGAGATCATAGGAGAAGAATGGGAATACGAGTTAGAGATACACGGTTATACAGGAGAGGTTCTTGAATACGACGAAGATGAGTCAGACGACTTCAATTATGATTGGAACGATCTGATAGGTCACGAGGAAGCGATAGACATAGCGTTTGAAATGGCGAATGGAACGCTGATCGAATTTGAATTGGACGAGGATAACGATAGATTTGTTTACGAGATATATATCATGGGAGAAAAGTGGGAATACGAGATGGAGATCGACGGTTATACAGGAAAAGTCCTTGAATACGAGTACGATAGAGATGAAGATTACATGCCTGATGATTACCAATTGATAGGCCACGAAGAGGCGTTAAGGATAGCATTTAGAATGGCAAATGGAACACTGATCGAATTTGAATTGGATAAAGACGAAGATGAAGCTGTCTACGAGATATATATCATAGGAGAAGAGTGGGAGTACGAGATGGAGATCGACGGTTATACAGGTCACTTCCTTGAATACGAAGTAGATTATTCGGACGACTTCAACTATGATTGGTACGACTTGATAGGTCATGAAGAAGCGATAGATATAGCGTTTGAAATGGCAAACGGAATACTAGTTGAATTCGAACTGGATGAAAACAACGACAGTTACGTCTACGAAATAGAGATCGTAGATCAGTGGGAGGAGTACGAGATAATGATTGACGGTTATACAGGAAAAGTCCTTGAATACGAGTACGATAGAGATGAAGATTACATGCCTGATGATTACCAATTGATAGGCCACGAAGAGGCGTTAAGGATAGCCTTCGAATGGGCGAATGGAACACTGATCGAATTTGAATTGGATAAAGACGAAGATGAAGCTGTCTACGAGATATATATCATAGGAGAAGAATGGGAATACGAGATGGAGATCGACGGTTACACAGGAAAAGTCCTTGAATATGAAGTAGATTATTCGGACGACTTCAATTATGATTGGTACGACTTGATAGGTCATGGAGAGGCGATAGAGATAGCGTTTGAGATGGCCAATGGAATACTAGTTGAATTCGAACTGGATGAAAACAACGACAGTTACGTCTACGAAATAGAGATCATGAAAGGACCTTATGAACAAGAGATCAAGATAGATGGTTATACTGGTGAAATCCTTGAATACGAGAGTGATGAACCAAAGAAAGAAAGAGGTGTAGGTAGATTTTGGGACGGTACTCAAGGACGTTTTGTTTCCTTTGAGCTATTGGAAAACGGAATAAGTAATTACACTCTACACACGAATAACACGAACTTGTTACTTTTTGAAAGCGTGATCATTCAGGATATGATGATTGAAGAGACAGAAACACAGGGTGCTTGGTACGAGATCGAGGGTGATGATACAGAAATCAGAATATACGACGTAGCTCCCGCCTTGATGAAGATAGAGGCAGAAGCTGACTATGATTACTTAGGTCCCGATTGGGACGTATTGATAGGTCACGAAGAAGCCCTGAGTATCGCGTTCGAAATGGCTAATGGAACATTGATCGAGTTCGAACTTGATGAGGACGATGGTATTTACATCTATGAGATAGAGATAGTAAGAGACGGATATGAGTATGAGATAGAGATCGACGCATATACAGGAGAAGTGCTAGAATTCGATAGCGATGAATATGATTTTGATCTGATGCCTGATTGGGAAGAATTGATAGGTCACGAGGAAGCGATAGACATAGCGTTTGAGATGGCTGAAGGAACATTGGTCGAGTTCGAACTTGATGAAGACGATGGTTTTTACATCTATGAGATAGAGATAGTAGAAGATGGGAAGACATATGAGATAGAGATCGACGCATACACAGGTGAGCTACTCAAATACGAAGTGGATGAAGAAAGAGAAGAGCCTCGGAAGATCACCTTCAATTTAGGTGACCTTGAAGTAGTTGGGCAGGATGGACCTAATCTAGTCTTGGCTAATGAGAATTATACGGCAAAACTTCTTTCCGTGTCTCATAACGAGAGAGGTTGGGATAACTCTTTAGATATCGAAGTGAATAACGGTGTTGTTAACTACACTTTTGCTGAAGATATCTTTTTAGTCTTCCGAATGATAGATTTTGAAGGAGAAGAAAGAGAACGTGAATTGG
>PWEA01000012.1 GCA_003553905.1 Candidatus Aenigmatarchaeota archaeon
CCGTAGCTCAGTTCGGCCGGAGCGGCTGACTTGTACGCTGATTTGTTGACGCGTTCTGCGCGGATGAAAGCTGGCTCGGAAATCAGCAGGTCGTGGGTTCAAATCCCACCGGCGGCTTCCTGTTTCTTCCAGATGCCATGTACTTAAAATATTTAAAATTATTTGATAAATACTATGTTATGATCACAGTAGAGTTCATGGGAATGCCTAAGACCGGTAAGACGACACAGATAGATCTTGTGGAGGATGCTCTTGAAGACAACAATGGATATAAGGTGGGTTCCGTCGCAGAAAGTGCAATGAAGTCACCTCTTGATAAGGACAATCATTTCAAATATAATGCATGGTGCTTCCACGAAACAGCCAATAAGATCATGGAACAGCAGCTTCGGGACGACCTGGACTACCTCTTTGTTGATAGAGGTATATACGATCGTATGGTATTTGACGACGTTCTTTATAAAAAGAGTAAAATTTCAAAGGAAAGTAGGGATATACATAAGGAATATGTGAAGCAGTTTACTGATCTGGAGGATAAGGTCGTTGCCTTTTTGGTAGAACCTCAAACATCGCTGGAGAGGGAGTTTGGTGATGGGGGAAGAGTTATGAATGGGGATTTTCTTGGAATACTTTATGAGTCGTATCAGGATATACTTTCTCAGATAGAAGACGTAGATCTTAAGGTTGTCGATGCTTCCAATGATATGAGAGAAGTAAGAGATGAGGTGTACAGGTTTCTTGAAATGGAGGATGAGAGTTCTTATACAGAGGATGTAATACAAACAGTCTGCTAATTTTTATATATAACACAGCTACCCTGTTCTTTAAATCATTTCGATGACCTACTTAGTCCCATGGAAAACAGAGAAATTGTCAAAGTAGGAGAGGAGACCGATCTACCTCTAGCTGGTGCTCTGACCTTCGGGGTTATTGACAGGGGCACGAATCTCCTGCAGATAAGACCTGTTTCCGGCTGCAACCTCTCATGTCCATTTTGTTCTGTGGACGAAGGTCCTGTTGGAAATAAACAAGCTAGGTATGAGGTTTCCCTTGACTATATGGTGGAGTACGCAGGGGCAATGGTGGCGAGAAAAAACTGCGACGATATAGAAATGCACATAGACGGTTGTGGAGAACCCTTGTTTTATCCAAGGATGGTTGAACTTGTGGAAAGCCTTTCATCTATGGAAGGAGTAGAAACAGTTTCCATGCAGACCAACGGACTTCTTCTGGATAGAAAGATGATAGGAGATCTGGAAGAGGCGGGGCTTGATAGAATAAACCTCACTATAAATTCCATGGATAGGGATACGGCGAAGTTTATGGCCGGAACTGATATATACGACCTGGATAAGGTTCTTGAGAATGCGAAAACCATAGTAGGTAGTGAGATAGATCTTCTGATTGCGCCTGTATGGATCGATGGTTTTAACGACGATGGAATAGAAGATATTGTAGAGTATGTAAAGGATTTAGGTGCGGGTGAAAAGTGGCCAGCGCTAGGGATACAGAAGTACAGGGAACATAAGAATGGAAGGAAGATTGATGGTTACGAGGAGATATCTTGGGAGAGATTTTACTCTAAACTTGAGGATCTCGAGGAAAAATATAGTATAAAGCTCAAACTAGGCCCCGAAGATTTTGGTATATATAAAGTAGGATTTTCGCTTCCCAGAGTATTCAAACGAAGAGAAAAAATAGGTGTTGATGTAATGGCCCCTGGTTGGAATCCAGGTCAGAAGCTTGGAGTTGCAAATCACAGAACCATAACTATTTTAAATGGAAAATATATACCTGTTGGGGAGAGAGTCACTGTAGAAATACTTAAGAGCAAACATAACTTGTATCTTGCAAGGGCGGTTTAGTTCTGATGAGTATATGCTACTTAGTAGTGATAAATAACCCTAACCTTTAAATAGTAGGAATGTTAATTACTACTTGGTGATAAATATGGATATTTACGAAAACACGGAGAAAAAATATGATAACGGGACGGGCACAGAAGTCCTATCTATAGGTAGGCCTCCTTTGGATATTTCCGACCGTGAATATGATAGAATTTCTTTACCTGATAAAAAAGAAAAACGTCCAATTACCTTTGTAGATGCAGGAAACAAGGTATAAAGCAAAGAATTAACCTTGGTCCTGTAGACAATTATTTATTTTTACAATGGTAGTATCCATTTACTACATCCTTAATTTCTTCAATATAGTTTCTATATTTTTCTGGTATCTTGACCCCAGTTTTGTATATGCAAAGTTTTTCTTCATTTCCAGGCAGCTTTTCTCCTTTACTTATAGAAGGTCCATCGAGATGCTTCATGAGAGTCCTGAACAGTTCATTTATCTTTTTGTTTCTGTAAAGCTCGTTTAGTTCTTCTCTTGGGGATGAAACATAGTCATAAATTTTGTCTATTTCTGTTAAATCGTATTCTTTCATGTATTCGAACAGTCCATCATCGGTTTTCTCTTGTAAAATTTTACCGATTTTATAATACTCTCTGATCGGTATCTCGATAGGTTCAGGACTATCCTCTATCCCCAGTACACCGAGGACGGCTTCCATGTCTTTCAGTATTTTTTTATCCCTGTCTTTTTCTTCGTACATATCGGTTCAGAAACCCTTGGATATAACAAACGGCTTCTGGCAATAGTTCCCTGTTTCATCATATTTAAGCTTTTAGCAAAAAATATGTTCATGTCTGATGAGATGTACAAAAAGATTTCAGCTAAGTTTTTAGAAGAAGAGGGATGTTTTAAGGGTAAGCTTAGGTACGATGATGAGGACGAAAAGTTTTATTTGAATAGCAGTGAGTTTGTTTCAGCCGAGGTATCCGGTCTCGGAAGTTCTGATGTCGATGAGTTAGACAAGGGATTTGAGAGCGATATCAGAAAGGGAGTAGATGTGTTGGTTGATGGAGAACTAACTCAGTATGAAGACAGAGAAGGGAGAAAATTTTTACTTCACAAAATTGGAACAATATATTCTCTCGAATAGTTGGGTTTAGAAATTTTGAGTATGGAAAAAGTTCCCGGTAACGTATGTGGGTGATTTTATGAGTAAGAACAAATCCGCAATTAAGAAAGAAAATGTGAAAAGGCTTTCAAAGGACATAGTACCAATGATACAGATATATCAGGAAACGGAGGAGAAGGGGGGTATGCCTATACGGATTCTGAGAGGTAACTTTAATAGAATAAGTTCTAGGATGTTGAGACAGGCCATTGTTTATGATCTGGAGGGAAAGGGCGGAAATAAGCTATATCGCACAAGGGTGGAAACAGAAAAAGGTGTGGAAGCTGCTGTTTCTACAGAGGAGCCGAATGAAATGATAAAGGAGGAAATAAAAAACCTCGGTGAAGAGTACGATGGAGATAATTGGGATAGGATTTATAGGTTTAGGATCGATGAAAGGGTAAGTGCCCCAGAAACAAAGTACAACTACGAGGTCTTTTCTGGCCTTCCTGAACTTATAATGAGACACGCAAGGAGACATGATGAAGATTTAGAGCAATGGAATGAAAATAGAATAACAGGCGATGAGAGCGGTGTATTTTCCTGGTCACTTAAGGGTGTGGATCCCGAATCAGAGAGCGACGAAAGAGAAATACGTTATAACATACACAGGACATATGGACGTGTTGAGCTAGAAACCGAGCTTGTTTTGAAAAAGAGAAACAACTGTATATGGCCCGTTGATCCACTTGAAGCAGACAAATATATGAAAGCAGTTTTTGGATCGGAGGACGACCCAAAAAGAAGAGTTCTATTCCAGAGAGCCGGAAGGGGCGAGGAGCTAGCAGAGTATGCCGCCGATCTTATACGTGATGATGATATCGATTACCACGAGGAAGATTGGAAGAAGAACTTTGATCGTTACAGGGACTTTTTAATTTATGGTGAGCAGCCCGAAGACTATTTCGACAAACCCAAGGAAAAAAGAGGTGTTGCACTTCCAACTGATCCCTTTCTCAAGGAGCTTGACGGTTATGTCGACACAATGAAGAAAGGCAGAAAACCCGGTAAAGAAGTATCCGAAACCAAACGTGGTTTGCACAAAGACACGAAAACGGCAACTAAGAAATATAAAGAGCCCATAAACGAATTTCTTGGTTATGTAGAGGATGCTGTTTACGGTAGACTCAAGACTGGTAAAGATGAATAATGGGATAGATTTTTATTTTAGGGAAGCACAGTGTTAAGTTATGATAGGAGCAAAGTTTTTTCTTTTACTAACAGTACCATTAACTCTTTCAGTATATTTACTTATGCTTAGCATTTTCCATGGCATAACTATCATTTCCCAGTGGTTTTCTTTGGGGCTGGTTATACTTTTGATTTCAATATCGATTGTTGGTCTTTTGAGAATTTCAGAGAAAGAAGAAGAAGCCCTTCTCTCAGATCATATGAATATAAGAGAATAACTAGTTATCATGGACAGCAGCTACATTCCCTCCGCTCATTACCTCTCGCATTCTATTTTCTATTAGGTTGTTTACCTCTTCTGCATTCGCTATACCCTTTATTATAAAGAAATTATGTCCAGCATCGACCCGTACATCACCAACGCCCACTATTTTTTCAAGGAAAGGTTTGTTTATACCACATCTCTGCAACTTCATAAAGGGTATGTCGGTGGTACGGTTTGAAAACAGCCCGACCTTTTCGTAAACAGCGGTGTCGGTTATTATATACTGTTCCACGAATCGTCTGGCTTCTGCATATATAAAGAATATTAGTGCTGATGAAAGAAAGAAGGCCGATCCAAGAAGATCGACTTTAAGCATCTGATTTCCTAATGAAAAATCCCAGTTGACATAAAAAAGTATGAGACCTATTACAGCCCATAAAATTGCTCCTATATATTCTTTCGTGAATCGCCTTCTTGCGGGCCTTAATTCCATCAATATTTCTTCATCGGAGCCTTCCTTTTTCATGATATACTATAGTTAGTTGGTGGTCCTAATTTAAATTTTTAGATGTATTCAACCTATTTAAATCTTCATAGAAGAATAATAACCCATGAAAGTGACGGATAATATATTGTTGCTTAACGGTGCAGGGATGGATTCAAATGTATACTGCGTTGACGGTGAGCTTCTTGTGGACACAGGGACTGGAACTTTTGTCGAACAGACCCTGGAACAGATGGATAGATTCGACGTCGAAATAGGAGATATAAAAAAAATAGTTCTTTCCCATGAACACTTCGATCATACAGGAGCTGCCAAACAGTTCAAGGAAAAGACAGATGCTGAAGTACTTGCTCACAAGGAAGCTGAGTTAACTGAGGATAGAACCCTCTCAGCTGCATTTGACAGTGACTTTGAGCCTCCTGAAGTGGATAGGAGGCTTGAGGAAAATGATGTAGTAAAGACCAAAAACTACAGTTTTAAAGTTTTACATGTGCCAGGACATTCACCTGGATCTATAATACTTTGGGATGATGATAGGGGTGTTCTTATCTCAGGAGATCTTCTTTTTACAGATGGGTTCGGAAGAACTGATATACCGGGCGGTGACGAAGAGGCTATAAAGAAATCTCTAAGAAGGGTAAAAAAGTTTGACAATATATCTGTTCTACTACCAGGCCATGGAACACCTGCTTCTAATGACAACATCTATGACGATGGTGCTATAGAAAACATACTCTCACAGATCCAATAACGTAGTTAAGAAAGTAGGCGATGATTAAAGACCTGTAGTTTCTGGCGTAAGTTAATCAATCTTATATGGCGTTTCTGTCTCGCCCTTTCCCACAAACTTCCCTTCCTTATTTACGAAATATATTTCATCTTCGCCCTTCTTACCTAGTGCTTGGACTTTTCCAGGATTATTGTTTTCATTTAACCTGATTAACTTGTAATCAGGCAACATAGTTTCGATATCTTCCATCGCTTCTCTCATGTGTGTCAACGGTTCGTACCCCTTGTCTTCTTGGAGAAAGTCCTTGAAGGTATACCACGTCGATTCTTTCTTTCTTTCCGTCCAACCCTCTATTCTGGGTTCCTCTCTAGACATTTTGCATCTTTTATTATTTCTACTAATTTATTACAACGAAATGTTTTTATATTTGATATAAATTTTCTTTAATTTGAGTTTTTTCCTTTACCCGGAATCATCCAGCTTTCGTATTTAACTTTTTCTTCGTTAACTCCGAGTTCATTTAGGATGTCAACCATCGAATCTATCATTGGGGGAGGTCCACATATATACCATACCTTTCTGGGAGGTTTATCGATATATTTTTTTATCATTTCAGAATTTATCATCCCGGTTTCACCTCCCCAGTCCTTTGACCAATCATCGGAAAGTGTATTTACAACATTAAACCCATTCTTGTTGTTTATAGTTTCGAGTTCCTCTTCAAATATTATATCCTTTTTGGTTCTGTTACTGAACAGCAGAGTTATATTGTTTTTTAGATCATTCTCTACGGCGTATCTTAACGAAGACATGAAGGGTGTTATTCCTGATCCGCCTGCTATAAAAACAACATCTTCTTTTACCGTTTCATCGAAGTTCAGGGAGTTACCTCTAGGCCCATCCAATAGAAGTCTATCGCCTTTTTTGAGGTTATGAATAGCCGTTGTAAAATTACCCATCCTTTTTACTGTTAATTCTACATATCTTTTCGTCGGAGAACTTGAGTATGTAAAGGGTTTACTTATGTTCTTGTGTTTTTTGGAATCCAGGATCGATACAAGACAGTACTGTCCAGGTGTGAAATCTATTTTCTTCTCTGGGTAGAGTCTAAATGTCTTCACATCATGTGTTTCTCTGTGGACCGATCTTACTTTCGCCTCTACTTTCATCTGAGATTCATCGCCTCTTTGGCTTCTATGGATTCTACTTCTTCGTATGCTTCTTCAGAGCCACATGTCGGGCATATACTTGGACCCATCTCGCCATAGTGTATATCTCCACAGACTTGGCATTTGAAAAAACTTTTAGCCATTGTACCATCGATTTTTTTAATAAAGCTGTCTTTCTTGATTTTATACTTCAAGTTTTACTCGGTTTCTTTTTCGATAAAATGTGCTGCAATGAAAGAATTTTCTGTTATGTTGAATTTGCATACGGTTTCATTTAAGACACAGTCTTCCGAACTCCCTAATTTTTCCCATTCCTGAAATTCATAACCTTCCTCGGGAACAGCCACTACAGTAAGTTCTTCACCTTCTTCGTGGTAGTAGACCCCCGGTTCGGGTTCGGTTGTTCCACCACTACTTGCCATGATCTGTAAGTTTACATTGTTAGCGATACATCCAGAGATAGTTATCACAAAAACTATCAATAAAAGTGGTATGAAGTAGTTCTTCATTGTCCTTAAGTTATGACAGAAACTACTTAAAATTTTGGATTTGGTAGGATTTTACCAAGACTTAAATATTTTTATGTTGATTGATAAACTGTGATTTTATGTGTTTAGGAGGTTACATGGATACGACAAAGTTAGGGGATGCTGGGACTGATGATTTAGATGAATACCAAGAAAATACAGAGAAGCTCGGCGATGGTATCGAGAAACAGCTCAGTGATTGTTGCAATACCTGCAAATATATCTCCAAAAGGCTGTAAAAGGCCATACTCTTATTCTTTTTTATGTTTTTAGTTTTATCTATACTATGTTAGGATGAAACTGAAGACCCATATCGCCTTTGGCCTTTTTTTCGGAGTACTTTTTTACTATTTTTTAGACTTTGGTTTTGAGCTTGTTCTGATTACGGGTTTTGCTGCTTTTCTACCAGACTTCGATTTTACATTACAAAACAAACTGGGCTTTAGTGGTGTTCATAGAAAACTTTGTCATAACATATGGTTTATGATTTTGGTTTCTTTTGTGGTTTTTGTTCTTTTTGGGAGCTTTATCCTATCCCTGGGTATTATCATAGGGATAATCAGTCATTTTGTAGCAGATTCACTTACAGTAAGCGGTATTTACTGGGTTTATCCATACGGAAAGAAAGGTAAGAAATTTCATACAAGTGGACCATTTAGTATGAGTGATAAGAATCACAGAAGAAGGGAAAGGTTGATAGGGACAGTGGTTTTAACCCTTGCTGGATATCTTTTTCTTATAAATGAAGTGAATATAGCTATGATATCGTCCTACGGATTCGTTGGCTTTGGTATAGTTGCGTCACTTGGGTATGTTGTAATGAACAAGCTGGATAAAGCCATAGGGAAGGTCATAAAGAGCCTTGGTCTTTGAATTCATTGGTTGGAAAGTGGCTTCCCGCACGTTTAATTTTTTAAGGAGGCACCTCAACTATTAATGGGAGGTGTTAATATGGATAAAAAAATATTAGTTTTGACTGTAGCCCTTCTTCTTGCTGTTACCGTTGTTGCTGGCTGCACGGGCAACGGAGTTCCTGATGAAGATACAGGAGTTCCCGGGAACGGCGAGGAGGAAGAGCGCGAAGATGATGTAACCACAGAAGTTTCAAGCATCGATGCAGAGTGGATAGGCTACGAAGGTGGAGAGTTTGAAGGCGGAGTAAGAGTCAGAGCCAGAAACATGGATACAGAGGACTATGACTGGAGAGTAGAGTCGGCTGATCCAGACGAGCATCACATAGTTATCTGGAACAGTGACGAAAATGCGGTCTACATCACCCAGCCCGGAGAAGAAGACTGGACGAAGGCTATAGGAACTCTCGCAGAGCAGTTCGGAAAGGAAGCCTTTAAAGGTATGGTCACAACCTCTGAAAGTTGGGCAAAAAACTTCGGTGAAGGAATGCACGACGTCCACCACGGAGATGAATCCTTAGAGATTGAAGTTGATTTGAACCCAACCTTGGGAGACGATCTCTTCGTTCCGCCTGAAGATGCGGAAGTTGAAGAACCAGCTATGGGGATATAAACACACATGGGTTAACCCAACCCCCCTTCTTTTCATTTTCTAGAAAATCTCAGGACTGTATTGATAAAATTTAAAAATCTCGTAAAACTTGGGAAGAAAAAAGGACCATAAATTTCTTGGAATGTAAGTAGGTTAATTCATAACGTAGATAGAGTAGTTTAGGGCAAGTGCTATGGTTACCCAGACTATGTAAGGATATAGTAGGTAGGACGCTTTCTTCGAAACTATGTGGAAGCTGTATATCGTCGCAGCTAAGGCTATCCAGAGAAACACGATCCCTATGAGACCGTAGAGGGGTGAGGTTAGTCCGAAGAAAAGGTAAGACCACATAGCATTTAAAAAAAGTTGTACTCCGAACAGTCCTACAGCCAATCTTACGTTCTTGTCCTTCAGATCGTTTGTAAGTATTATGTACAGGGATATTCCCATCAGGATATAAAGTATGATCCAAACGACGCTTATGATTTCACCGGGTGGGGTAAACCATGGTTTTGTGAGACCTTTGTACCATGTGTTCACCGTCTGAGATGTGAAGAAAGAACCAAAAAGCCCGGCACTCATACTAACAGCAATAGATGCAGCCAGAATAACATAATCTTTTAGATCCATGTTTCTACCCGTTTTTGTTGTTTTACCTATTGTGATGTTTCAGGTTTAAATCTTTCGAGAACAAATAAAATGTGATGGTGTCTAAAACTTTAAAGCCAGAGGAGCTTGTCAAAGCAACAAAACACAAGGCAGAGAGCCTAGACTATGACTACGAACCCCTCGATGAGTCTGAAGCATTCCAAGTTTTGAGTTTTTTTGGCTACGATGAATCTATAACCGATAATATTTTGTCCTCCTACGAGAGGAGGATTTTCAATAAGCTTCATGATTGGGGGATTGTTTCTCTGTCCCGCGAGGAAGCATATCTGCACAGTGGTAAGCGATGGAGAATACACTATTGGGAGTGGAAAAGAAAGGAAATTAAGAGTGCCATAGAAGGATACGAAAATACAGAAAAACAGGAAAAATGTGACTTAGATGTAGATATATATGAAGACATGGATGAATCGATATGGAAGGACCATGTAAGTGCGCCTGCTGAGAATGGTAAGGTACCGATATAATTGATTGGTTTCATTTGGCTAGTTTTTTATTTTAAACCGTGAACTTCTTCCCTAGACAATAGATTTTTAAGTTTCGAAATTAGATTAAGGTTTCCCATGAAAAGAGAAAAGTCTGGATATTTTGACAGTACAGTAAGGCCCGAGGAACTAGCAAAGGCTATGAAATATCAGACGAGAGAACTGGACAAAGATTATGAAGAGTTCAAAAACCTCGCGGAGACTGTTATGAACTTTTTTGGGTTCGGAGAAAGAATAATAGATAATGTTCTGGATTCTGAAGAAAGAGATATATTTTATATGTTCGAAGACGCAGGAATACTTAAAACCGAAAGAGAGGAGGTCAGTCTTTGGAATGGCAAAAACTGGAGAATAAACTATTGGGTTCTTAATAAGGATAAAATCTACGAATCTGTTGATAAATTTGAGGAGGACAAACAAAAGAAAGAGGAGATGGAAGAAGTGAATGTGTTTGGTGATATGGATGACAGTGAACTTAGTAGCATTATAAAGAACCATACTAAAAAGGAAAATACAAGGTACGAAAAAGCAGGACTTTCTTACAAAATCTAGGTATTTTCTCTAATCTTATAAATTTTAACTTCTATATGTAGTTTAAACTCGGTTCAAGCCCAGTCTGAGGGGATTTTCGGATGACAAAATTTCAAAGAATAAGTGATAAATGTTCCATAATAATAACGAAGGAGTTTGGTTATGCAGTGGTAGGTGTGTTTTTAGGTATAGTTTCTTCTTTAGCTGATTTTGGTATTGGATTGTTTAGAGGAACAAATATTCTAAGTCTTTCGGGTATATTCGGCTTGCTGTTTTCGTTTTTTGCCCTGTTTGTAGCTTCTGATTATATAATTGAAAGGGATATTTCAGGTAAGATGTTAATATTCTGCTCTGGTGGTATACTCGTGTCTCTTGGAATTTTTGGGAGGCCTGGATTTTTTGAGATGACACAGCCGAGTTTTTTAATCCGCTTGGTTAGTTTCTTGCCGTTGTTTTCTACATTATTTTTAATGGTTTCTGGTGGAAAGTTTTTGAAAAAGATCTAAGTAAATCGGATAGTTGAATAAGTTCTTTGGTGTGTCCGGGTTATTTCTATAGGCTTAAATAGTTTTAAACCCTCTTCTGTTTTATGTCAAAAATTATGATAGACAGGATCAAGAAGACAAAGGATCTGAAGCCAACTACTGTTGAAGAAATGGAAAGGTGGAGAGAGAAGAGCGGTGGTCTTATCAGTTCAAGGTACATAGATGGAGATCTAATGATCGACTTTAGGGAAAGGGTCAATTATCGATCTGTGGCACATTTCATTGGAAGCTTCTGCGAAAGGGACAGGGTCTATCTCGAGGAGGATTCCGATATTATAGTGTATAAAGACATTGAATCACTTGAGAAAGATGTTTTTACCAGTGTTATAAAAAAAGGACATCCAAGGAGCTTCGCGAGCCTATTGAAGAGTGCAGATCATATAAGCTTTGATGGTGAGGAAGTTGAAGTCGAAGATGTCGACGATGACCTCCAGAGGATAAAGATTTTAAGTTCAGGAGAAAAGTCTGATATCTATGAGTTTGCCAGAGGGTTTTACAAAGAAGATTTAAAGAAACAGAAGGCATATGATGAAAATTGGGATGAGTTTTGGTTGGACATATATATTCATAGGATGTAGTTCTGAGTGGGTTCTAGAAAAGTGAATTCTCTATAATCTTTTTAACGCTTTTTTCTTTGTCTTTTATCTCAATCATCAGATCGAAATCATATTTCCTCGTTTTTTCTAAGAACCCTTCGAAGTCTTCGAGATCAATGGTATCTGCATGCCTACCAGTTCTTTTTCCTGTAAGCTGAGAGCTGTAGTGGACTATCGGTGGCCCGTCTTTGTGGTTCCATGTTCTTGAGACCTCCCCAAGAGCATCTTCTACGCTATAATGGGATCCGTTTATTGAGTGATGGAGGTTGTCGAATGTTACTGGTATCCCGATCTCTTTCGATATATCAAGACAGTCTTTTACTGAATAACTTTTTTCGTCGTTTTCTATAACTAATCTTCTTTTTATTTTCTTTGAAATGTCCTTATATCTTTTTATAAACCGCATTTTACTTTTTTCTTTGTCATCGTATACACCACCCACATGTATGTTTATTTTTGCTGTCGTGTCCAGATTCATAGCATCGAGAACATCTGCATGATATTCTAGATCATTGATAGACTTGTGGTAAACATCATTTTTATTAGAGTTCAGAACAGTGTACTGCCCGGGGTGCATGCTGACCCGAAAGTTGTGGTCTCGGAACTTTTCTCCTATACTGCTTAATCTCTCTGAAAAGTGTTTCTGCCAGTCGAAGTCACATACTTCATGCGAAGCAAATGGCACCAGATCGGAGGTTATCCGGAGAAAAAACATTCTATTCTCTAAATTGTAATCTATCATCCTCTCCAAACAGTCAAGATTGCTCTCGACCGTTTTCTTCAGCTTCTCTTCTGAGTATGATTTGAGTCTGAAAGTGCTGCTTGCTATACAGTCCAGTGATCGATTTATACAGGGATAGCCAATTCTCATGGGAAATATCTGTTCTTGTTACTTAAAAACAAATAAATAGAAAAGGAGTTTTACCGCCTATATAGGCGGTTGGTTGTCTTGTCCGTTCTCTTCTCCTGCACCATCGGTTACGTTTTCTGTGGATCCATTTCCATCTTCTGCTTCTCCGTTTTCCTCTTCTCCAGGGGTATCAGGAACCCTTCCTTCAGGGCCTCTTTCCGTCATGTTAGACTCAGGGCCAATTCTTTCAGTATCCCTCTCTCTTCTAACGTTTTCAAGAGCCGTTTCAAGACCTTCTCTTGCTTCTTCAGGGGTATTAGCAATGACCTCTTCTAGTGTACTTTCGGCCACAGTCCTTGCTCTTTCAGGATCCGTTCTGTTGATGCCTTCAACTGCTCTCTCCCTTACACGAGCACTGTTTTCCATGGCTTTCTGAATTCCTTCTCTTGCTTCTTCAGGAACTCTTTCACTGGCGTTCGCCAGGTGAGCCATGTGGTTGCTGGCCTGCCTTGCCCTTTCTTCGTTCATGTTGGGATTGTCTCCTGCTCTCTGTTCCACTCTTTCCATAGCTCTGTTGTACTGTTCCTCGGCTCTTTGTAAAGCTTCAGCATTGTTCTTTTCTGCCATGGCTATCATCTCGGAAGCTTTCCTGTCGGCTACTCTCTCCGGTGACCTGAACCTATCCATGAAAGTTTCTACAAAGTAGAAAGGACTATCGGGTGTGATTCCTGGATCAGGTAATGGTCTCTGCGCCGATGCTAGTGGGGTAAAGAGGACAAGTGACGCTACCACGAAAGTCATGATCTGAATGATTTTTTTCATAAATTAACACCTCCTTGTACCCTAAACTTGTACCTACTACCCCTTGAATGTTAACCGAAACAGTGTGCAACAAACCACAACAAACAGAATTATTACTCCCCGCTGCTTTCCGTATCTTCTTTAAGAACTAGTCGAACCTTGTTTGAGGTTCCGTAGGGCATCTTCTCCACGACGTTCCTCTCTTCTAGGTTCCTGAGTGTACGACTGAGCTTGGACTTTGTGAATCCTGTCTTATGCTGTAGCTTCTTTTGCCACATAGTGTTGTCCTCTGCCTTTACCAGGGCCTCGACAATCTTCTTCTCCTTGTCGAGAAGATGTGAGAACGAATCAAGCACTTCTTCAACTTGCCTCTTTCTGTAATAGAAAAACAAGGCTAAAACAACGCCTAGTACCAGAAGTGGTGTGAGGTATAGCCAGTTAAATCTATCCTCATCATAGGAGACAAACATAGAAAAAACATCCCCAGGTTCCAGTTCTTCCATATACCACTCTATAGTAATTCTTCTTCCTGTGGTTGTAACTTCAGTTGGTTCGGGACTTACTGGCGGTCTGGGAGCATGTAGTGGTCTTGAAAGAACAGCACCTTCGGGAAGTGTGAGTTTCAGAGATATGTTTTCAGTTTTTTCATCCACCATAAAACCTTGGAAGAAGTAGGAAGTTTCTCCCATATCAAGAGGTTCGGAGGTCATGTATTCAATAGAAAGGTTTTCGGTCTGATCAGATACATTTACTGAAATAGTTCTCCAGCCATCGTCTTCATCTATCCGAAATCTCGAATATTTCGAATCAGTCCATGCACGGATGTTGTACGCGTCCCCGACAACGAAAAACCTTACTGTGGTTTGATTTGCATAGTCTAGAAATATATCCTCCCTTACATCAACAATGCCATCAGTTATATCATATTCCACCTGATGTGTCCTGGCTGCCGCTGTGGGAAGGACCAGTATCCAAGCTACCAAAATAAGTAGAACAAACCGCTTCATCATAGAATATTAGTTTAAAGAAATACTTAAATCTGGTCTTTAGAATTTTTATGGACATTTTCTTATTATCTAAATATGTCCTTGGTCGGGTGTTATTAAAAAACAACATTAGACCGAGACTTCCTCCCAACAGACAACCGAGATCCAGCAGACGTGAATGACACAAAGAAAGGTAAAGACACAAAAATATTATTTAGAATAATGTTTCAGTAGGACGGAAAAGCCATTTTAGCTTTTTATATCCTATCCGTCCACAAGGTAGATTCATGTGGGCTAAAACTAGGGATGGCCTCTGTTAAAAAAATAAAAATAGATTGGGATTTTAACCTATGCTTAGGCTTTCCTTGTCTTCCATCTTGTCGAACTCTATCTCTATCTCCAGTTCATCCTTGTCCTTTTCTATCTCAACTTCTATGTTATCTCTGAACGTAAAGGGTAGTACCCAGTCATCACTTTTTATCTCTAGTTCGTTGCCCTTCTCTATCTCATCTGCTAGTTTTCTTAAAAACTCACCGAGATCCTTTCTGTCCATGTGGAATTCTTTGCTGAAGTTTCCCTCTATGGTTTTTCTACCTTCCGAATCTTTGGTTGATATTTCCATTTTTATCACCCGTTCCTTTGTTTCAATAGAAAGATATATAAATGTTTTTAGTAATAGTATACATTTATGTTGGAACTTATCGGTTCTATGAAGAGGCTTGAAATTTTGAAGCATCTCTGTAGTGGTGATAAATATGTCTCAGAGATAATGGATCTAACAAATATGGACGGTAAAAGAGTAAAACATCACCTCGAAAGGCTCGAAGATGATGATTTAATTGAGAGTTATACTGAAGGAAGAAGGAGGTACTACAAGCTTATAAAAGATGTCAAGCTTGAGATATCAAAGCCTCCTGAAGGAAAGTTCTTGGTATATGTTACAGAAGATTGATAAAAAATAAGGGTGATCCCTCTTCGTTTTAGATCCTAAAAGAGGGACCTTAGCCATCCCACTAGTACCTGGAAGATGTTTCTCTTGAGTCTAACGGTGCCAATTTCTTCGCCATTATGAAGGATGTTTACCTCTTCCGGTCTGTCGCCTTCAAGGATGATCTCATATTCCACGGCCCCCACACACTGAATGCAAATTTCTTCTTGGGATTCTGCCACAAGATTCATGGTGTATGTTTCTTCGCTTTGGTTGATTTCAGAAATGTTGATAGTGTGACAGGGATTTGGTGTCTGCATCACACCTTGGATCCTGGTGATATTCCCAAAACTTTCTGTTTCGTGGACATCTTCTCCTCTTTCTGACATACAGTCACTGCTTAATGTTTCTAAATCGAAGATTGTCTCGTTTGACGGGTTTTGGGATGCCGTTGCAGTCACAAAACCAAATAATACTACCGAGATCATTGCAAAGGCAAGCAAACCTGCGATTTTATCTAGTTTCATTTTATCAATAAACTCTTTCTTTGACTGTTTTATAACAGTTATGAAACTGTTCGGTACTAGCCGAACGTTTTGAAAATACTTATAAAAATGAGTATGTCATGTGTTTGTATGTCAAACGAACTCGAGATAGATGATAAAACAGTTGAAGCAGTATCTTCCGGTACAAGGAAAAATATTCTTAAATATCTTAACAGAAGAAATATGACAGTTACAGAGCTCTCCAGAGAGCTTGATCTTTCTAAATCCACCGTTCATGAACACCTCAGCAAGCTACTGGAGGCTGGATTTATCAATAAGCTTGATAGGGAAGGTAGAAAATGGGTGTACTATGAACTAACAAAGAAGGGTAAGAACCTTGTTGGTAACAGGGTGAAGAACGTGCTTCTTTTCGCTTCTTCAATTGTAGCTGGAGTTCTCGGAATTCAACAGCTTCATTCGTACTTCACAACAAAAAGAACAATGGAAGACGCTGTAGATATAGGTCCAATGACAGAAACTCATGAGGCAACGGAAACTATAACAGAAGTAACAAATGGAAATATACACCTTGCAGCAGCTATAATTCTATTTATTGTGACAGCAACACTCATACTGTATTACTTTAAGAAGGTCAGATAGTTATTCTTCAAGAAGTTCTTTTGGATCAAAGTGGATGTCTTCCTCTGTAGTTTCTTCTAAATCAGGAAAGTAGTACACTATTTTGAACTTCAGTTCGTTATTCCAGTAAATGTTTTCTATTTTACATGGACCAAGCCTCCCGAGAGTCTTAGTAGAAAATGTTTTTGGTGCCCGAAATACGATGTTTTCAGTGATATGTCTTTTAGTGAGCTTGAAAAGTTTGTCAGAACAAGGTTGCGTACTTTTAAGCTTGGAGGCATGATCATTCTTTTTACTTCCAGGTGAACTCCAGTCAGGTTCAAGCACAACCACCTCTGCAGAAAGTTTTTTCAATAACTTTTCATCAGTTGCATCACCAACTAAAAAGTTCGTATTTTCAGAAACATCATATAGTTTAGCGTTTTTCTCCGCATTTTTCACCCTTCTTTCCCTTATGTCAACTCCTATAACCTCGTCTATCTCTTTTGCAAGTTGAACACATATCATTCCTGCTCCACAACAAAGCTCGATAGCACTGTCAAAGTCTGAAAGTCTTTGTGCTAGATGTTTGGAGACAATTTCGGGGCATCCCATATAATACGCATCTTCATCTCCGTAGATATCTTTTGAATACTTCGGATCCATGGAAGAAATTCATGTGGTAGATATTTAATAAATTTAATGTAAAACCCCCGAGGTTTACTGTTGATTCAGGTTGGGAAGTATGCTTTCTCCGAAAGATTTAAATAATATTTTCTATATTTTAATTTATATAAACACAAAACCCTAAAACAAAAAAGGAGGTGATTTTATATGCCGGTTAAAGATCCGTTCAAGGAAATAGAGGAAATGCAGAAAAAGATGAATAAACTTATGAAGAACTTTTGGGAAAGAGGACCAAAAGCTGCAGGTACAATGAGAGGCTTTCCTGTTGATTTAAGAGACGAAAACGGCAATCTGATTATCGAAGCAGATCTTCCTGGAGTAGACAAGGAAGACGTTGTGGTGAAGACAAGGGAAAATCAACTGATGATTTCGTGCCAGGAAGAGAGTAAAAAAGAGGTTTCAGAGGAAACCTACTACAGGAGGGAAAGAAGTAAAAGAGGCATGGAAAGGACAATAACTCTTCCAGAGGAAGTCAAACCGGAAAAAGCTGAAGCAGAGATGAAGGATGGCGTTCTTAAGATAACTATTCCGAAAAAGAAGGTCAAAAAGAAGAAGGAAAAGGAAATAGATATCGAATAACCTCCTTATTTTTTTATTTATTATTCCTTATAGTATACATGATACGATGTATTTTTCCATGGACCTGGATTATAGAAGTGGTCGACTTCAAAAAATATTCTCATCGAGAATCGAAACAGAAATTTACAACGATTCTGAAGAACTGGATTGGAATGAGATCGCTATAAACAAGGAAAATCTAAAGGATTTGGGTTTTGAAACGCCTTTGGAGGCTGTCTACATACCGAGGTCGGGGAAACCAAAAAGGTTACACTCTGATAAAACAGTCCAGAGGAGGATTGTTGATATTTCTGAGATACTTGATGTAGAAGGAGACCTTTATTTGTCCAGAGGATATGCAGTAATTTCACCCTTCGATAATTATTACAATGAAATGTTGGAAGAAGGTAATGTGGTACTGGACGTTACACCCAGTATTCTTGAGTTTAATATGGGAACTAAGTACGAGCTTTTATAATTCCTTTCTTGGTTTTAAAGGATACATTTAGAAATTTTTGTATGATTTTTTGATTTGTTTTACAGTGGCCTGTAATCTTGGATGGTTTGATTTTCCCGCCGGATATAGCTAAGAAGGGGAGAAGTTGATCACCTGCATACCTGTCTATAGTTCCGTTTAAATTTTTCATCAGATCCTTTGCAGCTTCTTTACCTACATCTTCAGAAGATTTGTTCTTTTCACCAAGTGCGTTTGCCCCGATGATAGAGTTTTGTGTTTTTAGCCAGATCTGAGCCACTGAACCAGGGCATCGGGAGTTGGAATACTCTTTTTTTATTCGTGGTATCTTATTTAGTTTTTCCCCTAGGACTTTCTCTGCAGCTTTGGCTTGCCTCTCGGCTACGTTTGCATGTTTGAGATGATTCGAAGCACATGAAACGCCTCCTATCGACAGTATATCACCTCTTTTCGATAGGTCAAATCTTTTCATGTCAGCATCAAAAAAGTGAAAAACTACTTTGCCTCCTCCCTTTGGATAGAACCCTCTTTTTTTCACCTCAACCGATGCTCTATATCCGTGATTGTTTAATATGGGCATGAGCACGTGTTTTATATAATCAATCGGTGGGCTCCACTTGACGTCTGTACCACCCTTTATCTCTACACTGACTTCATTCTCGCATTTCATCAGCGGAACCAACAAAGACTGCAGTAGAAGGCTTATTGAGCCTGCGGTTCCTATATCGATCTCTAGATCACTCGACCTTATATCATTAGGTTTGAAGACTATAGACTGACTTTCCACTTCCACGCCACCGGTTTTTGCACCACAAAGCTCTCTTAATGTTTCAATGCCCTTTACGTGCTGCGGTCTAAGCCCAGGGTTCGAACGACCGGACCTTATTTTTTCAATTCTGATAGGTTTTCCAGTGTATGCAGAAAGAGATGTAGCTGTTCTAACTATCTGTCCGCCTCCTTCACCGTAGCTACCGTCTATTTTTATCATAAAATCTGTCTATCTGTTCTTCTTGGTATCCCATCTCCAAAGCAACATCCCGGAATTCTTGGGAATCTTCAGTGGCTTCCCATGCATCCTCCATACTGGAAACCGTAATTCCATCTATTTCAACGGGATTGATTACTTGTGTTGTTCCCTTAACCTCTTGTTCTGCAGCAAACGCTAAAGGAAGAACAAAGAAAAACATCATGAAAAAGACAAGTAATTTATTGAACATAACACAATTATTTTCGAAGGTTTTATTTAAAAAGCTTTCGACATCAGAACAGTTACATTTTTCTTCAATTAAGAAGATTTTTATTTGTATATAGTCTTAATTACTAAGGTTATCATGGAAAGAAAGGATGTGGATGGTTTGGAAGAAGGGGATAAAATAAGAAGCACCTATTCTGTGAAGTACAAAAAGCCTGTGAGATCCTACAAGAAGGGGTATATGTTTACTCTAGGTTTGGCCGATAAAAGCGGTGAAGTGGAGGCAAAATATTGGGGAGGAAGAGACGAAGAAAAGGTAAAGAAAATACAAGAAAAGGTAAAACCCGGTGATGTTCTGGAAGTAAAAGGTAATGCCTCGGAATTCCAGGGAAATATGCAGATAAATATAGAGGACAATGGCCTGAGAAAAGTGGAAAACTATGATATAGAGGATTTCATAGACAAGTCCGATAGAGACATCGAGGAGATGTTTTCAGAATTCAAGTCTAAGTTCCAAGATATGGACAATCCTAAGCTACACGACCTGATGGACTCTTTTTTGAGCGATGAGGAATTTATGGAAAAGTTCAAGAAGGCTCCTGCTGCGATGTTCTACCATCATAACTACATCGGAGGTCTGATGGAACACGTACTCCATATGGTAGGACTTGCTGAAAAAATGACCGAGCAACATCAAAACCTTGACACCGATCTTTTGATGGTGGGATGTTTTCTTCATGACATTGGAAAGATAAAGGAGTTTGAAGTTACGACTAACATAAAACAGTCTAGAGCAGGTCTTCTCACTGGCCATATTACGTTGGGTCAGGAAATGCTTTTGGATAGGATAAAGAATATTAAAAACTTTCCTGATAATCTGAAGAACAAGCTATTGCATATAATAATATCACATCACGGTAAGAACGAATATGGGGCAGTAAAAGAACCTATGTTTCCTGAGGCTCTTGTAATACATTACTTAGATCAGCTTGATTCTCAGGCAGTTCAGCTTATAGATCTCAAAGAGAATGCAAATACTGAAGACTTCCATAAATGGACAGGTAAGAATAGGTTTGGACAGATCTATCTGGAATAACCATTTTAGTCTTTCATTCTATGGTGCACCGAAGAACAAAATTAGCACAGTCTGGAAGCATAGGAAGTGCTTCGTCCTGAGCGAGGTTCTTGAAATCAGAGTCATATGTGATTATCATAGGCCTTTCGTATTTTTCCTTGGCAACTTCTATAATAGCTCTATCCTCTGCCATATCTTGAAAATCATCTTCAAAACTTCTTTTAAGCCATTTAGGTATATCGAGAGGTTCCCCTATTTCTTCCAGGAGGTTAATTATCTCCATCTCTCTGTGTATACCATCACCCCCCGTTCCATTAGCATGTAAGGTTGCCTTTTCCTTGAGATCGCCGGGGTAAGTAATATCTATGTATGCATCTCCATTTCTCCTCCATGTTACTACATTATCCATTAGTTCCAGTGGTTTATACCATGGGACCATCGAAGTTTTGCTCATCGTTTCTTTTATTTCCTCGCCGAGATGATATGGATCAATAGAATTCAAACGTTCACCACTTCTTTTTATTTCGTTCAAAACATCGTAAAGGGGTTCGATTCTTTTATTTACCCCCTTGTCGAGTTTTATATTCCCTGATCTTTCCATGATGCTATATACTATACTGTGATCCAGGACTATTCCATCTACATCATGAAATTTATGTAGTTCAAGTTCGTCTTGATATGAAAACGGAAGAACTAGATGTCTACCATCCATTTTCTTCTGAAGTGCTACGGAATAGATACTGTTTAATTCTTCGTTTTCAAATCTTTCTTCAAAATATTTTTCAGGATAGATCTTGTAAAGGCGGGATTCTATCTTTTTGGCCTTTTCTTCAGGATCTCCACATGGAAGCATGTTCATATGGTAAAACTCTCTTACTTTTTCCCATTCAGCTTTGTCGTATCCAAGTTTCTCCAGCTCTTTCCTTAACTGATCTTCTCTTTCGCGAGAAAGCTCCATAAAATATGAGTCGTAAAGCATCGCTTCGGACGGTTCCATAAGGTAAAGGTTGATCGGTTAAAATATAAATAATTGAAATAGAAATAGGGTCATTCCTCGAAACACTCGATAAATTTTATATATTCGGTGCCCAGTGTGCCCATCTTGGAGCTTCTTCTATTATATCCTCAAGTATTGTATAGTCAACCTCCGGTTTCGTAATGTCTTCACCGACTATATCTATTTTCTTTCTACCGATTCCATTTACATAGATATACGGAGCAAAACTCCATCCCTCGTAATCTTCACTGTATGCAAGTCTTTCTATTTCATTTCTTATTCTATCTATAGCAGACTGACAAAGACTTTCTTTAGCATATACTGCAACATTGCATAAGGCCAGTTCTTCTTTATCCCTGTCTTCGGCGAATACAGAAACTTCACCTCTTGTGCTACCATCTTCTCTATAAAATCTTTTTCTTTCAGAAATGGTGTTGAACCTTCCTTCGAGTTCAAAACATTTGACTACTTCACTTCTCATGTCAGCTTCGTTCATGGCAATAATCTCATTTAGCGGTTCATCGCCCAGTTTCATACATGTCCTAAACTCTTTGTCCGGGTATTTGTTTGAGAAATGAACCTCATCTCTCCAGAGTTGCCGATACGCTTCCTTTATGTGACCTGGTTTGTTGTTGGGTTTCACTTCTACAGCAATTATTCTGTTTTTTTCGTTGTCAAACCCCATAAAGTCGATTTCTCCTCGGGATAGTCTACTATTTGGCCAGTAGTATGGCTTTTCAATCACAAATTTATCTATTTCTCCAGTAGCACCTCGTATCTCGTATCCGTTTTGATCCATGTCTTCTTTAAGATCGTGAAGGATCTCATCGTGTCTTCTATCGTAAATATATACCACCTCTTTTTGTTTTATTATTTTTGAAAAGAACAGAAGGGAAAGCATAGGCTACAAAGAAAAACGACCTGATGGTTCCATAGTATACTTCGTCTATGATCTAACCCACACTCCACGATTACTGCTGTATTATTATTGAACCCTAAAAGATATTAATATTTTCCTTTAGAACTAAAATC
Organism: Candidatus Aenigmatarchaeota archaeon; assembly: GCA_003553905.1. Classification (GTDB taxonomy): domain Archaea; phylum Aenigmatarchaeota; class Aenigmatarchaeia; order PWEA01; family PWEA01; genus PWEA01. Next base: position 22,354 of record PWEA01000012.1, read on the forward strand.
TAAATGGTAATGGTATCGCCTTTCTTGGGTGCTTCAGCTTCGTATCCCCTTTTCTCCAGCTCTTCTACGAACTCTTCAGCCTTTTCTCCATGCATCGCAACTACCTTTTTTGGATTAACCTTTTCGACATAGTCGAAGAGCTCCTTTCTTCCACAGTGTGCTGAAAAATCAAATAGTTCGTAGTAACATTCGACGTCCAATGCCTGTCTGTTGGGTTTGTATATGCCTGTATCAAGTAACTTTCTTCCCGCTGTACCTTCGACCTGGTAACCTGTCATGAGTATAGAACAGTTTTCTTTGTTGTATATTTCTTCTATATAGTATGCAAAGGGACCACCACCAAGCATTCCTGCTGTAGTTACTATAACGCTCGGTCCTTCAAGTGCTTCCTTTCTTTCATTGTCACCTGAGGGTGTCTTTGCGTTGTGATAAGCTTTTTTAAGTTCATCGGGATATCTGAGAAACTCAGGATATCTGAGAATTTTCTTTGTCGCTTCGACAGACATTCCATCAAGATAAATAGGTGCTTTTATCCCATGCTTTCTGAGTACAAGTAAAATCTCCTGGCTCCTGCCTATTGCAAAGGAAGGTACTATTACAACTCCGTCTTTGGCGAGTCTTTCTTTCACTCTTTTGACGAATCTTTTTTCGAGTTCTTTTCTCGGACTGTGGTCTATGTCCGAGTAGGTTGTTTCCATTACAAGTACATCTACATCGGGATAGTTTGGATCAGCTCCCTTCATCAATCTTGTGTCGTTTGTGTTTATATCACCTGTGTAGAGAACGGTCTTTTTGCCTGTATCAATTAGAAAAGAAGAGCTTCCAGGTACATGTCCGGCTCCATAAACTGATACCTCTGAGTTTCCTATTGGTACAGTCTGTCCTACGGTAATCCTTCTCTGATTTCTCTCCAGTTTTTTGATATCAGAATCTATGAATTCTTGTTCTCTGCCCTCCATGCTGGCTATCTTTATGGAATCTTCCCATAGGGTTTTGGCGAGATCAAACGTGGTAGCTGTAGCATAAACGCTCCCATGAAAGCCTCTATTGTAAAGTTTAGGTATGAGCCCTGAGTGATCTAAGTGGCAGTGTGTGAGAAGAACCCCATCTAGATTAAGTTTTACATTTTCTGGTCTTCCTATACCGTCTTCACTTTCTTCATCACTGAGCTTTATTCCGTATTCTATGAGTATCTTTTCTGAACCTGTATCCAGTAGAACTGCTGACCTACCGACTTCTCTGCATCCACCTAAAAATTTTAAAGATGACATAATAGCTCCTATGTTATTCTATCTTTCTATTCTCTTGAAACCCGAGAGCTCAACTATTTCTACGCCAAACTCTTCGTGTATCTTATCCAGTAAAAGGTTTATCCCGAGTGAATCTGATGGCATATGTCCAGCAGAAATTATGTTTATATTTTCTTCCTTTGCTTTTTCTATCTGCTTCTTTGGGGCATGCATTACGATCAAAGTATCTATACCGGACTCCACCATCTTTTCTATGAGGTCTTCCTTGAGTGATGTACCTCCAGTAAAGCCCAGCACCTCTATCTTTCCAGCCCTGTTATCCTTATCTCCTGTGAATATCTCGGGGCCCATGTCATAGTCGAGTGACCATTCATACTCTGGTATCTTGAGTATAGCGTCGACAACGTTTCCAAGTGTTTCGGGGTCTTCTTTTTCCAGGTGATCTTTCATAAACTGGTATGCGTGGTTGTCACATATAGTATGCAGCGTCATGAAGGGAATGTCCAGAAGCTCTGCTGTTCTTGGTGTTCGTGGATGGTTGGATGCATGTACACCCTTCTTTACTTCATCTGCTCTGGGTCTAACGATACCCTCGGCCTGGGAAACGGGTATTCCGGCCTGTTCAAGTGTATCAATCTGTAGTCCCATGACCTTGTGTAGATTTGCAAGGGCCCTTCCTTCTGGATGATGACCAAAGGCTGCATCTATATCTTCGCCTTTCTCATTTAGTCTATCTATAAGTATCAGATCCTGTGTTTCGATATCTATACCAACCGCCATCTTCTCCACCTCGCTATCTTCTCCATATATTACCTTGGAGTCATCGAATGGATTTTCAAGTCTATCCTTGTCGTAATGTTCTTTTTTTGGATCTTTCATATCTTCGAAATTTTCTTTTCTTTTTTCGAGTAGCTTTTCTATCTTTTTCTTTTCTCTAGGATCTTCCTTTATTCCTTCTCCGACAGAAAAACTATGTAACTCTTTTAGTGTAACCATCTTCTCACCCTTAGGTGTTTTATCTCTTTGATTTAAATAATTTTTTCGAAAATGAACACAACCAAGATGTTGAAACTCAAATATCATCCGGGTTGGACGAAAGGATAAATATTTCTTTATCCTTAATATTGTTGTGGTAAATATGAGCCTTGATATTTTCAAGGAAACGCCTCATTTCTACGAGAAATATGGATACGACGCCAGCCTTGAAGATTTGACGGATAGTTCTACCGAGTTTTTGAATAGTTTAGAGAAGAGACTAAAAAAGAAATACCATAGAATCATGGGGTCGGATGAAATCAGAAAAGAAAGGAAGAATTTAGGTGTTGAGAGCAAGCACAAAGACAGATGGAAATGTACACCCAACACTGCAACACTTGCTTCCAAGACTATGCCTTATTTTCCAAAGAAGCTTGGTAAACTATTAAGAGATGGGTCGGGTGGTTTTTACGACTATGTTGACGAAGAACTTGAAGAATATATGAACGAATACTGGGATATGAGAAGTGGTTCAGGAACTTCACGAAAAGAAAGGGTTGATAGTATAAATAGAGGAAGGGGCAGAGGAGGGGATAGAAGCCAGGGCTATCTTATTTTTCCATGGGAAAGGGTTTCAGACTACTTCAGTCCTCACCTTATAGAGGATGTTGGAAGAGATGATTTTTTAGGTGGTAGAATAGAAATGCATGCCCTTGAAAAAATGTGTAAAGATAGAGAACATTTGATAGAATACTATCCAAATTTTTCATCATTCTATTTCCACAAAAAATATGAATTAAACAACAACAAAAGGTTTATTCCTGTTAATCAAATAAACATACCAGAAAGATGGGAACTTTATCTTTAGTTCATAGTTACTTCGTGTGTATCTTTAAAAGTCAAAATAACAAGTTATACGTATGTTGTCCATAGATCTTGTTCGTGAAAGTCCCGGAAAGGTAAAGGAGTCGCAGAAGAGAAGGAACGAGTCAGAGAAGATAGTGGACAAAGTATTGGAAAAGGATAAAGAATGGAGGGAAAGACTTCAGAGAATGGAGGATCTAAGACATGAGAAGAACGAAAAGAGCGAAAGGATAGCAGAGTTGAAGCAGGAAGGAAAAAACGCAGAGAAAAAGATAAACGAGATGAAGAAGGTCAAGAAAGAGCTAGGAGGACTAGAGAATCAAGTAGAGGAACTGAAAAAGAAACGTGACGAGCTTCTTCTGAAGATACCGAACATACTGGATGAAGAGGTTCCAGAGGGTGAAGGTGAGGAGGACAACGTCGAGATAAAGAGGTGGGGTGAGGAACCAGAATTTGACTTTGAACCGAAGGTACATACTGAAATACTGGAAAGTAGAGGCCTTCTGGATGTTGAAAGGGGTTCCAAGGTAGCAGGATCCGATTTCTACTTCTTGAAGGGTGAACTGGTTGAGCTGGACTTAGCGCTCCAGAGATTTGCTTTGGACTTTCTAAATGATAAAGGCTACAAGATAATTGAGCCGCCGTATCTTGTTAACACGGAAGTGTACGAAGGTATATCAGGAGCTACGGATGGGACGGGTGAAGAATCGTATAAAATCAAGGACAAGGATCTTTGGTTGATACCTACCTCTGAATACCCCGTTGGTGGAATGTTCAAGGATGAGACATTTCTCGAGGAAGAACTTCCAGTCAAACTTTGCGCTGTTTCCCCATGCTTCAGAAGGGAAGGCGGTGGCCATGGAAAGTATTCCCGCGGTTTGTACCGTATGCACCAGTTCAACAAGGTAGAACAGTTCGTGTTCTGCAAACCCGAAGACTCGTGGGATTACTTCGAAGAGCTGCAGGAAAACGCCGAAGAGATGTACCAAAAGCTTGGTCTACATTACAGGGTGGTAAATGCCTGCACAGGTGATATAAGCGACAAGGCCAGTAGGCTTTACGACGTAGAGTGCTGGATGGCCGATGGAAAGTTCCACGAGACGGGATCAAACTCTAACTGTCTCGACTACCAGTCCAGGAACCTTGAGATAAAATACAGGGAAGGTGAAGGTAAGCCACCCAAGGGATATGTGCACACACTGAACAACACTGCCTTGGCAACCAGTAGAACTATGATAGCTATAATAGAACAGAACCAACGAGAAGATGGAAGTATAGAGATACCGGAGGCCCTGAGACCGTATATGGACGGGAAGGAAGTTATAAGCTAAGCTCTTCGATCATCAAATCTCGGAGATCACACCGCAGGATTCAAATTATACTTTTCAAGCACAACATTTTGCTGTAATCTTTTGTGAGAATGGTTTGTCGAAGAAGAAAGGTTTTTTCGAACACCTATCCGATGACTTCAATATATATAAATTTTAACTTGTAAGTGATGAATATGAACGACAAAGAAACAACCGATGGGATAAATGGTCTACTGTACAAGCAGTTTTTCGATGCAATCGAAACTCTTGTCATGAATTCGACTGACAGGGAGTTGGAACTTCCTGGTTTACAGGTGAAGTATGAGAGGCTAGGTAACCATTGTCTTTCGAACTGTTCGCTTGATATAAAGGAAAAGGATGAAGATAGTCCGGAAGATGAACCCTGTCACTTAGGCATCTTCATCAGAAAGAATTCATTCAAGAATTATAGTATGAAAGTGTACAATAATTCCGCTGACAGAGAAAAAATTGAAGAAAAGATGAAAAAAGTGATCGATAACTACGATGATATAAAGGAGGAGTACAGAGACGGCTTTTCACCAACTGAATATCCCGAGTTTTTTGAAGGAAGGATTAACATCCCGGCCTCGGAGCACTAAAACCATCCAATGCCACACCTATACTTTTCATTACATCTAGTTTTACTTTTCTGATTTCCTTTCGATCCAGATAGGTACATCCTCTGAAATTATAAATATCTGGAGATGTCCAGCCCAACTAATTAAAGATTGCAATAAAGAAAGGTAGTATTATATGGAAAATATCGAAGAGGGAAACGTTGAGATAGAAGTTCATGAAGGAAGATCCTATGATAAAGAGGTTTTTTACAACCCAAGGATGGAGTTTGATAGAAATTTATCCGTTGCCATTGTTTCCGTAGTTGGTCCCCGTAAAGCGTGTGATGCTCTCTCTGCTTCGGGTATTCGAGGTATAAGATATAAGAAGGAGGCTGGGATCCCAGAGGTCTGGTTGAACGATGCCAATCTCAAGGCAAGTAGACTTATACAGAGTAATATGGAAAAAAACAGTCTATGTGGAAAAATAAGAAACAAAGACGCAGCCGTTCTTCTTCGCCAAGAAAACTTCGATTTTATAGATATAGATCCTTTTGGGTCGCCTGCAGAGTTTTTGGATGCAGCTGCAAGTTCAATTAAGAGTAAAGGTCTTATTGGAGTAACTGCAACCGATACATCCTCTTTTTTTGGTACATACCCCAGGGTTTCGAGGCGAAGATACGGCAGAAAAAGTATGAAAACAGGTTACAACAAGGAACTTGGTCTGCGTATTTTGGTTTCGGCGATAATCGAAAGTTTAGGTCGTTATAAAAAGACATTTTATCCGAAACTCTGTTATTTCAGAGAACATTATGCACGTGTTTTTGGTGAAATTGTAAGTGGTGCGAAGGAAGTACAAGAAAACTTCAGAAACTTTGGTCATATATCCCACTGTTTTAGTTGTGGTTGGAGAAACCAAGGTTTTCATAAGAACTGTGACTCCTGTGGAAGCCAAACCGAAGTTACTAATGTATATACAGGAAGGTTGAACAACCCGAACTTCTGTAGAAATGTAGCAGAAAAATGCAAGAGCAAGGGGTTTGACGAAGAGCATGATATGGTAGACAGATTAAGCGATGACATGGACATACCTTATCATTACGATCTCCATTATATAGCAAAGAAGCAGAGTATTCCAGTAAATAAAACACAAGAAACCATACAAAGGCTCAGGGACAGTAACCATAAAACAAAAAAATCAGTGTACTCTCCCACCGCAGTTAAGACAGAAGCTCCCTTCCATAAAGTAGTTGAAACGATGATCTAGTTACCACACTTCTGCGATATTGTTTTCATTTTCTGATTCGCTGGTAAGAGCCTTTGCTATGGGACATTCGCCATTTTTCTTCCAGAAGCATCTGTTGTCAAAACATTCATTCATGCCCTCGTACATAAAGCATTCTTCTACTGTATCGCCCTGCCTAACAACAGTTGGCTTCTTAACTTTCACAGCTTCCTTCAAGTCTTTCATGTCTAACACCCCCACACGGGATTTAAAACTTCAACCGTTTCAACTTTTTTTGTTTTCGTCTTCCTTGACCTTTTTCTCCACTTCGTCTTCTATGCCTAGGGTTTCTACAATTTCTTTGTACCTATTACGAATCGTTACTTCTGTTGCATCAACCACGTCTGCTACTTCTCTTTGTGTCTTTTTCTGACCTGTAAGAACTGCAGCTATGTAAAGTGCTGCTGCAGCCACCCCAACTGGTCCCTTACCCGATGTTATTTCGTGACTTTTTGCTTTCTCCAATATATCGAGAGCTCTGGCCTGTGCCTTGTCTGAAAGACCAAGCATAGTCGAAAACCTTGGTATGTAGTCCTCTGGTTGTGACGGAAGGATTCTTATTCCAAGTTCTCTACAAACGTATCTGTATGTCCTTCCAATCTCCCTCCTGTCGACACCTGATGCTTCTGTTATTTCATCCAACGTCCTTGGTGTCTTGTGCTGTCTTGCCACTGCATATATTAGCGCAGCAACCACGGCCTCCATCGAACGTCCCCTAACAAGGCCCTTGTCCACAGCTTTTTCGTATAAAATTGCGACTTCTCTGTGTACTGAATTGGGTAGTCCTAAATACGATACCAATCTCTTAAGCTCAGACAGTGCAAATGAAAGGTTTCTGTTCTTCGACTCAACAATCCTCGACTGCCATTTTTTTAACCTTGAGTACTGGGCCCTTTTACTTGGATTGACCTTGAACAGTTCACCTGGCCCCTTTCCTATCTTTGTAGTTACGCCTTTATCGTGTTTTGTTGGAGTTAACGGAGCACCTGTTCTGGCCCTGTTTGATCTTTGTTCCTGATCGAATGCACGCCATTCCTGTGTCATATCAATCATGGATTCTTCTATGACTTCTCCACACTCCGAGCACGTCAGTTCCCCTCTTGACTGGTTTTCCTCGAAGCTTGTAGAGCCACATTCTGGGCATATCTTCTGAGTTTTTGCAGTTTTTTCACGTCCTGACATTTTATCAAATTATTTTTTACCATTTGGTAGTAATCAACTATAACTTACTTTGTATTACTACTATTTAAAAGTTTGGGTATGTGTACTTACTAATGAGGAGTAATTTCTGAAATGTGTAAGATTTGTATACTCGAATATATTTAACAACACATATGTTATTTTGGCAGTATATAAAGCTTTGTGTTTTTTCGTCGATTGTCGTTTAATATTCTAAGTTAATTTTTTATTAAAAGAACTAGAAATAAACCTTGATAATATGAAAAAGATCCTTGAGGAAATACTGGATGAAATAAAACCCGAACTCGGAGAAGTAAAAGGTCTTAAACAAACATGCGAAGCTTTAAGGGATGCAGGTGAAAGACACGCAGAGGAATACGATTATAGTCCTCTGTTTTGTGGGTCTATAGCAAAGGATACATGGCTTAAGAGTAAAAAGGATATAGATCTATTTTTGATGTTTGACGAAGAACTGGATATGGAGGATCTTGAGAAAAGGGGAATGGAAGCAGGAAAAAGAATAATCGAGGATATGGGCGGTGAATGGACCGTGGCCTATGCAGAACATCCCTATGTCCATGGAAACGTTAAGGGATATAAAATAGATATCGTACCCGCCTTTGATACAGATCCTGACGAAATAAAAAGCAGTGTTGACAGGACGCCGTGGCATGTCAAATGGGTTGATAAAAATATAACTGAAGAACAACGGGACGAAGTACGTCTTCTGAAAAAGTTTACAAAGGAACATGGTCTCTATGGCAGCGATCTTAAGACAAAGGGTTTCTCCGGCTATTTGTGTGAGATACTTATTGAGGAGTATGGAAGTTTTGAGGAGATTGTAAGGGAAGCTTCTGAGTGGTATCCCGTTGAAGTAATCGATCCGGAAAACCATTTCAAATCAAAGGACTACCTCAAAAGAAAAAAATTCAAAGAAGATGTTCTGATAGTTATAGATCCCGTTGATAAAGATAGAAATGTCGCATCGGTTTTGTCTGATGAAAACTTTTTCTTATTCAAAAAGAAAGCACGAAAGTTTGTAGAAGATTCATGTAGAGATAGTTTTTTCAAAGAAGAGCAAAAGCCACTTTCTCTGAAGGACTTGCAGTCAAAGATAGATAGAAGGGGAACCGACTTTATGTTGATAAGTTTCGAATCGCCTGATGTTCATGATGACGTACTATACCCACAGATGAAAAAGATGAACAGAAGAGTTGAGAAAATGCTTGAGAATGAAGGTTTTGTGGTTTTAAGGAAAGATGTGTGGAGCAACAACCACATCTGTGTTTTGATACTTGAGCTTGAAGTGGATAGGTTGGCGAGAGTTGATAAGAGAGAGGGGCCATCGATATTCGATAGGAAAAACTCTAAGCGGTTCATAGAAAGGTACGAAGGAGAACACAATCTACTAATAGAAGACGGGAAGTGGTACGCAGAATACTTCAGGGAGTGGACAACGGCATTGGATTTTACAAGGAATCTTCTTGACAACGATCCAGATACATTAAAAGAAGAGGGTATCCCAGGGCACCTTGCTGAAGAGATTGGCCAAGGACTTTCCATAGCCACTTCTGACCACTCGATACACGTATTCAACGAGGTAGAAGGACTGAGAAAGAAGATGGCAGAGTACTTCGAAAAGGATCTGGTTTAGATAAAATGAGGGAAATAGAGGAAAGTATAAAAAAACAGCTTCAATCAGTTCTCGGTGACGATGTGAGAATAGATGTTCCCGATTCTCCTGATTTGGGAGACTATTCTACAAATGCATGTCTCAGGAAGGCAAACCAACTTGGCTCAGACCCTATTGAACTTGCCGAGGAAACTGTAGAAAAAATTAACAGGAATGATCTCCAGTCAGTTGAAAGGATAGAGATAGCAGGCCATGGATTCATAAACTTTTTTCTGGATAGAAACCTTTACGCGGAGAAGGTTATAGAAAAAATAAATGAAAACAAGGAGAAGTATGGCAACTACAGCTTTGGAGACAACAAGACAGTGGTTCTTGACTACTCCTCACCAAACGTTGGTAAACCCATGCATATAGGTCACCTTCGTTCTACGATAATAGGAGATTCAATCAAAAGGATACTCGAATTTGTGGGGTATAACTGCGTTGGCATAAATCACCTAGGTGATATGGGAACACAGTTTGGAAAGCTAATCTACGCCTACAGAAACTGGGGTGAGGAGGAAAGACTAGAAGAGGATCCTGTGGGCTACCTACTTGATCTCTACGTAAAGTTCCACGAAGAAGCAAAAAAGGACGAAAAACTAGATGAGGAGGCAAGGAATTGGAGTAAAAGACTCGAGGAGGGCAATGAAGAAGCAAAGAGACTATGGGAGAAGTTTACTAAATACACCAAAAAAGACCTGAAGGACACATACTCTCGGCTGAATATAAAATTCGATTCGTGGAAAGGAGAGAGATTCTATAGAAATAAAACGGAAGACGTCATAGATGATGCACTGGAAAGGGATGTTGCGAAGGAAGACGAGGACGGATCCGTTATAATAGAGAGTAAAGAAGACGATACACCTTATCTAATCCAGAGGAGTGATGGTGGTACCCTTTACAGCACGAGAGAACTGGCTCAAATAAAATATCGTAAGGAAAAATATGACTTCGATAAGTCACTTTACGTGGTTGGTCAACCTCAGGAAAGGCATTTCAAAAAGGCTTTCGAGGCAGCTGAAAAGCTGGGCTACGCGGACAGGAATGAGCTATTCCATGTAAAGTTCGGTATGATGTCGGTTCCAGAGGGTAGTCTGTCCACACGGAGCGGTAACATAATACTTCTCAAGGACGTGCTTGATAGAGCCAGGGAAAAGGCATTAGAAGCTGTAAAGAAGAAGAATCCCGATTTAGATAATAAGGAAAAGATTGCGGAATACGTTGGTACAGGAGCTCTCAAGTACTTCGACCTATCGAAAAAGAGAACCACCAACATAAAGTTCTCCTGGGACGAAGCACTGAGCTTTGAAGGTTCATCTGGTCCCTATCTACAGTATTCCTACAGCAGAGCTTGTGGTATACTGGAAAAGGTCACGAATTCGACTTCGATGCGTTACGAAAATCTGGAAGACATAGAGTTTGAACTGGTCAAAAAGCTTGGAAGGTTCCACGTTCCTGTGCTGCAGGCGGCTGAAAAGTACGAGCCACATAGGATAGCTACATATCTAAACGAACTATGTGAACTGTTCAATGAATTCTACCATAAATGTAGGGTTAAGGACTCTGAATATGAGGCAAGGAGAATAGAGCTGGTGAAGGCATTCAAACAGGTTCTGGGAAACGGACTTGATCTTCTAAATATACCAAAACTTGAAGAGATGTAAAAGGGATAAAATGCACGATAAAAAAGATGATGAAAATCAAAAAAACTTGGACTCACTCATGGAAGCACAGATAAAGCAGATGGATGAGAAGGACGTACTTCCTGAAACACAGGAAGAGGTTGTATATCATCTTGTGGAAGAGGTCGGCGAGTTCACAGAAGCTATTAGGGAAGGAAAGGGAGACAAAGAAGTGGAAAATGAACTTGCAGACATCCTGTGGCAGGTAAACAAGATATGCTGGTTAAGAGATATCAGCCCTGAAGAAATCTTTTTCAGGAAGCTGGAGATAAACGAAGATAGATGAATTTCTGGGAACTAATAAAGGGCCTTTCCTAATAATTTTTACATGAAAATACTGATCCTCACGGGCGGTTTTCATTCAAAAATGCCCTTAGAAGAGCTAAGAGCTCTTGGTATGAAAATCAACATGAAAGACGGGAGGATCGTAGTCGGTGAAGCTCAAAACGTGGAAAAATTGAAGAGGCTAGGATACTCACACCTAGTGCTTGAGTATCTCGGAAGTTTCTGTATGAATGAAAGATTGCCGTTTGATCCTGAAAAATACATAGAAGGAAAGTTTGCGGCGCGATTTAAAAATCTTGGTTTTTCAGGTAAGAGAGAAAAAAAGAAAGAAGAAATTCTCGAGGAGTTAAACCCAAACATAAAGGCCGTGGACCTGAATAACCCTGATACTACGTTCTATTTTTTGATGAAAGGAGAAAAAATATACGTGGGTAAGCTAATACACAGGTTTGATCCAACCGAGTTCACGGAAAGGAAGTCTGAATTCAAACCCTACTCAAGGCCGGTTTCACTTCTACCAAGAGAAGCAAGATGTTGGATAAATCTTTCGGGTGTCGAAGGGGACCTCTTGGATCCGTTCTGTGGAACGGGAACTATACTAGTGGAAGCAGGTCTCGCTGGATACAACGTCTATGGATCCGACTCGGAGGATGATATGGTTTCTGGGAGCATTATGAACATGGAGTACTACGAAGTCGAGGGTGAGGTTAGGAAATCGAAGATTCAGAATCTAAGTAAAAACTGGGATAGGGCCTTTGATGTTGTTGTAACCGACCCTCCATACGGTAGATCTGCAAAGGTATGTAGCGACAAGATAGAAAATCTTTACAGATTTTCATTGAAAGAAATAGAAAGTATATTGAAAAGCAACGGAAGATGCGTCATAGGCTGTCCCAGAAAGATGGGTTTTGATAAAATATTGAAGGAAACCGATAGTAAATTCAAAGTTTTGAATAAATTCACAGAAAGGGTGCATGGTGATCTCCAAAGAGAGATATTTGTTCTAGGTAAGAAGTAGTCAAAAGATTTAAATATTATAGTATGATTATAAACATTATGGTAAGAAATATTACTAAGTGGGAGCTTTTGTTTCCATACCTATCGGACTACAGGAGAAGTCTTATACTGGCTGACTTCGAAAGAGAAATTGGAAAACCACATCAAACTTTGAAAAAATATATAGATAAGCTTGTTGATGAGAATGTTCTCAGGGTTGAGGGTAGGGGTAAACATAGAAAATACAGGCTCAATGAGGAGTGCTACCTTCTTTTCCATTATCTTTCCATATCTGAGAAACTGATGACCCATAAATTTCTGAAGGAGGAAACTCTTCTAAAGAGGCTTTACGAAATTATATCTCCTCATATGTCAGATGCTAAAATACTTGTTTTTGGGTCATATGCGAACAAAAGAGAAGGAGAAGACATAGACCTTCTTGTTGTAGGTGAAAGAAATGAAAAGATGGACAAAGACCTAAAAGATTTTAGTGAAACATATAAGCACATACACAAAATTCATGTCTCGGGTAAAGATAATCTTAACAAAAGATTTATCAAGGAGGTACACAAGAAACACATTATCCTCAATGGTACAGATTACTTTGTAAGAATTTTTGGTGATATATATGGCGAACTTGGAATGGTGTAAAAGACAGAAAGATGGATTGGAGATGGCAGAGGCAAGTGAGAATATCTCTGAGGATTATCTCAAAAACGCAGAAGAGAGTTTGAGAGTGCTTCAGAAGATAGTAGAAAACGAATCGAGGATATGGGCTGCAACTATGAAATACTACATAGAATATTTTTCTGTCTCTGCAGTTCTATATAGGATAGGGATAAGATCAAAAATACATGACTGTACTATAGAAGCTGTCGAATTTCTACAGGATGAAGGGATATTTGACGAAGATGTTGCAGGGAGGCTAAGGAAAAGCAAGGAACTCAGGATAGAGAACCAGTATAACCTCAAAAATATGCCTGTTGAGATTGATTTAAGGGATTTAAGAAACTTTATACTACAAATGAAAAAAACCAAAGACGATCTGACCGACAAAAAAGTAAATCGGATAAGAAGCAAACTATTCAATTAGATTCTATATAATCTTCAACAAAGTCCTTTACTTCATCCCTCTTTTCCGGGACTGTATATACAGATAAAAGATTTCTTACAGGATCCTTTCTCTTTAGAGATTCCACAGTTGTTGAAATCCTCTCCAGCGGTGAAATCTTTCCATCTGGAAAGGATATCCTTATATCAAACTTCCTGAGCCTTGGCTCAAGATCCGACGCAACCCTTTTCTGTTTGTTTACTATTATGACATCAGAACTCAGATCATATAGTTCTGCGATATCATTTTCTATCTCTCTTTCATCCTTTTCTCTAATGTTTTTGAAATCTTCTGCTCCCTCCCTACCCGTATCCTTTATGGTATATGCCTGTTTGTAAAGATTTCTCATTTTGATTCTCCTTACCATAGATTTTGAAAAAGGGTTTGATATAGAAAGCGTGTTCATAAGTTCACCGTCTGTCATCCAGAATATATTCTTTTTTGGACTATCTTCTGTTTTTAGATATCTTTCAACCCCTCTCAAAAGCATCTTTTCGGCTATAGAAGATGTTTTGTGGAAATAAACACTGGAGTACATGTGATCCCTTGCAATTATACAGTCCTCGAGGGCATCTATTCCCTTTTCTTTGTATGCAAGTCTACCATCATTTATTTCCATGACGTTTATTATCCAGTCGGTTTCGACCGATCCATATGAAACTCCTGTATGGTGTGCATCTCTGGCTAGATAGTCGAGCTGATCGGCGTCCATCTGTGAGTCAATGATATCGCCGAGATACTTGTTACCTTTAAAGTTTCCTGTTACAAGATCAGCTACATCACAGGGGTCTATACCATAATTTCTTAGAACTTCTGGTATTTTACCTGAATCCGGATCATCGATGGTTTCCACACCAGTTATTAGATTTTTTGTTGCTTCTACATGATTTCTGCCCATCACTTCTTCGATGGTATGGCTGAAGGGGGCATGACCTATATCATGTAACATACCTGCAGCCTCCAATAGCCTCTTCTCTTTATCATCGATTCCGAGATTTTTAGCTATCCTGTTGCAGAGATAGGATGTTCCTATGCAATGTTCCAATCTTGTATGATGACCACCTGGATAGACAAGAAGACCGAGACCTAGCTGTTTAATCCATGCCATTCTCTGTACTTCGGGCTGTGAGAGAAGTTCGACCTGCATCCCATTGAGATCCATGAAACCATGGACAGGATCCTTAATTATTTTCCCTTTGTTTTTTGTCTCCATCTCAATACACTTTCTTTGAATTTGCAGACGAATAAACTTAAAACCTACGGAAAAAGTAAAGCAGATGTCGAACGTAATATTTAAAAATTGTCTATTATATTGTTTATCCAGTAGTTCAAGGAGGTGATTTTGTGGAAGAAGATTTTACGTTTGAAACGCTTAGTCGAAAAGCAGGAACAAAAAGGAGGTTCGGAAAGGATAGTTCTGAGGAATCAATTCAAGTTAAGACGTCGGAGGTAATAGACGAAAAAAAGCTAGAAGAATACTGTGCAAGCCATGATTATTCGGATACATTCAGGAACAACCCCATTCCGATTGGATCGTGTTCCAACTACAGAAACGGTGATGGTTGTCTAAACGATGAACCATGTATCTATGCCGTCAGGTATGCAAGCGAATAAAACAATGTGCCAAGCAAGGTTCTAAAAATTTCTCTTAGTTTTTTATCTTTTAATTATAGAGCAGATCGAAGAACATATAAAAATCTCCTCTACTTAGTTTTGATGTTATGAAGCCATTGGAAGTTGTGATACTTGGTTCAGGAAGTATAATTCCAACTAAAGATAGAAATCACTCTTCTATATGGGTAAGGAGAGAAGGGGATGTATTTCTCTGGGACTGCGGTGAAGGAACCCAGGGGCAGATACAGAAGGCAGGCCTTTCCTTCATGAAAGTGGACAAGATATTCATAACACATTGGCATGCCGACCATTTTGCAGGTTTAATTGGTCTAATAGAAACTTTTAATCTTGAAGGAAGAGAAAGAAAGTTAGAGATATACGGGCCAGAAGCATCAAGGTTCGTTTCGCTTTTATCTGATATGTCTTGGTATGATTTTGGATTCGAAGTCAAAGCAATAGATGTTGATCATTTGGATGATAAAGAAACGGTTCTTGTAGATGAAAAAGAATACATAATAAAATCGGTGCCAACAGAACACACGGTGCCCTCCGTTGCATACTGTCTGGAGGAAAAGGACAGTGTAAATATAAATGAAGAAAAGGCAGCAAAACATGATTTATACCCTGGGCCAAAAATGGGTGAACTGAAGGAAAAGGGGAAGGTAAAACACAAAGGAATAGAAATAAGACTAGATGATGTATCCGATATAACAGAGGGAAGGAAGATAGTTTATTCCGGTGATACACTACCGGTAAAAACTGTAAAAAGGCTCTCCGAAGGAGCAGATCTCCTGATACACGATGCAACATTTATCGAAGAAACAAACCACAGACATTCGTCTGCAAAGGATGCTGGAAAGATAGCGAAAGAAGCGAACGTCAAAAAGCTTTTACTTACACACTATTCAAGAAGGTACAAAGACCTAAACCCTCTTAAAGAAGGTGCCGAAGAATACCATGGAAATGTGGAAGTCGCAAAGGATCTGATGAAGATAGAGGTCTAATCATCAAACCTGTCAGATAACTCGCTTCCAAATCCATAGTGACCTGTTGCTTCCCGACCCAAATACTCAATAAAATCTCTTGAGAAGTTGGAGATTCTTTCTATATATTTTTTCATAATCTCATCAAACAAGACTTCATTACAAAGACTTTTAAGGCTTTTGTTTCCCGCGAGAAAAACGTCTTAACAACATTTAAATATTCAACTATTCAAAAATCCATGCCATAGACGATAACATGCCACACAAAACAGTTGACGATGACGTACTGGAAGAACAGCAGAAAAAGGTAGACAAACCCATGTCCAGGCTTATGAAATACTGTAAGCCGTACAAAAAACGCCTGACAATTGGTGTTTTTTCTGTGGTAGTTGCATCAGTATTCGGCCTGATGCCACCATATCTTGTAAGAATAGCCATAGATGAAGCCATAATTCCTGGAAACTTTGATCTGCTGTGGATGGTGGTCGCTGTTCTAATAGGAGCATACGGAGGAAGAGCTGTTTTTGAGTACGTACAGAACTTCTTTCTTTATACATTTGCACAGGAAGCCATCTACCATCTTCGAATGGACACTTACAAACACCTACAGGAGCTTTCGCTCTCCTTCCATAGCAACCAACCCACGGGAAAGATGATGTCGAAGCTTTCGAACGATATAAACAGGCTTCAAAGGTTTCTTTCTTCAACGATGAGGGAAATAACGAGAAACATAACCATAGGGATCATTATAGGTATAGTGCTTTTCTGGATGAACTGGAAACTAGCATTTTTCACGCTCTTTCCTATACCGATAATAGGCTTTATGACCTATCATTTCG
>PWEA01000015.1 GCA_003553905.1 Candidatus Aenigmatarchaeota archaeon
TATTTCTTCATTCCCTTTCTGTCCTTGTTTGCTTCTTCGATCTCAAGTAGAAGTTCAAAATCGGGACTATCCATCTCGTCAATCGCTTCCTTCGCATCTGATATACTTCCTCCAAGTATCTTTTCTAGTTCATTTGTTTCCGATCCGTCTTCCTGTTGTACATCGTCTTCCTTTGGTTCCTTGAACGACTCGCCGAACTCCTTCGCCCAAAATTTACTTTTTTGCATTCCTCTTAGGGTAAATATCTTATCGATTTCTATATTTTCTTCATCGGAACCCAGATCCTCTGCAAGGAAACTTTTCAGTGATTCGGATGAAGGGGTTGGTTCGTCTGTGTGATCTATCGTCCCTGTTATGGTTCTTCTTCCCAGTAAAGGATTTTTCTTTCTTTCTTTTATCTTTACTTTCATGGTTTTTACCTCATTTTTATCGCGTACTTTCCTGGTGTTTCTATGCTCACTGCATCTGCTATTTCTGAATCAGGATCAATTATTATAGCCATTCCTTCCCAGTTTTTGGTCAGATCCGATGTTTTGCATGCGGGGCATTCGCTGCCCTGTACAAGTCTTCTGCATTCTTTACATGCCCTTTCTCGTTTTGCCATAATAACCACAAACGTTTATATCCAAACATTTAAATTTATTCGTTCTCTTCGTTGTCTTCATCGTTTTCTTCTATCCACTTCAGAGCACCCAACCTGGGCTGTTTCATCGTAAGGCCTACTTTGTTGTCTTTAGAGTAGGATACTGATATTATCCTCGCACGCACAAGATCGCCGTTTTTCAGTCGTTTTCCTGATTCTTTTCCATCTAGAGAGTCGTTCTTCTCGTCGTAGTTTACATAGTCGTCCATGACTTGGGATATGTGTATAAGCGCATCAATCGGGCCTATCCTTACAAATCCACCGAACTCTGTCACATCAACGACCTCTCCTACTACAACTTCGTGTTCCTGCGGCTCGAAAACAAGCATTTCGAACTCCACGGGGTAGTAAGCTGCCCCGTCTTCTGGAAGTACCTTTCCCTCGCCTATATCACCCACCTCCTCTATAGAAAGTATGAAACCCATCTTAGGCTTAAGAAGGCCTTCGTATTTTTCTTTAAGGGACTCGTATACGGAATCTTTTAGTCCCATGTTGAATTTTTCGGGGTCTACTCTTACTGTATCCTTTACATCAATTATTTTATACATAACAATCTCCTTGGAGTGGTTGACACATACTTACTCCTTTCTTCTTTTATATATCTTTTTGCAGTGGTTTATCAATCTAATTGCTTCATCACTTCCAAACGATCCCTTTATCTCGATTTCTTCGCCTTTGATCTGCCCTAGCCTCCTGATAAAGTCTTTGATTTCCTCGAAGGATTCCTTTTTATGGGATCGGTTATTAAAATTCGATTCTGCACAAGGAACCAAAAGAACCTTATCATTTTTTATTCCATTTTCTTTTGTTCTTATTGAAGCAGTTGGACGGGCCTCTACGATAGCTCCCGGTTCGATAGATTCATCGGTTAGTAAAAATCCATCAAGGGGTTTCCCGTTGTCGTGGGTGGTTTGCAGAATTATTCCGTAGTCTTCTGGATATACATCTTCTTTGGGTAACATACCTTCAAGTTCCAGTATTTTATTGTCGTAGGAATACTTGCACCTACTTCCCTGTCTTGCCTTTACCAAGAAGTTTATTCCTTCTTTCTTGTCTGTGCTCATCATCTTATATCACCTTCTACTTCAACATGGTCCTTTGTTCTTACGTAAACTGTAGGGACGGACCTTTTTCTGAACTGGTTCCTTAAATTTTTGTCGTTTGTTGCAATTACAGGTTTTTCGTATCTTCTTGCAAGTTCTATTATAGAAGAATCCCCATCTATGCGCTTTGTTTCTACTATCTCTACGTTTTTTCTGTCCAGCAACTCAAGAGCTATTTTAGCAGCCCTTGATTCCTTTCCTCTTCCCCTTGCAAGTTTTCGAATCTCTGTCTTCACCGGTTCAGGCATTACCATACTGTAGTTATCGACCAAAAGTTCATCTATCTCTTCAAAAACATCCAGACCTAACTCGCCCGGTGCCATGAGAAAGTTTGCATCAAGTATGACTGTTGCGATTGTTTCACCCTATAGCTCTTCAGGCAGGTCTTCGTTGGATATATCAAGCTTATCTCCATCTTTTTGTTTTTTGCGTGCTCTTTTCCTGTTTTTCTCTTTCTTATTTCTAACGTTTTCGATGAACTTTTCGACATCTACACCCATTTTTTGCAGAGAGTTCGAATGGATTTGTATAAGAGAATCAACTATGTTGCTGAGACGAGCAAGCTCGCCCCTCTCGTTTAAAAGCGCCTCCAGGGCACCTTTATGATAACCCATTTCTTCTTCTTTAGCCATAGTCCTAGTTTTGTTGCGAGACTTTTAAAAACTTGGATCTACTGTACCGTTACCGATTTCGCAAGGTTCCGTGGCTTGTCTATGGGAAGACCATTCCTTTTTGCTATCCAGTAAGTTAAAAGAAAACCAAGGATTGTTGAGGCAAACACAAAGCTTTCGTTTCTTTCGGGAAACCAGAAATCCTTGTTGTGTGGGGATAATTTTATGGTGTTTGCACCACGTGATTCCACCTCCTTTACGTTTGAGGCTATACTAGAATTGCCATCTGGTATAAGCGAAACTACGGGAGTGTTATCTTCAATAAGTGCAAGGGTTCCATGTTTGAGTTCACCCGCCATCATGCCCTCGGCGTGTATGTATGCTATTTCTTTGAGTTTAAGGGCAATCTCCCTTGCTATAGGATAGGCTTCGCCTTTACCTATTATATAGAGGTCTTCTTCATCGGACAGTTCTTCAGCAAGCTCCTTTATCTTATCCTCGTTTTTTTGTATAGTGTTCTTTAATGCATTTGCTAAATCCGCATTATAGTTTGCTCCGTCTATACTACTCGATAACCTCATTATTGTGTACAGTTGATTTATGAAGGTCTTCGTTGCGGCTACACATATTTCTTGGCCTGCGTTTATTCTCAAGTTCACATCGGACATCCTTTCTATCGTTGAATGGGGAACGTTTGTTATGGATGCTATATCTGCACCCTTTTTTCTTGAATGGTTGACAGCCTCTATAACGTCTTTTGTTTCTCCTGACTGAGAAACCGGCACCAGCAGGGTTTTATCGTCGGCCCTTTCATAGTTTTTAAATTCGGAGGCTATGAGAGCCTGTGCTTCTATCCCTGCCTTCTGTAGAAAATAGACCCCAAGAAGGGAAGCATGGTAGCTTGTCCCTGAAGCAGTGAAAATAATCTTTTCATGTTCCTTTAACATATCCCTAAATTTATTGAGATCATTCTTCTGTGATCTATCCAATGTTTTTTCTAGTTTTCTGAGGACACTTGGAATTTCGTTGATTTCTTTATACATGTAATGTTCGAAGTTTTTTTTGTTGGGGCTTTTCTTGCTCCATTTTATGGTCTTTGGTTGTTTATCGACAATCTTTCCCTTGTGATTTTTAACAACAAGCTCACTACCACGGACCGTGGCATATTCGTTGTCATCAAGGAATACAACATTTTCCGTGTGTTCTGAAAAAGCATGTATATCCGATGCAAAAAACAATCCATCTGAACCGATCCCAATGGCCATTGGTGAACCGTTCTTCATTACAAAAACCTCCTCTCTTTTTGAGTCGAGGACGGCTATTGAGTAGCTGCCCTTGGCCTCTTTCATGAACTCCCTTATCGCCGTTTCAACGCAACCATCCTGGGATCTTTGTTCTATGAAATGCACAACTACCTCCGAATCAGTCTCTGAGGTGAACCTGTGTTCACCGAGCTCCCTCTTCATCTCCTCCCAATTTTCAAGTATCCCGTTATGAACAAGGGCAAACCTGCCGCAGCATGATACATGTGGATGTGCGTTTTCCTCGGAAACCTCTCCGTGAGTTGCCCATCTGGTATGTCCTATCCCAGCCTTTGATTTTTTGTCTTTTAAATCAAGATCACTCTTTATATCATCCAGCTCACCCACAGCCTTTTTTATATGTATTTCGAAGTCCGACGACACAGCTATACCGGCAGAATCATAGCCCCTGTATTCAAGACGTTTCAATGAATTTAGAAGAACCTCGCATGTGTTTCCACTTCCATAGTATCCGGCTATACCACACACCTTATACCACCTCTGTTTTGTCCGCTGCTGCTAGATTGTTTGCTTTTCGAAGATCTTCGTGTTTTCCTACATCTATCCAGTAGTCTTCGAACCTGGTGTGCCTGACGTCTTTTCCATCCTCCAGCATCATCTTTAAGGATTCGGTTATTTCATATTCACCTCTCTCTGATACATCGGTTTTGTCTATATATCTGTATATACCCGGCGTAAACACATATGTTCCTGTGTTTATGAGATTTGAAGGAGGGTTTTTCGGTTTTTCTAAAACATCAGTTACCCTGTTTCCATCTACTTTAAGTACTCCGAACTCTTTGGGACTTTCCACTTCAAAACTTCCTATAACAGCTTCGGGATCTTCATTTTTGAAATATGAGATAGCTCTTTCTATGTTTTTTCTGTGCATGAACACATCACCATTAACTGTTATAAATGGTGATTCGAAGGAAGACTTTCCTATTGCGTGCGCGGTTCCCAGCTGTTTTTTTTGTTCAATAAATTCAAGATCATCGTAATCTTCTAGGGCATCCATCAATTTTTCGCCTAGATAACCCATTATTACAGTGATGTCTTCTACTCCAAGAGATCTGAGATCGTCTATTATGTGTTTTATCAGAGGCCTTCCCTTCACCTTAACGAGCACCTTCGGCTTGTCCTCGGTCAAAGGACGCAGCCTGGTACCCTTTCCGGCTGCAAGTATCAGAGCTTTCATATTATCTCCAAATACTTGTATGCTGCACCTATATAAAAATAATTAAAACAGAATCCTTTGTGTTATTAAAATATTTATACCTGTTTCTGTAATTTGGTTGTATGACAGAACGTCTCATCAAGGAAAAAAACGGGGATCTGTGGATGAAGGATGTTAAGATTCTCGAAGAGGAAAAAATAGATTCACTTAGTAGCAAAACACTTGTGGTGCTTGAATCAATAGTAGAGGAGGAGTCCTACCCAAAAAGAATTGCTGAGAAACTAGATATACATGAACAGAGAGTCTATTACCATATAAAAAAACTAAAGGATTCTGGCCTAATAGAAGTTTCAAGGGAGGAAAGGCGCGGTGGTGCACTTTGTAAGTTTTATCGCCCTGTCGCAGGAGCCTTTGCATTTAACATAGATAGGGAATGGAGCAGAAGTATGAGAAACGATCTGAGTGTGGAAAGCGAGGTTCTGGACTTTTTTTCTGAGTTTATAGGTTCCGGAACCTTCCGAGGTTCTATGGTTGTTGGCTCTCCAAAGGAACATGGTCCGTTTATGACTGCTGCCAGAGACGGTCATTATGCAGTTCAGCTTGGGCTGTATCTCGGCGGGTTTTGTGATTCCGAGAATAGATTCGTGGTCAAACTTGATACAGAGGTCAAGGCAGAAAAGGCTCTGGATAGGGATCTTATCCTTGTTGGGGGTCCAATAACCAACACTGTTTCAAGAGATCTCAATGAGAATTTGGAGGTCGGGTTCGATTGGGAGAAAACTTGGAAGATAACCTCGGATGTAACAGCGAACACATATTCCGATGAGAACATAGGACTTGTTGCAAAGGTACATGATGGGGACCATGTACGGATACTTCTTTCAGGTCTTGACTTTGAGGGCACAAAGACCTGTATACTTGGTGTGACACAACAACCCGATAAGGTTCTCGGTGGGTATAAAAAAGGCGAGGATTTCTATCGGGTTATACGGGGATTAGATAGAGATGGTGACGGAAAAACGGATGATATAGAAGTTCTTGAGTAAGGTTTATTTGTCTATTCCTATTCTTTCGGCATTCATATCGGCAATTTTCTGAATATTTTCGACAACTTCCCCGCCGCCATCCTTCTTAAATAGATGTTTAAATCTACCCTGTGCTTTCAGATACTCCTCTACCGGTTTTCTGTCTTTTATTTTTCTCACATTTGTTAGTTGGCCATCCTCAAGCTCAAATATAGGATACAAACCGGTTTCCACGGCGAGCCTGGCTATATCTATTGTATTCTTTGATTCGTGTTTCCATCCTCTGGGACATGGGGCAAAGACTTGTATATATTTTGGACCCTCTGTCTCTAGTGCCTTATTGATTTTTTTCTTGAAGTCTTCTGGATAAGCTACGCTAGCGGTGGCTACGTATCTAAGGCCATGTGCAGCGGCTATACTGGGCATATCCTTTTTATGAATATTTTCACCGAAGCTTTCTTTCCCTGCTGGACTTGTTGTAGTTGCTGCTCCAATAGGAGTACTGCTGCTTCTTTGTATTCCTGTGTTCATGTATGCCTCGTTGTCATAACATATGTAGAGAACGTCGTGACCCCTTTCCATCATGCCACTCAGACTTCTTATTCCTATATCAAATGTAGCTCCATCACCTGCAAGAACCACAAAGTTCACGTCTTCGTAGTCCATGTAGCCCTCCTTCCCGCGCTTGCTGAAAGACTTATATGCTGTTTCAATTCCACCGGCAACCGCCGCTGAGTTTTCGAATATATTATGTATCCAACTTATTCCCCAGGCACTTTCTGGGTATGGGGTAGTTGTTACCTCCATACAGCCCGTTGGCATGGAAAGAATGGTTTTTGGACCAGTTGCCTCTGTTACTAGCTTAGATGTTAGTGCTGCTCCACAACCGGGACATGCTCTATGCCCGGGACAGAACAGTTCTTCTCCATGCTTGAATTTATCCTTATTCATTTTTTATCATCCTCGAGGAGTTCGGTTCTCAAAGGTTCCCATCTTTCTTCTTTTCCGAATTCAATATCTTCAGGTAGTTTTCCACGAAGTTCCTTTGTCTGTTCTACTATATTTTTTATGTTGTCTTTTTTTACGTCTCTTCCGGCTAAACCTACTATAAAGTTCAATATTGGTATCCTGCTTCCATTGGAATAGAGTGCAGACTTTATGTCTATAGCCAGACCACCCTGGTATCCAAGAGAAATATCCTTCTCTACAACAGCTATAGCTTCTGCATCTTCCAACACTTCACATAGTTCTTCTGTTGGGAAGGGCCTGTAAACCCGCGGTCTCACAATACCTATTTTTTCTCCCCTTTGTCTGTATTCGTCTACAATATACTTCATAGTTCCACAGACGCTTCCAAGGGCTACTAGTAATACGTCTGCATCCTCAGCACGGTAGGTTTCTAAAAGGCCGTTGTAGCCAAGGCCATACTCTCGATCAAATATATTGGCAAATTCCTCGACAGCCTCTGCTATCTTATCCTTAGCCTTCAGTTGGGCTTGGTGTACTTCGTATCTTGTTTCAGTCCAATGTTCAGGTCTTGCGTATGCTCCCATTGTTTTGGGATCCGAAGGATCTAGAGTATGGACAGGACTTCTTTCAGGTAGGAACTCTCTTATTTCCTTCCTACTGAACGGTTCGACTTTTTCCTGGACATGTGTTAGTATGAAGCCGTCCAGACAGGACAGCGCAGGAAGCGAAATTTCTTCGTCTTCTGCAACCCTATAAGCCATTGCTATGTTGTCCATGGCTTCCTGGACATCCTCTGCATAGAACTGTATCATCCCACCATCCCTTTCTGCAAAGGTGTCTGTATGATCTCCCCATATACTTAGTGGAGCCGAAAGGCTTCTGTTTGCTATTGCAAGCACAAGAGGAAGTCTCATTCCTGATGCACTGAACAAGGGCTCACTCATCAACTTGAGACCCTGTGAACAGGTAGCAGTGAAGGTTCTGGCACCTGCTGCACTTGCTCCCAGAGCAGTTGAAGCAGCGTTGAACTCACTATCTACCCTCACATATTCGCTGGTGAGCTCTCCATCTGCTACCATTTCACTTATCCTTTCTACGATATCGGTTTGAGGTGTTATAGGATAAGCAGGTATTACATCTGGATCACACGCCTTGACAGCCTCTGCGACTGCATCATAACCCGTCATCATTTTTGCCATATTATTTTTCCTCCTCCTTCATTATTATAGCCTTTACAGGGCATTCTTCGGCACATATTCCACAGCCTTTGCAGTAGTCCAGATCAACCTCAAACTTTCCTTCTTCCGTTTCCTTTATTGCCATATCAGGACAGAACTTTTCACAGTTACCGCAAGCCACACATTTTTCGTGGTCTACCACCGGTCTTTCCGACCTCCAACTCCCGGTTTTATTTACAAGAGAAGTCCTTGGCTTTACAACTGCTCCTTTACTTATTTTAAGATTTTTATATGGGTCATCTGTCATCTAAAATCTCACCTTCTTCATCTACAAACTTTATATCGTCTTTTTTCTCGTTGTAGAGCATCTGTTGGCGGATATCTCCCCACTGTACCAAATCAGTGACAGGCTCATAACCTTCTTCCAGGAGCTTTTCTTTCATTCAACCACCCTATATGCTTCTTCCATAGCCTTTACGTTTTTTTCGCCTACATCGCCTCCAAACGTGTTTCTTATGACCTTGGCCATACTTTCCTTTTCTATCAAACCGGTTGCCTTTGCAAAGGCGCCCGAGAGGGCGGTGTTCATTATCGGTCTTCCAAGGTGTCTTCTGGCTATATCGGTTGCATCCACTGTCAACACCTTTGCTTCTGTGTCTATATCTATCTCTTTGGCGTCTTTCGAGCTGTTTATAATTATCATGCCATCTTCGGATAGGCCCTTTGCGACATCAACCAGTTCTATGAGAGTTGAATCTTGAACTATAACGTAGTCGGGGCTGTATACTTGGCTCCTGTCTGTTATCTCCTTATCATCGAATCTTACAAAGGCCTCTATTGGTGCTCCTAACCTTTCGACACCGAATGAAGGAAACCCTTGTGCATAGTTTCCGGACTCAAAACCTGCCTCGGCCATCATCGATGCCATTGTAACAGAACCCTGTCCACCCCGTCCATGTATTCTGATCTGTTTCATATAGTTATCAGGAATTTTATTTTCTTTAGTTTCTTTTGTCTTCATAACTTAAAAGTTTTATTTTTGTAGATTTTATTGGTCGTAGGTTACAGGTTCTGTCTTTGCACAATTCGCCATAGATCGTTATATGCCCCGACGTTGTTAGTTTCCTAGAAATTTTATCACTTTACTGGTAGATATCATTCGACGATTATATAAAGGTAACCTCGTTGTTTAACGAATACTTGTTTTTGAAACAGACCGAATATAAAATAGTAGTTGAGTACTTTGTGCTTTGGTGCCTGTTTAACCTATAATCGGGGCTTCATGATCTGGTGTATTTTTAAATATCTTCGATGGAATTCTAGTGTAGGAATGTATCCTGTAATCACTATATGTGCAGTGGGTGTTGAATATGTCCAAAAAAAGAAGGCAGCCAATAATTTCAGTGTTGGGTCACGTGGATCATGGAAAGACAACTATACTCGACAGGATACGCGAAACCAGTGTTGCCTCCGGTGAAGCAGGTGGAATAACACAGCATATAGGTGCCACAGAAATATCTCTTGATGTTGTTCAGAATCTATGTGGAAACCTTCTTTCTTCTGAGGACATAAAGGTCCCTGGATTACTTTTTATAGACACTCCTGGCCATGAAGCCTTTACAACGCTTAGAAAAAGAGGCGGCTCGGTTTCCGATCTGGCAGTTCTTGTTGTTGATGTAAACGAGGGTTTTAAACCACAGACAAAGGAATCGCTCGAGTTCCTCAAGGAGTTTAATACCCCATTTGTTGTGGCTGCCACGAAGATGGACAAGGTAAAAGGATGGAACTCCAAAGAGGGCATCTGTTTCTCCGAAGCTTACAAGAGGCAGAGAGAGAAGGTAAGAAACAGTTTGGATAAAAAAATATACGAGCTTATGGGAGATCTTTCGGAGATGGGCGTTATCTCCGATAGGTTTGATAGGGTCGATAATTTCAAAAAGAAGGTAGCGATAGTGCCTGTATCGGGTGTCACCGGCGAAGGTGTTCCTGACATGCTTGCAGTTCTTATAGGACTTTCGCAGAAGTTTCTATCCGGTGAATTAGAGCTCAGGTCAGACATAGGCAAGGGCACGGTTTTGGAGGTTAAAGAATCAAAGGGTCTTGGAACGACCCTGGACGTTATACTTTACGAGGGTATTATGCGCAGAGGGGATAAGATTGTTGTTGGGGGAAAAAACCCTGTTGTTTCTAAGGCAAAGGCACTATTGAAGCCTAGAAAACTTGGCGAACTCAGAACAGAGAAGAGCTTTGTAAATTTCGACGAGGTCAGCGCCGCTTCAGGCCTAAAGGTATCGGGACCCGATCTAGACGATGTAGTGGCAGGCTCTCCCCTTCAGAGTATCCGACCCGATGGGGATATCAAGAAGGCAATGGAGGATCTTAAAAAAGAGGTTGATGATATTCAAGCAGACTTCGAAAATGAAGGTATTATTTTGAAGGCAGACACCCTCGGAAGCCTTGAAGGGATGGTAAGCATGTTGTCAAAGAAGGAAATCCCCATTATGAAGGCATCTATAGGCGATGTGACAAGAAAAGATGTTGTAGAAGCAAGTTCAGTTGAAGATCCTCTTAAGAGAGCTATATTTGCATTCAATGTGGATATAACTGAAGCTGCTGATGAGTACAACGAAAACGTTGAAATATTTTCCAGTCCTGTTGTATATAGGCTTGTTGAGGATTACGAAGATTGGAAGACAGAGAAGCGGGAGGAGATTAAAAAACAAAAGCTCAGTGAGGTTACCAGACCAGGAAAGATAAGACTTCTCCCGGGGTATGTTTTTAGACAGAGAAAGCCCGCAGTCATTGGATGTGAAGTCATGGATGGTGTTGTGAAGCCAGGGTACGATTTGGTCAAGGAAGGCAACCGGGTAGGTAGTGTAAAAGAAATACAGAAAGAGGGTGTTCCGGTTGATATAGCAGAGAGAGGCGACAATGTTGCAGTCTCTATAACCAAGGTTACGGTTGGTAGACAGGTAGAAGAGGGCGACGTTCTCTACAACCTTCTGTCGGATAGAGATATAAGAAAGCTCGAGGAACTTGATGATATGCTTTCTAAAGGAGAAAAACAGGTGCTAGATGAAGTCAAGGAAAAGCTTTACGGATAGTAAACTATTTAAACAAAGAGTTATAATTATATGGTGGTAACATGAATGGAGATGAATCCGGTTACAGAATGGCCAAGAGTTGGGGTCTTCAGGAAGAAGGGGCTATGTGGTACGGTAAGGACCAAGCAGATAAAGACGAAGAGCACGTTGAAATAATAAAAAAATCTTATCAAAGCCAACTCGAAAGGTTCTAATCCATAATCTTTAAATAGCTTGCTATAGCTTTCATCTTAGCCCGGAGATATTGGAAACTATGTTTTCAAACTGACCTGGGCGAGGTGATACAATTTTCAAGATAAGCATTTCCGATCCTCAAGAAGGAAGATCTTGGCAGGTGGAAAAGGAAGTTACTCCACTCATAGGCACAAGCATCGGAGAAGAGTTCAACGGCTCTCTTGTGGGACTTGATGGTTATACCCTCAAGGTTACCGGGGGAAGCGACGAGGAAGGATTCCCTATGAGAAAAGGTATACAGGGCAGCGGCCGCAGGAAAGTTCTGATGAAGTACGGTCCTGGTTACAAAACCGAAGACGATGGTGTTAAAAGAAGAAAGTCAGCCAGGGGGGAAGTAGTTTCCGAAGATATAGTCCAAGTAAATGTAAAGGTGACTGACAGAGAAGACGATTCCGGAACCATACCTGAGCTACTTGGGCTCGAGGATGCCGAAGAAGAGGAAGACGGAGATTCCGAAGAAGAGGAAGAATAAGGTGTGATTACTGATGTCTGAAACCGACGAAAGACTCATACCAAAGGTCAATATAGGTGTTATGGGTCACGTAGATCACGGGAAAAGCACACTAGCTCAGGCTATATCGGGTAAATGGGCCGATACACATTCGGAAGAGATAAAGCGTGGTATAACTATAAGGCTTGGTTATGCCGATGCTACAATATACAAATGTAAGAACTGCGAAGCTCCAAACTGTTACTGCACTACGAACAAATGTCCTACATGCTTTGGTGATACAGAACCACATAGAACCATATCCCTTGTAGATGTACCAGGACATAAGACCCTTATGGGGACTGTACTTTCCGGTGCCGCGTTAATGGACGGTTGTCTATTTGTCATATCTGCCGATGAACCATGTCCTCAGCCCCAGACAGCAGAACATCTTAAAACCCTCGATATAGCAGGTATAGATAATATCGTAATAGTACAGAACAAGGTGGACAGAGTTTCGGATGAAAAGGTGAAGAAGAGTTACAATGAGATAAAGGATTTTGTAAAGGGCACAGTTGCAGAGAATTCCCCTATAATACCAGTATCTGCACTTCAAAGAGTTAATGTGGATGCAGTTCTTCAAGCTATAGAGGAGGAAATACCTACTCCTGATAGGGATCCTGGGTCTAGTCCTAGGATGATGGTGGCAAGATCCTTCGATGTAAACAGGCCGGGAACTCCTATAGATGGTATAAGTGGGGGTGTGGTAGGAGGCAGTTTAATCCGTGGTGAATTAAGTGTAGGTGATGAGATAGAGATCAGGCCTGGAATAGACAGAGACGGCGAAATCAAACCAATAAAGACGGAAATAGTCGGTATGGAGAAGGTAGGCCAAAACCTAAAAAGGGCAGGACCTGGTGGACTTCTTGGTGTTCAGACAAAGCTGGATCCATCGTTAACAAAGAGCGATAACTTCGCCGGATCGATCGTAGGATATCCAGGAGATCTACCCGATTTACTGAATGAACTTGTCCTGGAGATACATACATTCGATGAGGTTGCAGGTATAGAAGGACGGAGGGAAGTAGAGGAAGTAAAGACGAATGAACCCCTGATGCTTACAGCCGGGACATCCAAGACAGCCGGTGTAGTTACTTCCGCAAGGATTATAGACGGCGAAGCAGAAGCCGAAGTAAAACTCAAACTTCCAATATGTGCCGATGCCGGCGACAGGGTAGCCATTTCAAGACAGATAGAGAACAAGTGGCGTCTTATAGGTTATGGCGTTATAAAGAATTAATCGACAATTGTTTAATACAAGGTATATTTTTTGTCGAAAACTTTTTAAGTTTGGGATATATATTACCTCCTAATGAAAGAGAAAGTTGCTATTATAGGAGTAGGTCATACAGAGTTCGGTGAGTTATGGGACAGGTCCTGGGTAGATCTTGTAGAAGAGGCAGGACTTAAGGCTCTTGAGGATGCCAACATAAAGAAGAATGATATCAACAAGTTCTTTTTAGGTAATATGTCTTTGGGAATGTTTGGTGGCCAGGAACATACTGCTTCAAAGGTTTTTTCTGAAATTTTTAATAGCAGTCCAGGAAACCAGGTTCTTGGTAGAAGGATTGAGGGTGCTTGTTCGTCAGGAGGGCTTGCGCTTGAGGCTTCGTTTAACGATGTTTTAGCCGGTGCACACCAAGGAGAAGATAGAGTAATAATGGCCGGTGGTTTTGAAAAGATGACAGACAAACCTACGGACGAAGCCACTAAGATACTAAGTGCTGCTTCGGATATGGGGAAAGAACTTGGATTTACGTTTCCTGCGCTTTACGGCATGTTAAAGGATAGGTATCTGGAAGAGACGGATGCGGAGGAAGAGGATTTTGATTATATAGCTGTCAAGAGCCACAAGAATGCTTCTTTGAATAAAAGGGCGCAGTACTCCTTTGAGGTTTCACACGACAAGGTAAAAAAATCCTTTAAGGTTGCGAACCCCACAAAACTTCTCAACTCTTCGGGTATAGCCGACGGCGCAGCAGCTCTGATTATGACTACTGAGCGGAAGGCTAAGAAGCTGGATGCAGATTATATTTTACTGGAGGATGTTCGAGGTGTAAATGATTCCATAGCTCTTTTTGAAAGAGACGACATACTTACACTTGTTTCAACCAAAAAGGCCGCGGAGCTTGTCTACGAGTCAACGGGTTTCGGTCCGGGCGATATAGATATTGCTGAACTACATGACTGCTTTTCGATTGCAGAAGCCCTGGCTTTAGAGGACCTGGGATTTTATCCGAAAAGAGAAGCATGGAGGTGGATAAGAAAGAGTCTTTCGGACTGTGAGGATAAACAGGCTCCTGTGCCCTATAAACTTCCAAACGGTGATGAGCTCTTTGTTAATACTTCGGGCGGTCTAAAGGCAAAGGGGCATCCTGTTGGAGCTACGGGAATAGCACAGGCAGTTGAAGTAACCGAGCAGCTGAGGGGAAATGCCGGTGACAGGCAGGTCGAGGGTGCTAGAATAGGAATTACACACAACGTCGGTGGAAGCGGAGGAACTGCAGTTGTGAGTCTTCTAAGGAAACCTTGATGATAATATGAAAAAAACAGGACCAGAATACAGAAGGACACTGGGAATGAGATATCTCAAAGGAAGGAGATGTGAGGAATGTGGAAAAATATACCTTTCTTCAAGGAACTTCTGCAGTGATTGTGGTAGAGAAGGAAAACTAACAAAGATAGATCTCCCAAAGAAAGGCAATGTATATTCTTCTTCTGTTGTCAGGAAGTCCACGAG
Organism: Candidatus Aenigmatarchaeota archaeon; assembly: GCA_003553905.1. Classification (GTDB taxonomy): domain Archaea; phylum Aenigmatarchaeota; class Aenigmatarchaeia; order PWEA01; family PWEA01; genus PWEA01. The sequence continues at coordinate 14,576 of PWEA01000015.1, forward strand.
CGACTTGGGATTGGATTCAAAAATACCCTATTCAGTTGGTCTGATAGAGCTTGATGACCTTGATTTCAAAGCACCTGGTATAATAGACACAGAACAAAGAACAACAGGAGAGGACGTCGAGGCATCTATAGGTCTTCTGGGCATTTCGAATCAGGTTAGATTTTATACTTATATTTGGAGGAAGAAGCACAGTTATCATAAACCTTCGCCTAATTCCGGTGGTTGTGATTTTTCGGGGGGCATAGGAATAGTTGACTACGGCGTTTACGTTCCCAGAAAAAGGATAAGGTCAGAAGATATAGCAGAGGTTTGGGGGGAAAGTGTAGAGGGAATGGTTAAGAGCTTTCCAGGTAAGTGGGAGGATACAGGTTCCTATGCCATGAATTCGGCATTAAACTGTCTGGAGAACAATGAAGTCGATCCAAGTGATATAGGTAAGATAATGGTGGGTTCTGAGTCGCACCCCTATGCAGTAAAACCTACTGCTTCTGTCGTTGCAGAGCTCATAGGATCAGATAGACAATGTGTTGACTTTGAGTTTGCATGCAAGGCAGGTACCCAGGGAATCATAGATGGTTATGATTCCGTCAAGGCCGGTTCAATAGATTATGCGATGGCTATAGGCGCCGATTCTTCCCAGGCCCGTCCAGGAGATGCATTGAAGTACACGGCAGGGGACGGAGCCGCTGCGTTTCTCATAGGATCTGATGATCCGATTGCGGTTATAAACGCATATGAATCCTTTAGTTCTGATACACCTGATTTTCTCAGAGGCGAAGCGGAAGAGTTCCCCGTTCATTTCGGTAGATTTACAGGCGAGCCCGCCTATTTCAAGCATATAATGGAAGCTGCTGAGAGACTTTTACAAAGTCAAGGCACCTCCCCCGAAGACTATGATTATGCACTTTTCCATCAACCAAATACGAAGTTTCCAAGAAAGGTCGGTAAGAGGCTAGGATTCACGAAAGACCAAATAGAGCCAACCATAGTTGTTGATTGGATAGGAAATACATACTCTGCCTGTGTTCCTCTTGGTCTCTGTAGGGTTTTGGACCAGGCTTCACCCGGCGATAGAATCTTTGTGACTTCGTACGGCTCTGGAGCAGGATCTGATGCCTTTGATATAACAGTTACAGAGAAAATAAATGAAAAACAGGGGGAGAGAAAAAGGAGTGTGGATTCTTGGCTTGGTAAGGAGGACAAAAACCTTTTGGAGTTTGAACCCTATGGAAAGTATGCTAAGAACAAAGGACTGTTGAAGGATTAAGAAACCAGTTCTTCTTCCTCTAACTGACCTATTATACTGTTGACCATTTCATCTATCGGTGCATCGGCCTTCCTGCACCTATTAATGATTATAGGAATCTTCCCCTTGAAATAATCTATTACGGGCTCGGATCTTTGTTCGTATGTTTCTATCCTGTCCTTTATTACATCCGGCTTATCATCGTCTCTTTGGTATAGTTTTCCTTTGCACTTATCACATACCCCTTCTTTTTCTGGCGGATTGAAAAGTTTGTTGAACACCTCTCCGCATTCCTTGCATATCCTTCTTGAAGATAGCCTTTTGATTATTATATCATCGGTGACGTCAAGAAGTATTAAGGCATCTACATCAACGAATCCATCGAGGTATTCCGCCTGCTCTACAGTCCTTGGATAACCATCGAGTAGAAACTTATCCATACCAATAGACTCAAGCTTGTCTTTTACTACCTCGTTCACTAGTTCGTCTGGGACCAATTCACCTTTGTCTAGATATCCCTTAACACGGGTTCCAAGATCTGTATCCTTTTTCACGGCCTCCCGGAAAATATCCCCCGTTGCTATGTGCGCTACATCTATTTTTTTCTCTATTCTTGATGAATAGGTTCCTTTCCCTGAGCCAGGGGGGCCAAATATTAGAAACCTCATTTCTGTTTCACCCATTTTATATGTTTAGGATCTCTGCCCAACTTTTGATGGTTTTTTTCACATTTAGATGAGCAGTAGAAAAAACTCTTCCCTGATTTATCAACTATGGTTTTACCCTTACCCTTTCTTATTTTTTTATTACAGAAGCTACACTCCATTCTACCACCTACATTCTTCCTCCGGAGTCCATTTCCGTTTCTCTTATCATCAGCACATCACCTTTTTTTACGGGTCCCATCACATTTCTTGTTAATACTTTACCCTCGTCGCTTCCTTCTAAAACCTTACATCTAACAGTAGTGACGTCTCCGACGCCGCTTCTTCCAAGGATCTGAACCACCTTTCCTGGGACAGCTTCATCTGACATAGCAAATCATTTTACTCTGTAGCCTTTAAAGTTTTTACCTGATCGACAACCTTGTCTACAAGATCTTTTGCATCTCCTATTTCGGTTATAGCTACAGATGCAGTCTGTACAGTTAAACCACACGCTCTTCCTAGTTCTTCCTTTTCGCCGACAAAGGCATATGGAATTGATTTTTCTTCGCATATTGCTGGAAGGTGCATGACAACTTCAGGAGGTTCAACATCTTCGGCTATGACTACTAAGTCTGCGTTGCCTCTTTCTACAGCCTTTGTTACCTCGTTTGTTCCGATGTTAAGTTTTCCTGTAGCTCTTGCCGTTTCTATAGCTTCTAAGGTTGTGTCCTCTAATTCTTCAGGTACATTGAATTTTACATATTCCGCCATCAAATCACCTCTCTGATTTTCATCAGTGATTTTCATATTGGCCAGTTAGACCAGACCCGAAGCTTTGGTCCCCGGGCTTGACTTTCTAAATGTTTTAAAGTATTTAAAGTTTTTTACTTTTTATTTGTGTGCGAACCAGAAAGCAGCTTTTTCATCTTCTTTTTTATCTACACGAACAAATCCGAACCTTTCGAACTGGACCACGCTATCCATGTTCTCATCCAGAACATTTTTTTCTACCTTCCCTGTGATTTTTCTTGCTGTCGGCATCATTACATTGCATTCAACTATCTCTTCTTCTTGGTCCGGGAGCCAGTGAACCTTTGGCATGTCTTTGACTATCTCCTCGCCTGCGTATTCGCACAGATGTCCCTCTTCTGGAATACTTATATTGTAAAGCCCTTTTAGACGTATGACATTGCCTCTGTTTGCTTCAAAGTCTTTTTCTTCGAGAAGGAACTTATTCCTTACATTTACAGACCTTGTCCCATCTTTATCGGGATGAATAGGAAGTTTTACAACACCCTCTTTTTCTATATTTTTGACTTCTATACCAGTGGAATCTTTTACGAAGAAGTATCTGTTTGCCTCCGGATCAACTATCTTTCTGTTTATACTTGTGAACTCTTCCATTGATACTTCTGCATTGGAATTTTTTATTCCATATTTGCGTATAAGCTTTTCTATAGCTTCGGGCTGGAATCCCCTTCTCCTTAGTGCTCGTATTGTGCCTAGTCTCGGGTCGTCCCATCCGTTATACTTTTCCGATTGTATACCTTCTCTTATTTTACTGGTAGACAGAACGGCTCCTTTTAGTGACAGAAATCCATGGTGTATAGTTTCGGGATATTTCCAACCGAAAAGTTCGTAAAGGTCTTTCTGGTTTTCAGTATTTGTAGAGTGTTCCTTTGCTCTAAATATATGGGTCACATTGAGTTCATGATCATCTATCGCAGAAGCAAAGTTGTACAGAGGCCATACGTTGTAATCATCAGAAACGTAGGGATGGTCGTGGTTGTCTAATATTCTTAGAGCAGGCCAGTCTCTCCTTGCCGGATTTTTGTGCTTTATATCTGTTTTTATTCTAACCACAGCCTCTCCCTTCTTATATAAACCATCCTGCATCTTGTTCCATCTTTCGATGTTTTTCTTTGGCTTCATGTTCCTGCAAGGACATGCCTTTGCATCATCCCTGAGTTTTTTCCATTCGGCGCTTTCACAGTTGCACACATATGCATCTCCGTTTTCAAGTAGTTCATATGCGAGTTCGTAGTATACGTCTAACCTATCAGAAGACTTTACCATTATGTCGGGCTCACAACCAAGCCATTTGAGATCCTCTTCTATCCAACTATAGAACCTCTTCTTCGGAGACTTTTCGGGGCTCGATGGGTTTGTGTCATCGTATCTTAGGATAAAACGTCCGTTGTTTCTTTCTGCATATAGATAAGAAAGGATATATGCTCTTGAGTTTCCTAGATGAAAGGGTCCGTTTGGATTCGGAGCTGCCCTGGTTATAACAGCACCTTCTTCTTCTTTTGGCAGATCGGGGAGGCTATCTTCTTCTTCTTTTTCTGTTTCGAGATCTATTCCCATTTCTTCTGCTTCCCTTTTCTGTTCTTCTTCTGTGAGTTCGTTTATCTCAGTTAGAATTTTCTTTATATTTTCTATTATGTCTTGGGGTTTCACATCTCCGTGTTCCGACATCACACCACCGAGAACAGCATTCAGATTAGCCGAGCCCTCGTGCTGTACTGCGTTTCTTAGGGCATATTTCCGGATGGTTTCTTTCAGATTTTCCATAAAATCACTTCATCACGATTCCACAGTATCCAACAATCGAGTCCTCGTTTTTTGAAACTTCATAAGATGTGGAATAGTCCAGGAGTTCTCCAGCCACCTCCTCCTTTTCCAGATAATAGAGTAGGGATATTATTGGTCCAAGGCCACAGATGGGCGTATCGTATTTACTTACTATGTCAACTAAAGTCTCGGGTGAAAGCTTTTCTATAGCCGAGGCTGCTTCCATATCTACCTTTTTTATGTAGTCAAGCTTTCTGCCTATTCCACCTGAAACAGGTTTGTAGCCATACGAAGCTCCGAAATGTGTGAAGTCGGACGAGGCAAGAACCACGAAATTTGTGGACGTTTTTTTCTTGGCTTCTATAAGGGCTTTTCCTATATCTTCTCCTTTCTTTATGTCATGACTACCCATTCCTATGGGCACAAAGTCAAAGCTGTCGTATTTACTCTGTAGCCATGGAAGTTGAACCTCTATAGAATGTTCTTGGTTATGTGCTTCATAATCGTCTTTGAGACAGTTGGAACTATCAAGTATAGCCTGGGCAAGATCGGTGTTTATTCTTGCCGCACCGAGGGGAGTTTTCCAGATTCCGGATTTCATTATAGCCTCTGAAGTTCCCTTCCTTGAGTGATTTGGTCCTAGTATTACAAAGGTTGTTTTTTCATCCGGGAGCGATTTGTATACATGTGCCTGTGTTTTTCCACAGTACATATATCCTGCATGGGGAGTTACACCACCCAGAATATCAGCCTTCTCTGCATCTGCCTTTCTTGTGAACTTGTTTATCATTGATTCTATGTCACTTGAATTCCTGGGATAGAACTGACCTGCGGCAGCAGAATTTCTTATTATGATGTACAACACCCCTAGAATATCTTTGGATCGAAGTTAATAAATATGGCCTGATTATTCGATCCTTTGGCCTGTGAAGTCAGAAAGTTCGTATCCAAAATCTTCGTCCTTTTCTATTTCTCCCTTCTTCTTCAGGGTTTCTCTTGCTAGAAGATATACTATTGCACCGAGACTTTTTTCTCCCTTGTTGTTCCCTGGTATTATGAGATCTACATAGTCGAGGTTTGTGAAGCTATCGCAAATTGCAACAACGGGAATTCTTTTCTTTATTGCTTCTGATATGGCCTGTTCGTCTATTATAGGATCCACTACAACGATAACATCCGGTTCGGTGTATTTATCAAGCGAAGGATTGGTCAATGTTCCCGGCATAAATCTACCATACTGGACATCGAAGTTAGTTGATTCTTCAAGTTTCTTTAAAACAGGTCTGGCACCTTCTTTCCTTCCTACAAACATTACTTTGTCAAACCTCCCCAAGAAAGAGGAAGCAACATCTATTCTTTGGTCGATCTTTTCTATATCTATTATCGACAGACCGTCTGGTCTAGTCTTAAAGATAAACTGATCCATGTCCTTCGACTTCTTTCTCATTCCCAGGTGAACACCCGAGTTAACGTATTTTTCTCTTTCCATAAGTTCTGTCATAGTATCCCATCCTATTCTTTGGACAAATTTAAATATGTTTGCTACTTTTGGGCTCCCTACAGTTCGGGTATCTTTTTGTGTTTTACCGTGAGTGGAACTACGCCTCGCTCAAACTCTTCTCTTGCTGTTCCTATGGGATCCATTCCTGCCTTTTTGTCTATCAGAGGCGGTGCGCCCATGGCTATCTGCAGTGCCCTTGTTGATATTATCCTTGCCCTTTCGAACCTATTCATTTGATCAAATTCTAGGAAGTTCATATTTTCACCTCAACCTATATATCTGAGTTTTTCATCGTCGCTGTCGTCCATACCTTTCATCTGTTTCATGCTCTTTTTCTGGAGTCCTTCAAGCTTTTCGAGGAAATCTTCCATCTCCTCGACCTTGTTCTCTATATCGTCTAAAGGTACACCCATCTCAAGTAAATCCGAAACTACCTTTATAACACTTTCGGCGGACTTGGGGTCTGTGAGTATGGGGAATCCTGCGGTTTCTCCCATTAGACATAGACCATCCATACCACGTTTTTTTGCCATGCCAAGGAGTAGACCAGTTCCGCCTACTATCATTCCTATCTTCGAATCAGTATCCTTAAAGTTTATATTGTAATCACTGAATTCATCTACCATTTCTTTGTGTGTTACGGCCCCAAGGACCTCGGGGTCATCTTCCATTTCATCGGAGAGGTTGCCCGTACTGTATCCACCAAGTGTAAGTATTCTATTTACGTTGAACCTTTCTGCCAAATCTATTACCTTATCTGCTACTTCGAAGTGGCCGCTACTTCCTTCCTTGCCTGCCTGAGAATCCCCTATAAGAAATACAACGTCCCTGTTTTTATCGTTTTTCCAATAGTAAAACTCGAACTTAAGCAGAGACACCTCGTCCTCGTCTATTAAAACTATAGGCATGAAATGGGGCGAGTATAGTTCTGCAAACTTTTTTGCGTCCAGGTGTTTTATCATATACTCTGCTGCAATTCTCCCGACATTCCCTATTCCGGGTAGCCCTTCTATTAGTATCGGATTTTCCAGCTCAGGTTCTTCTATTATATTTATTTCGGTATTCATCTTATCCCCTATTAAAGCTTTATCCTTCCTTTTTAAGCTTTTCCTTTCTTCTGTGTTTTCCGTGTCTATCTCCGGGAGAAAACGGCCCGGGCCTGGGAGTTAAGGTTTTCTTTCCACAACCAGGACATTCATCCTTCAATGTGTATATCTCACATGCTTTACACTTCTTTAGCTTCATCTCAGGTACTTTTCTACATCAAAGAATTTAAATGTTATACATTCCTTACTTCACAGTTCTGTACATATTCTTCTGCTATTTCTTTGAAATCCTCGAGTTTTTTCATCGGAAAGCTATCTATATCTTCATATCTTCTGTCTAAGGTATTTCTAGGCTGGAACTGTTGTATAAAGAACTTTTTTGCACCCTCTATCCTCTTGGCTATTTCCTTCATGCCCTCTTCGTCTATAATGCTAGGAACTGCAGTAGTCCTGAACTCGTATGAATCCAAGCCAAGTATATAGTCTATACTTTCCTCTATTTTGTCGGTGTTAACTTCTATTCCACAGGCCTTTTCGTACTGATGGATTGGGGCTTTGACATCCATTGCTACATAGTCCACGAGTTCCTTTCTGACAACCTTCTTCAAGCTGTAGGGTATACTTCCGTTGGTGTCTAGCTTTACATCGTACCCCATTTCTTTAACCTTTTCCAGAAAGTCTATAAAGCCGTTCTGTATGAGAACCTCGCCGCCTGTCAGTACCACACCTTCCAACTGGTCCTTTCTCTTTTCAAGGAAGCTCAGTATATCCTTCTCATTTATTTCATCTATTTCTTCTGTTACAAGCTGACTGTTCTGACAGTAGGGACACCGGAAGTTGCATCCTATGGTAAAGACTATGCAGGATATTTTTCCCGGATAGTCGGTTACAGTGAACTTCTCTAACCCACCAAATTTCATTCAGAGACCTCTGCTTTCGGTACTGCTTTTTTAGAATAGTCGGCTCGACCTTTGAACTCTTCTCGTTTCCCTGGATTCCATTGCTCCTTAGGTCTTAGATAACCAACGATTCTTGAATATACCTCGCACTTTGTTCTTTCTCCCTTCTTCTTACATTCTGGACAAAGATCTTTTTCTCCTTTGAGGTATCCGTGTGTAGGACATACAGAAAAGCTCGGCGTTAGTGTGTAGTAGGGAATCGAGTAGTTCTCTGAGATCTTTTTTACTAGTTTTTTTGTTGATTCTATGGAAGGCATCTTTTCTCCCAGCCAAGAATGGAATACAGTACCTCCCGTGTATTTGGTTTGAAGAGGTTCTTGATGGTCAAGGGCTTCAAAAAGATCTTCTGTCTTACCGAACGGTAGCTGTGTTGAGTTGGTGTATATTGGCTCGGAATCCCCCAGCTCGGAGGTATTGTATACCTTGAGTTCGGGGAAGTCTTTCTTGTCGTTTCTTGCCAGTCTGTAGCTTGATCCTTCGGCTGGCGTTGCCTCTAGGTTGAATATCTTGCCAGTCTCTTCCTGAAAATCAGCGATCTTGTTTCTCATAAACTCAAGCGTTCTCTCTGCAAAGTCATGTCCTTCCTCCGTTCCAATATTTGCGTCCTTTAGGTTCAGAGAGGCTTCGTTCATCCCCACTAGACCAATGGTCGAGAAATGGTTTTCCCAGTGGGTTCCTTGTGACTTTTTTACGTTTCTCAGGTAGAACTTGGAATAGGGGTAAAGTCCTTTTTGCGTGAACTCCTCCAGAACTTCTCTTTTAAGGACAAGGCTTTCCTTCGCCAGATCCATAAGTTCGCCTAGTTGCTCTAAGAAATCCTCCTCTGAATCCGAAAGATATGCTATCCGTGGTAGGTTCATGGTCACTACGCCTATTGATCCTGTTAGAGGGTTTGATCCAAACAGACCCCCTCCTCTTTTCTTCAGTTCACGGTTGTCTAATCTTAGCCTACAGCACATGGATCTTGCATCTTCGGGACTCATGTCCGAGTTTACGAAGTTGGAAAAGTATGGTATGCCGTACTTTGCGGTCATTTTCCATATGGGATCAAGCGCTTCCTTCTCCCAGTCAAAATCTTCTGTTATATTGTATGTCGGTATTGGGAAAGTGAAGGGTCTTCCCTTTGCATCACCGTCCATCATCACTTCTGCGAATGCCCTGTTTAGCATATCCATTTCTTTTTGGAATTCCCCATAGGTTTTGTCCTTGGTCTCACCGCCTATTACAACGGGCTCGTCCTTAATCATGTCAGGAACTTCCAGGTCCATTGTAAGGTTTGTGAAAGGTGTCTGGAACCCGACCCTGGTAGGTACATTCATGTTGTAGAGGAATTTTTGCATGGCCTGCTTTACTTCATCGTAGTTCAGGTCGTCGTAATGTATGAAGGGCGCTAGATATGTATCGAAGTTTGATACGGCCTGTGCTCCAGCAGCCTCACCTTGTAGTGTGTATAAAAAGTTTACTAACTGTAGGAGGGCCACGTCAAAATGGCTTGCAGGCTTTGATTCGATCTTGCCCCTTACTCCTTTGAACCCTTCCACAAGGAGGTCCTTTAGATCCCACCCGACACAGTAGGGACCGAGGGTTCCAAGATCGTGTATGTGGAAAAATCCTTCGTTGTGTTTCTTTCTTACTTCGGGTGGATAGATTTTCTGCAACCAGTACTTTCTTATTATTTTATCAGTCACATGTACATTTAGACCCTGGAGTGAATAACTCATATTAGAGTTTTCTTTTACACGCCAGTCGTTTTCCTTTACATAGTTTTCAACGAGCGATACGTTGCTCATAAGTTCATGGAACTTTCTAAGCTCTTCATGCTGGCTTCTGTATAAGATATAGGCCTTACCCGTCTTGTAATGTCCGTTCTCGACAAGGGTCTTTTCAACCTCATCTTGTACCTGTTCAACTGTTGGGATTTCGTTTTCAGCAAGATCCTTTTCAAGGTTTTCTATTACTTCATCGGCAAGCTTTTTGGATAGATCTTTATTAGTACCACCTACCGCCTGTGCAGCCTCCCATATTGCTTCTGTAATTTTGTTTTTTTCGAATTTTTCTATTGTTCCATCACGTTTTTTAATAGCTTGAAAAGTCATTGAATCACCTTTTGATTGTTTTTATTTCTTTTTCTAGGGTTTCGAGGTCGAATGATTTGTATACGGAAGCAAATCGGATGTATGCTACCTTGTCCAGCTCCTTAAGGCCCTCCATCACAAGGTTACCTATCTTTGTTGAGTCGATTTCGTTCACACCCATCCTCCTTATCTTCTTTACGACATTTCTTATAAGTTCTTCTATTTCTTCATTGCTCACAGGTCTTTTTTCACATGCTTTAACTATTCCTCTTTTGAGCTTGTCCTGGTCGAACTCTTCCCTTGCACCTTCCTTTTTTACCACCCGTACGGATAACTCTGGCCTCTCGTATGTTGTGAACCTATGCTCACAGTCCTTGCATTCTCTCCTTCTTCTTATTGCAGTTGAGTCAGAGATCTCTCGGGACTCCAAAACCTTTGTAGCCGAAGAACATGTTGGGCATTTAATTTTATCAAACCATCCTTTTACTATCAACCTGTAACTACTATATGTTGTGTAGTCTTTTTAGATACCCCCTATATATGGGGACTCAGACTAGAGATAGTTATCCTTCTATTTAAGTTTTTTTGTGGAGGAAAACATATTTACTGAAACAAGTTTTACTAAAAATAGTTTCTTCAGAACTAGTCATGGGATCTATGTAGTTCGAAGTCATTTCCCTCTAGTTTATCTTCTATAGCCCCTATAGATTCTCCTATAGACTTTTCGGCGTCCTTCAGATTCCTGGCTCTTTTTATTATTTCATACTGCGGTGCCGAGATATATTTGAACTCAACACCTTCTTCTTTCTTTACTTCACCGAGAACCTTTTTTAGAACTTCGACTCCGTCCGACTCTCTTATCCTGAGTGTGAACCGTTCGCTCAATTCTTTCTCCTTTCTTTTTATCTTATCTTCTCCGACATTTTTTATCTTTTGTGACCATTCTTCCTTGAGGCCTCTTTTTGTTAGCTCGTTTTTTCCCTTTCCAACAGCCAGTTCGAACGGCTTCAGCATGTCCTTAAAGTTATCCTGTAAATCAAAACCTATCTTTTCATAGGCCTCTTCAAGTGAGATATCATCTCTATCTGCAAGCTCTTTGAGGAACTCTTCGCCCCTTTCATCACGTTTCCAGTCCTGCATCCTCCGGTTCCTTCCTCTGTCGGAAACATCTTTGAGGGACAGATCTATCTGACCCTTCTCCCTTCTAACATCTTTAACCTTACAGACTATCTTTTTTCCAACGGTCACCCAGTCCCTTATGTCTCGCACCCATTTCTTAGCAATCTCTGATATGTGTATCATTCCTTCCTTATCGTACTCGTCGAGCACAACGAAAACAGAATTGGGGTTTACTTCTTTGACTGTACCTATGATAAGTTCCCCTTCGGTCGGGAACTCGTTCCTCCTCCTTACCATCGGATCACCTAAAAACCTCTTCTATCTTGGACTGAACACTGCCCATTCCGCCTGTGGGCTTACATATGACCGAGCTACAGTTATCACAGTCTATCTTGGTTGTAGGTCTATTGAATATAACCTGCTTATTTCCACATTCTGAACAGGAAACCTTCAAGAACTTTGAGCTTGTGGATTTCTTTTTAATAATAATCACCTTTCTATTTCCAGTCTCTTTACACGGAAACCTCTTCCTATTGTTTGTTCCTTGCCACATTCCTGGCATTTGTACCTTAGATCAACCCTTCTAGTGGGTTTTTCACCGCTTACCTGTTTTGAAGACTTTCCACTGTTTCCATATCCCTTCTTTCTTCTTCTGCTTTTCCTTTCGCCCTTGGAATGTGCAGAGGGATTGAGTCTTGGTCCTTGGCTTTCTCTCCTTACCTTGTGTTCTGTGTGCTTGTCACATTTCGGGCAGTATTTCCGTTGTTTTTCAGGTATTTTCATATTTTCACCCTTTGATCTCCTGGCTGAACTTTGTGCAACTTTGAAACTTTTAAATCTATCGCTTAAGCTCAGGGATATTCCTTTAATGGTTTTCCTATGTTTTTAAATATGAAACCATCGTCTGCAGAAAGCCATCGGGGTCATATTTCCGATGGTTTGGCTTTATCTTTCTCAACTAGAAGCCTTGCTACCTCCTTTGGTAGCGTTACAACATCTCCTTCTTCCAACGGACCGTATTCGTTTTCATCTGTTGCTACAAACTTATCGACATCGTTTGTTATTTCTATAAGTTTTTGGCTTTCAGGTGAGCTGACTTCAAGTTTTTTGTTCTGTGAATCTTTTCCTATCGGCGACGAGCTTACATTTTTTTCGACCACCTTTTTTTCTTGTTCTTTCTCTTCTCCTTTTTCTTCCTCGTCGTCATCACAGGGTTCTTTTTTGGTCGCTTCCTCCTTTTCTTTGTCTTCGGGTGTTTCACCTTTGAGGACCTTTTCGAGAAGGTTTTTTTCAAGGTCTCTGAGGTTTGATACTATCTTTTCGAAGAACTCTTTTTCTTCTGGTAGTAGATTTTTTGATATCTTTTTACTTCTCACAGAATGAAGAGCTAGAAGAAGTATTTTCTTCCTTCTCCTTTCAAATATATCACTAACTATGTTCTTTACGTTTTCTATTTCTCTGAGAAGCGTTGAGTTGCTCGTCTCTTCAAACTTTTTTTGTTTTCTGTTTATCCACTCAACACATGTTTTGAAAAAATCCCCCGGAAGCTCCTGGAGCTTCTCGTTCTTCTTTTCCTTTCTCTGAAACTTCCTGAACGTTTCGAATGTTATAGCACTGTCCTCGTCTGTCATGGTTTATCATTTTTGAGCAAAAGTTAAATAGCTTATTTCTTTTTGAACGGATACACAACAGGATTTTTTATCTGAATCTCGTCCGTGCCTTGTTTACATTTTTCATCCGGGTCACATACACCAAAGGATCTGTAATACAGATCATTGTCACACGAAGGAGACACAAGTTCTCTGTTCTGTCTTTTAAACCACTTTATCTGTGTGTTTATGTAGTTTTCTCCCAACGGTGGATTGTTTTTGTTGTTCCACTTATCGAGCCTTTCACTGACCATATCCCAGTCCCAGCCCATCCGTCTTAGAAATGTTATTAGTATAAACACACTTCTTTTTCGTCCGTCCGAAAGGCCTTCGAGTATGTGCTTTATACAGGGTGGAAATCTTTTTTCTGGAATGGGATCGTCTGGTTTTATCTCCTTGACCTCTTCCTCCTGTTCATCGACTTTCTTTTTCTTCTTACTCATCCAGTTCATCGCGTCTATGACCAAGTCGCTTGCGCTATCGTTATTTACATCGTTTATGAATTTCCTTCCAAATTCAACGTTTTCGGGTTTTGCGTCTTCCATCTTGAACCCTTCCCCCTCCTCTTCTTTCAACGGATATGAAACCAGCCAAGTACTGTCGTGTAACGAGTACGGAAGTCTGAAAAGATGTCTTTTACCCCAGTCCTTTTCCACATCTACGAAAGCAAACGGTGACATTCTATCGATATGATCTTCCAGATGTTCCGATAGTTTGTGAAATGATCCCTTTAGTTCAATGAGGTCCTGGAGAAGATTTGACTTTATCTTTTTTCTTATAAACGCCGCTATTGCCTGTGGTATCTTAGGAAACTGTCTGCTTGTCTTCTCGAAGTCTACTCTATCGGGAAATGTTTCCCACGGCACAACAATATGGAATCCTCTTCTACCAGAAAATTTTATTCCGTAGTTACCTATCCCGTAGCTTCTTAGAACTTCGAGTATTCTCAAAAGGGCCATCTTGGCTGCTTCGAGTCCCAGTGCCGAATCTATGTCGAGTATCAGATCCCAACCCTTCCTGAGTCTATCCATATCCTCCTTTCTCATTTTAGTATCTAGTTTCATTGGGTTTTTCCATCTTTCGACAGAACCATGGAAGGCAACACAGCCTTTTCTGATCATTGACTCAAGGTCGCTGCTGTACTGAATTACATTTGGTCTAGAAGTGTATCCACCACTTGACAACGTCCCACCTATCTCCCTGTTTTTAGATGTCAACAGAAGAGATTCAACGACTTCCTTTTTCTTGTAGTAGTCTATAATTTCGTTTCTGTTCATTTTAACTACCCCGAGGTTAGTATTTTTCTGGCTTCTAATCTTCTACACGGGGAGCAAGAACAAAGGATATTTTTATCCGTTCCGGTTCTTCAAAGGTAAGCTCCATCGGATAGTCATTCCCAAACTTCAGCGAAGCAACGTCAGATATCTTTGAGGCCTTTAGCATTTTTTTCAGATACTCAAGTGGATATCTGCTTTTTGTGTCTTCGACGACCTCCATCTCCATTAGTTCTTCTGAGTCCTGCTCGGTTTTGGCCTCGACGCTTCCCGAGTCACTTTCTGCGATGAGACTGAGTCTTCCGTCCTCTGCTTTGAAAAGAACAGAATCAGCCACAATCTCGGCATCCGCTATTCCCTTTGTAAGCACGTCGCTCTTCAACTCTATTTCCGAAGTGAACTCAAGCTGCTTTGTTTCAGGAACCTGTCCCCCCGACAACGAAAGCAAGGGCATCTCAAAATCTCTCTTTGTCCCATCTCCTATAGAAAGCTTTAGTCTGGATTCGTCATCGGAAAGCTCCATTGTAAGATCATCGTCCTTTTTTGCTCTTTTTAGTATATCAAGAAGCCTTTCTAGATTTACACCTATCTCGGTTTCCTCATCGCATTCGAACTCTTCGAAGGCACCTTTCTTTAGCTCAAAGTCAACAACAGCAACAGTGGCTCTGTCCGCAGCTCTCATGTGAAGGGACTCGGAGCTGATCTTAAACAGACCCTCGTGTATAAGCTCTGATATAGTGTCTACAGAGTTCTTAAGTAACGATGGATCAGATAACTTTGCTTTAAACATCTTCAACCCCCTTACATAATCATCCAGTTTCTTATATAAGTCTTTTGTCTATAATCCCAGTAGTTCCGAATGCTCTCTGCATGCCATTTCCAGTCCACTATCCTTCTCTGCAATCCTGTAGTTTGCTCTTACGACTGGAACATCTACGTCTATCAATCTCGAGAGATCGAATGGTGTGCCTGCTATAACGGCATCACAACTACAGTTTTTTATAGTCTTTTCGAGTTCTTTTATCTGGTTCTCACTGTATCCCATCGCAGGAACTACCTTTCCTATCTTGTCATATTTTTCAAATATTTTACGTATGGAACCCACGGCGTTTTCTTTTGGATCTACTATTTTCGAGGCACTGTACTTTCTTGCTGCTATGAAACCGGCCCCATATGAAGCTCCGCCATGGGTTAATGTTGGACCATCTTCAACCACAACGACCTCCTTGCCTTCCACCTCTTCCTCTTTATTCAGCTCCACAACAGAGTCTGCGTGTATGACGTGAGAATCGGGATTAAGCCTTCTGATATTGTCCAAAACCTCTTCCACTTCTTCAACGTCTGCGCTGTTTTCTTTGTTTATTATAACGTAGTCTGCGAGCCTCAGATTTGTTTCACCCGGGTGGAACCTTGTTTCGTGGCCTGGCCTCAACGCATCGGCTACTACGAAGTGTATGTCGGGTTTGAAGAATGGAAGCTCGTTGTTACCACCTTCCCATATTATGATATCGGCCTCTTCTTCGGCCTTTTTTAATATTTTTTCGTAGTCGACTCCGGCATATACTACGTTCCCTTTTTCTATGTGTTGTTCATATTCTTCTCTTTCTTCTATCGTTGTTTTCTCCTTGTCCAGGTCCTCCAATCTTTCAAACCTCTGTACAACCTGCTTACTTAGATCGCCGTATGGCATAGGTTCTCTTACGATAACAACCTCTTTATGTTCGTTTTTCAGGAACTCGGCGAGCTTCCCCGATACCTGTGACTTACCGCAGCCTGTTCTCACTGCATCTACAGCTATCACGGGTTTATCAGATTCTAGCATAATCTCATTGGGGCCTATCAACCTGAAGCTAGCGCCTTCTGAGAGTACCCGGGAGGCTTTGTGCATGACGTCTTCATGTGACACATCCGAGTATGAGAATACTACCTCGTCGACCTCCCTTTCTCTTATTTTGTCTTCAAGATTTTTTTCATCTATTATAGGTATTCCATCGGGATACAGGTCACCGGCAAGTTCCGCTGGATATATCCTTGTACTCCCCTTTCCTATTTCACCTATGTTCTGTGACGATGTGTGTGTGAACGCTACGACATCGTAACTTTCGTTCCCACGGAAGAAAACATTGAAGTCATGGAAGTCCCGACCCGCAGCTCCCATTATTATAATTTTTTTCCTCCGCATGGTCATCCATTGACCCTTACATTTTCTTATTAAAATTTTTTATCGTCAAAATTTTTATATCCTCCATCAAAACTAAAAACATGAAAGACCTTTCTCCGGAGATATTTCGTCAGCGATTGATCGTAGAGGGCAAGTGCAGCCATAATATAACAGGCGACGAGATCAAGGAATATCTCAAAAAACTTTCCGATCTACTGGAGATGTCGGTTTTGGTTGAGCCTGTCGTGCACTGTTCCGATAAGTTCGGATGGGCCGGTTGGGTACATTGGGAAGCCTCGGGCTGTCATTTCTACTCGTGGAACAAGCCGTCGCCTTTCTTTAGCTCTGATATATACACCTGCAAGGAGTTTGATGTTGAGTCCGCCGTGGAGTTCACCAAAAAGTTTTTTGAAGCAGATGAAATAGTCTTCAAAAGTGTGTGACAGGGACCCACGGGTTGCTTCAGTCTATATATACCTTTATCGGGACCCTGGACCTCTTCCTCAGATCTTCTACTTCTTTTTTGAGCCTTTGGTTGTGTTTCTTTGGATCGGAAACAGTTTTTCGGTATCTTTGTTCAAGGTCCGGATAGTTTTTTCTTACTGTATCCAGTATTTCGTCCTTTCTCGTGGTATTCATGTTTTCTACCTGGAATTCCTGAATTATGTCCTCTGTTCTGTCCAGTATCTGCTTCAAGTTTGTTATCCCTTCGAGCCATGGGCCTACATGTAGATAGGTAGGTATATTTTCTGAGTGTAGTTTTTCGAGGGCTTCTAGCCTCTCTTCAAAGGAAGATGCTCCTGGTTCCCATATCCTTGTGTCTCTTTCATCCACGGAGTTCACTGTAAAACCTACAGAAAGCTTTCCGTGGTCGAACTTCTTCAAGATATCCAGATCCCGCAGAACGAGACTGTTTTTTGTGAGCACAGAAACAGAGAAGCCGTTTTTTTCAAGTATATCCAAAAGTTCTCTGGATATTTTATAGTCCTTCTCTGCCGGTTGGTATGGATCCGTAACCGACGACAAAAGCACCGAACCACATTTCTTTTTCTTGACCTCCTCTTTGAGCAGTTCGGGTGCGTTCATCTTTACGTCTACAAAGCTACCCCATTCATCTTCGTGGCCCGTGAACTTCTTCATAAAAACGGCGTAGCAGTATGCACATGAGTGGCTACATCCTATATATGGATTCGCGGAGTAGTCCACGCCATATAGTCCTGTTTTTGATAGGATGGATTTACATCTTATCCGGTTTATCTCCATGGATGTTTTTCACCTCCGAAATTTTATAACCCTTTCCTTTGAAACTTTAACCATGTCTGTTGAGGATGATATAGAGAAGACCAAGGAAAAGCTAAGAGAAACTCCTGTTAACAAGTCAACGGAGACAGAGCGCGGTCGTCTCAAGGCTAAGATAGCACGGCTGAAGAGAGAAAGTGAACAGAAGAAAAAGGAGAGCCAGGCATCGGGACAAGGGTATGCTATAAAACAGAGAGGAGATGCAACCGTCTCTTTGGTCGGACCGCCGTCTGTTGGTAAGTCAACACTTCTTAACAAGCTGACAAATGCAGAGTCGGAGGTTGCTTCGTACGAGTTCACAACCCTTGAGGTTGTTCCGGGGATGATGAGCTACAACGGGGCAAACATACAGATACTCGATGTTCCCGGACTAGTCGAAGGAGCAGCAGAGGGAAAGGGGGGAGGCAAACAGGTACTGTCTGTTGTAAGGAACTCCGATATGATTATCCTCATGGTCGACGAGAAGAGACTGGATATGGTAGAGGGTATAAAGGAAGAGCTTTACGGTGCAGGAGTTAGACTGAACAGTAGGCCTCCAAATATGGATATAATGGAGAGAGGCGAGGGTGGAATAGAGATATCCGCACCCGGTGAGCTCAGCCTAAGTAAGGAGACGATCGAACAGGTTCTGACGGAGAACGGCTTCGTTAACTGTAAGGTTATAATAAGGGAGGATATAGAAGTCGAGGATCTCTTGGATGGAATCATGGACAACAGGGTATATATACCGGGAGTTGTTTGCGTAAATAAAACAGATGAAATCGATAGAGAAACAAAGAACGGTGTCGGGGAAGAGTTTTCTGAATGGCTTTTCATTTCCGCTGAAAAGGAGGAAAAGCTTGAAGAACTGAAGGAGAGGATATGGGACGAGCTAGGACTGATGAGAATTTACATGAAGAAGAGGGGAAAGGATCCCGACATGGATGAGCCTTTGATTACAGAGGAAGGCTGTACCGTAGAGGATGTTATAGACTCACTTGACAAGGATTTTCCGGGTAGCTTGGACTATGCCAAGGTCTGGGGTGAAAGTGCCAGGTTCCCTGGTCAAAGAGTAGGTGGGGATCATCTACTGAAAGACTGTGATATAGTGGAACTCAGATTCTAGTGCCCGGCTGAAAGATTTATAAACCAAAACTCCAAAACTAAGGTTATGAAGAGCAAGGGTATTTCTCCACTGGTTGCTGCCGTAGTTCTAATAGCATTTGTCGTTGCTATAGC
Organism: Candidatus Aenigmatarchaeota archaeon; assembly: GCA_003553905.1. Taxonomy (GTDB): domain Archaea; phylum Aenigmatarchaeota; class Aenigmatarchaeia; order PWEA01; family PWEA01; genus PWEA01. The sequence goes on from PWEA01000015.1 coordinate 33,344, forward strand.
AGCCATAACCTCAGGATTCTTCACCGACCTCACCGCAGACTGGGGTGAGGACGTTGAAAGAAGGGGAGCAA
>PWEA01000020.1 GCA_003553905.1 Candidatus Aenigmatarchaeota archaeon
AAAGGTAAAAGATATAAGTCATCCAGCCACAACTTTAGTCCTATGGGCGCGTAGCTCAGTCTGGACAGAGCACTGGCCTTCTAAGCCAGGAGTCGAGGGTTCAAATCCCTCCGCGTCCGCTAAAATATGGTATCAATACAAAACCTTTAAATTTTTAAGGATGTAAATCAAATAGTGTTGCAAGATGTCTAGGGTGTTATCTGTAGCGTCCGGTAAGGGGGGCGTGGGAAAGACGACAGTGGTGTCGAACCTCGGTGCTATTCTGACAGAGGCAGGTAAGAATGTTACATTGGTCGATGGAAACCTTACAACTCCTAATTTGTCAATGCATCTAGGAATACCACTTTATCCTGTAACCCTTCATGATGTGCTAAAGGATAATGCACTAATGCCAGAGGCTATGTATGTACATCCATCTGGAATAAAGGTAGTTCCATCTGGAATAGGTATAGACGATATGGAAGGGACCGATTCAAGATACCTTCCATTCGCGATAGATGAGCTCCTTGATCAGACGGATATGGTTTTGCTTGATACCTCTGCAGGACTTGGCCAGGAAACTATATCAACCCTTGAGGCTTCAGACGAGCTTCTTCTTGTTACACATCCAAATCTACCTTCACTTACGGATGTGCTTAAGACAAAGAACCTCGCAGAAGATTTTGGGGTGGATGTAATAGGTGCTGTGATAAACTCACATACAGGTTCAAAACAGGAACTAAATGAAAGGGAGGTCAGTGATATGCTAGATGGGATTCCTATTCTTGGTAATATACCTTACGATAGAAAGGTTCCCGAATCAGTTGCAATGAAAAAGCCAGTAGTTCACCACGATCCACATTCTCCAGCAAGCCAGGAACTTAGAGAAATTGCATCGAGAGTAGTAGCCGAAGAGATAGATGTAGACTACGGTAGAAAGGGACTTCTTAGAAGACTATCTGAATTTTTCGGAGTATAGTTCTGTTAGCTTTTGTTTTTTCTGATAAGATCTAGATCCAATTCAAATGCGACAACGGGTTTTTCTATACCCCAGTTTTCCAGAACCTTTGGGTGTATTTCACCGACTGTTCCTATTTCCTTGTCACCAAGGACAAACTTTCCGGCCCTGTTTTCAAGGTATGTCCCACTCTTATGCCTTTTTATCTTTGGTTTCTTTCCAAGTATATCCATGAGAGACGATACAACGGAAGCAAGATTAGAATAGTTTACATTATCATTGCTAATCAAAGCACCGAGTTTTCTTCGGTTTTCTGTGCCGACATCTTTATCTTTGTCTATTTTTACAATATCTCCTATTTCGAATACTTTTTGTGGATATGATCTATGTTGGTTTTGCCTAATAACCTCCATTAACCCAGGCAAAAGATACTTTCTACATATTTTATAGTCTCCAGACAGAGGATTTTCCATTTCTGTAACCTCTTCCCTTTCTCTTTCCATCTTGAGGAACTGTTTTTCGTAGTTCGTGAGAACAGTTGTTTTGACTTCTTGGAATCCAAATCCTATTATGAGTTCCTTTACCTTTTCAGAAAACTCTTCTACTTTCTGCTGTTTTCCTACACCCGGAACGTCGGGTATTCTAACCTCAAAATTGCTGTAACCATAACTTATACCTACATCTTCAACAATATCCATCGGGTGCATTATATCTGTTCTGTATGGAGGTATTCTTACTTTTCCGTCCGAATACCCAAATCCCATACCTCTTATGAGCTCTGCGAATTCTTTCTCAGAAAGCTCTAGATCTAATAGCTTATTTACATAGTTTATATCCACCGCCATCTCTTCCGGATCTAGATCGGGTTTTTCTTTTCCATTAACTGTTACAGTCTCAATCGATCCGTTTCTTTCCCAGAAAAGGGTTGATATTATACTGAGGGCATGGTCCACTGACCTTTGGTCTGTTCCGGTCACATCTATGAAAATATTTTCTGTATCTTCCGTTACTTCCGTAAGCTTTCCGTTTATAACAGGCGGGAAACTGAGAACTTCATCGTTTTTGTCAACTATCACAGGCCATTTATCATGGTTTTTTAATATTTCAGTGTACTTTCCCTTTGGATGTTTTCGACCTATTTCCCTTAGATCCATCCGTTCCGTCGACTGGAGGGGGATAAACTCCACCTTTTTTGGATCAACGGCTTTGTATGTGAACGGTCCTTCTATACAGTCGAAGTCGTGTATTCCTATTGCAATCTTCCTTCTTTCTCTGCCGAAGGTTTTATGAATTTTCTCCTGGACCTGCATGAGGGACTTTAACACGGAATCGTCCATACTCATGTTTTTTACTATTGCAGCAGATATACAAGGACGTACAGGATCTACGGTTTTATCTATCTCGAGACTTTGTCCACTTTTCGTGGTTTTATATGTTTCAACACCTTCGTCTAACCCGAGGAAATAACGCAAGGCTCTTGCAAATCCTTCAACCGAAAGTAGATCCGGCCTATTTGGGAATATTTCGTAGTCGACATTACCGTTTTCAAGACCCTCAAACTCACAGCCCATCATGGGTATTTTGTTTTCCAGTAAATCGGAGCTTAGCTTTTTTCCTGTGAGATCCTCTAGTTCTTTGACATCGAAACTGACAACAGCCATTATATCTTTGCCTCTTTTAACATCTTAAGATTGTTTTTATAGTAAAAGTTTCTGATATCTTTGAAATCTCTTTGAAGTAGTGGTAATCTTTCTAAACCAAGACCCCACGCCAGGACAGGAACATCAATACCAAGGGGTTCGGTTACCTCTGGTCTGAATATTCCGGCTCCGCCCATCTCAAGCCATTCGTCCTTCTCTTCAAAATATACCTCTGGTTCTACAGACATCTCTGTATAGGGGAAGTAGCCTGGCCTAAACCTTATTTTTTCGAATCCCATCTTCATATAAAACTCTTTTAGATATCCCAGAAGATCAGGGAATGATACATTTTCGTCAACGACTATACCCTCTACTTGCATAAACTCTGGAAGGTGGCTGTAATCGAGTGTTTCGTTACGAAATACTTTGTCGACGGAAAACAGTTTGGCAGGAGGTTCTATTTCACTTAGTTTCCGTGCACTGACAGCTGTTGTATGTGTTCTAAGAACGGGTTTTCTCGCCACATCTTCTCTCCATTCGTAGCCCCATCCCTTACCTTTGTCACATCCCTTTTCATGCATATCCTTAACCGCCTCAACCAAATTTTTGTCTGGGAGATCTGTTTTCTCTGGATTTTTTATATAGAACGTATCTTGCATATCCCTTGCGGGGTGGTCTTGTGGTATGAACAGTGCGTCCATGTTCCAGAAGCTTGATTATACGAAAGAACCTTTCATCTCTTCAAATCCCATATCAAGAAAGACCCTTCTTACTTCCTGGGTATAATACGATAGAAGGTGTTTTCTACCAGGTGATTCTTTTTTTCCTGTTTTGGTTGGGTCATATTCCTTGAAATCTGCTTCCCGCCATAAACCCGATTTTATTAACTGGGGTGTGAGATTTGATATTTTGCCCTGTTCTAGCTGCCTTTGTGCCTGTTTTACAATGTCCTCACGAACTTCTTCGATGAGGGTTCTTTCGATTAGATCCATTTTCAGTTCTTCACTTATCTTTTCTTCTGAGGCTACCTTTTTGAGCGATTTTTGTAAAGCAATGTTTTTTGGAGCCTTCTTTAGTTTCACCGTGCCATTTTCTATTTCTATCCATCCCTTTTTCAGTGCCCAGCTTATTGCTATAGAGGATTCCTCGAGCTCTCTGTTTATTTCCTCGACAGAAACTTCTCCTTTCTTTAAAATATCCAAAAGCCTCTTTTCAGGAAGTCCTTCTTCTAGATATTTTTTACCTTCGTCTGTTAGCTTGTACATTTTACCTAAGTTTGCACATTTCTGTGTTAAATACCTTTACCCAGTTCTATGTCTGCCTCTGTGTATGCTTCAATCACCCTGCTCCCTACTAGACTTAGACCGTAGTATGTACCAAGAAGGCCCCCGGCGCTTGTTGTGCCCCAGAACCAAATAAGTCTGTCAAGAAATACAACAGCCGCAGCTATGCCCGCAGGAACACCGAGTATTACAAATATCGAAACCATTCCACCTTCGAAAATACCTAAACTGCCGGGTGTTGACGGTATTATCATGAGCATATACCCGACTCCTATTGCTATAACTATGTTTACAGGGCTTATTGCGTAACCAAACGCTGCGAAAAGTATGTAGTACTTAGAAATTGTTATAAATTTTCTTAGAATTGTCAGTGATGCAGTACTTATGAAGATTCTTTTGTTCTCCATTGTTTCTCTAAATGTCTTCTGGAAAGAACTGTATTTACTGAGGACTATTTCAACATCAAACCTATCTATCCTCCTGCAGCACCAAGATATCATCTTTGATATTATCTTCTTACCTGTGTATAAGCCGAATATACTGAAAACTATCAGTGACGACATCACAACGAATCCAAAAAGTATACCATATAACCATATGGGCGGACTTAAGAATACCATGAGAAAGACCACTGAAACTATAACAAGAATAAAGTCAACTATGAACTCTGTGGTCAGATCAGAGGTAACAGTTGCAAGTCCCTTCCTGCCCTCTATTCCGTGCCTTACTTTTAGGAGATAAACCCTGGCAGCCTCCCCGCCCATCTTAAAGATGGGGGTAAGGTTGTTCATGGCCATCCCAACCAAGGTGTTTTTGAATGTGTCCCACGCAGAAACGTCGGGATAGTTTATTTTTATGAAAAGGTTCCACCTATACGACCATGTAAATATATTTGTTATTATGAGAAGAACTACGATTGCGTAATATGGAAGGTATATCTGTGACAGTGCGGCTATTATCTCGTCAAATCCAACAAAACTAAAAACGGAGAGAAATATGACTATACCCACGATAAAAAGGCCAATAAACTTTAGAACACCCTTGTCTGGTTTCTCCATAAAAATCATTTTTTAAGACTTTTCTTTAGCTTCTCTATATTTCCATATACATATGACATGAAGCTACCCCTCTGTCCTCTTATTTCTACTTCGCCGTTAATTAACCTTTCTTTGAACTCTTCTATGTTTTTGGCATCTGCTTCCACATAGGCTTTACCCACTTCCCATGGGCTATGTGCATCGCTTCCTGCGGTCTTTATCATTTGGTTTTTTTCAGCATGTTCCATGGCCTTTTTGTTCATTCCAGAAGTGAGGTTTCTGCTGTTAAAAACTTCAATACCATCAACGTCTATTTTTTTCCAGCCGTCAAAGGAACGAAACGGGTCAAATGGGTGAGGTACCACAGCTATCCCTCCCTGGGCTCTTATTTCTTCTACTACCTTTTTCGGGTCTGTGTTTGTTATTTCATCAGTTAGGAAAAGGCCAAGAATTTCCCCCCTATCTGTGGTTATCTCCATTCCCGGTATTATATTAATATCAGGCCTTAGCTTTTTTATTTTGTCTACGGCATCCATCGTATTGTGGTCTGTGACAGCAATACCATCTAAACATCTTGCCTTTGCTCTTTCTATGAGCTCATCGACTTTCATCGATGAATCCCTTGAGAATTCCGTATGGGTATGCATATCTATTTTCATAGGCGTTATAAGAACTTTGTTTACTTTTAAATTTAAATCCCAAGTAATAAAGAGTGTTGTGAGATTACAATGGATTTAGATAAGATAACGTCGTTCTGCAAGAGAACGGGGATAATATTTCCGAACTCTGAGATATACAGTGGGCTTTCTGGTTTTTGGGACTACGGTCCCGTCGGAGTCCAGATGAAGAGAAACATGACAGACCTTTGGTGGAAAGAGTTTGTTGAGAATAGGGAAGATGTTATTGGAATAGATGGTTCCATAATAACAAATCCAGATGTATGGAAGGCATCAGGACACCTAGAATCGTTCTCCGATCCTCTTATGGACTGTAAAAAATGCAAGAAAAGATTCCGCGCAGATCATCTAATAGAGGATGAGCTTGACGTCAGCACAGAAGGCAAGTCCGTTGATAAGCTCAATGAACTTATTTCCAACGAGGGCTTGAAATGTCCCCGGTGCGGTGGAAATTTTACTGATGTCAAGGACTTCAATCTTATGTTCGAGACAAACATAGGTCCTGTTAAATCCGATAACAGCAAAGCTTACCTGAGACCAGAGACAGCCCAGTTGATATTTACCAACTTCAAATTAGCCATGGAAACATCCAGACAGAAGCTTCCCTTTGGTATAGCCCAGATGGGAAAGGCTTTCCGAAACGAAGTTTCACCGAGAAACTTTGTTTTCAGAACAAGGGAGTTTGGTCAGATGGAAATAGAGTATTTCACCCATCCCGACAAAAGAGACAACTGCCCATATATGACCGATGATATACGGGAATATGAAGTGAATATTCTAACTGCAGAAGACCAGAAGGAAGACAAAGAACACAAAAAGATAACTATTGGCCAGGCGATCGATAGTGGTTTTATGGAGACAGAATGGCTTGCATACTGGCTTTATCAACATTACCGTTGGTTTGTCGATCTGGGGGTCGATGAAAACAACCTTCGTTTGAGGGAACACAGGGAAGACGAAATGGCACATTACGCTAGATCATGTTTTGATATAGATTACCGATTTCCATTTGGATGGAAGGAGGTATACGGAAACGCGGACAGGGGCGACTTCGACCTCAGAAGACATATAGAGTCATCCGGTGAGAAGCTCGGGGTCTACGATCAAGAGATGGAAGAAAGAATAGTCCCCCATGTGGTTTCTGAACCCTCACAGGGAATAGAAAGAAGCCTTCTTGTGTTTATCATGGACTCGTATACCGAGGAAGAAAACAGGACATATCTTAAACTTCATCCGAAGATTGCACCTGTCAAGTGTCGGATATTTCCTTTAATGACAAAGGATGGTTTGGACACAAAAGCCAGAGAGATATTCGAAAGGCTCAAGGAGGATATTCACGTAGAGTATGAGGATCGCGGGTCTATAGGCAAGAGATATGCTAGGGCAGATGAGATAGGAGTTCCCTACTGTATAACAGTAGACTATGATACGCTTGAAGATGATACAGTGACTATAAGGGATAGGGACAGTACCGATCAGATAAGGGTTTGCATAGATGATCTAAACGAGGTTCTTGTGGAGTTGATAGAAGGACAGGTTGAATTCAGTGAAGCCAACAAATAGATATAGTGAAGGTCTCTATTTATTTCCTCTGTATCTTTCAATCTTTTTTTCGTGATGTTTTGTCATCTGTTTATCAAGTTTGTCCAAGCATCCATGTACCGATTCAAGCAGATCCCATTTCCAGTCTTGTCTTGAAGTGAAGAGGCCATCTGAAGTAAACATTCTTGCTCTTGTGGAGTACTGTACCTGCTTGCCCTCGGTGTTCTGTGATTTTATATGTAGTATAAGTCTTTCAACGTCCTTGAACATTCTCGCCGCCTTTTCCACTTTTCTTTCTGATGCATCCAGTATCTTATCTTTGATGAAGGAATCGAAATCTTTTATTCCTGCTACTTGTATGTAAGCGCCTTCTTCCTGTTTGATGGAAGCAACAAACTCGACTATATCCTTTGGTGTAACAATGCATATGGGTTTTTTCTCATCAACTGCTATTGCATATAGTTCATCTCCAGCCGAGATCTTCCTTGCAACTTCTCTTATATCAGTTTCATATGGAACCGTCAATGGGTTTTTGTTCATTATGCTTGTTACGGGTGAATCCCTTTCAGGAATCGAATCGCCCCTTTTCTCACCCAACTTCATTGCCTTTTCAGGATGAAAGGTTTTCACAAGACCCGAGAGGTCTACAGAACCAACAAGCTTGCCCTCCTTGTCTACAACAGGTAGCCTTGCAATCCTGTTTTTTCTCATCACAGCCTTTGCCTTTCCTATCGTTTCTGTTTCATCTATTGTCGTGAGTTCTGTTGATATATCCTCAATACTTTTTTCTGAGAACCGCCCGTCCTTCGACGCGGCTTTTATTATATCTTTCTGTGTCATAGTTCCTAAAAAATCTCCGTTTTCATATACAGGAACTGCTCTGGAACCCGTCTCTAGCATTTTTTCTGCTAGTTCCACGATACTCATTTCCGAGTCAATCTTCGGTGGATGGCTTATTAGTTTTTTCACCTTTGTTTTTGGTGGTGAGGATTTCTCTATAATCTTTCTCCATGTTATCATTCCTTCCAAATCCCCGTTTTTTATAACAGGCACCGCGAACAGATTTTTCTTTCTTATTTCATTTAGAACTTCCTTTAGACTGTCCTCGGGGGAAACCGAGAAGTAGTCTTCATCTACCACATCCTTTACCTTCATATCATCGACTTTCATGGTTTTATCCTCCTTATCCTGTAGTATTTCTTTGTTTCGTCTACAATGCCTAATGTAGGCTTACTTCTAATATTTAAAGCTAGTCTCACGAAACGGGAGAGTTCCGGATAGGACCATGTCAAATCTTCGGGTACTGCATGAACCACCCATTTTGTATGTTCATCCGGACTTTTCTGCCCTTTCTTCAGCTCCACGCCGCGATCGTATACCCTGAAATGTGTGCCAAATTTGAACCCACATTTTACGAGGAACCCTTTCTCCCGGAGATCCTCGTATACTTTATATTTGTTTTTAAACTCTATATCCTTTTCCCTTGCTATTTCTTCAACCTTCTCCTTGTTAATTTCTTCCCCGTCTTTTTTTATCGTCAGTCTGTTCTCCTTAACTAAAAATAGAGCTTCCATCAGATTAAGCTCGATCCTGTTCTTCCTCTTCTTTCCGAAATAACTTGGCTCATATAGGTTTTCGTAATCTTCCCAGACAGTTACAGTGTTCCCCTCGAGAAATCCTGTGGCCTTGTCACCTTCGAACTCCATCGAGTTTTCTTCATTCAGTCTAATTTCTTCATCTATCTCATAGTATGTGGCGTCTCCTTCTTCATCTACTATTCCAAGTGCCAGCTTAGATCTTATATTTCCAGCAGTTTCGAGTTTTTTTACTTTCTGTCTTATCGAGAAGTTCGAATCTGTTCTTACTACATCAACTAACCATTTGACGTGTTTCAGCTTCTTTTCGTCCTTTTCGAAGGAGACCCCTCTTTCGTAAACCCTTAGGTCACAAGGGAACGAATAACCAGGTCTTACGACAAAACCTCTTTTTCTCATGTCGTTGTAGACTAGAAACTTTTCGTGGAAACCTTCGGTCATCTTACAGGATTTCCTGTAAAACTCTTCTTCAGTTAGCTTTTTTCCGTCTTCAAATATTTCTATTTTTTCTCTTTGGAGGAGACTCATTGCTTCAATGGGCTCCAAAACCAGTTTTTCCGAGTCAAGTTTTCCATATCCTCCGATTTTGAAGACCTCTTCGGGATCTTCATCTACAGTTATCTCCCCGTTTTCTATATCAGCCTTATGCATATTTCCACCAGAACCTCAAACAAAAGGTAGACTCTCACTTTTAAATCTTACTTTAGTGGAAGGCCCTTCGTTGAAATCGTTATCTGACATTCTTCACAGAATCCATCGTTTTTCTCGTCGAGATCAACAGTAGAACTGGGTCTTTGCATTACACAGCCTGGATTGTTGCAGTTTTCCATGCCAAAGCATCGGCCGAGATGATGTACGGATTCCTTCTTTAGTCTCCTGAGCATGAGATCATTGTCGTTGTCTTTATTGTAGAAAATTGGATTGAGTCTTTTTGTGCTAACAACTGCTGGCCCCCTGTATTCCGACTCTCCGAAAACATAGGTTTTCCCCTTGCTGTAGATATCTTTATCCGTCACTATGATCTGTATACCATCTTCTCGGAAGCCATCAAGTATTCTTTCAGCCATGTATTGGTCTCGGAGATTGTTGAAACTATTTTCTGGGAATTTTGAAATGCCCCCTGTATATATCCTTATTTTTTTGAAGTCGCTGTTCAACATACTTCCAAGTCTTCTGATAACTTCCTGATTTAAATCACCAAGACCTAGTACTGGGATTTGCATTGTACATTATAATAAGGCGTTAACACTAATAAGCTTTATTAGGACTATGGTGGGAGGGGAGGGATTTGAACCCCCGACAACCAGATTTCAGAGCCCTTTGTTAATATACTAAGGTCTTCAGTCTGGCGCTCTCCCGGACTGAGCTACCCTCCCGTAACAATAGCGCTTTGAAATAGCTCTTTTAGATATAAAAAACTTTCTCGCGACATCAGATTTATAAGGTTTACAGGATAAGATTGAGATGGATATCATGGCGAAAAAAGAGCAGAACGCTATGCCTTCGGGGTCTGCAGGACTTACGCGTTACTTCGACGAGTCACCAGAGAAGATCAAACTCACACCCCACCAGGTAATAATTCTTTGTGCTTCTGTTATAGTTGTAGTCAGCGCCCTTAAGTTCTTTGCATGAATATTGGGTTTTAATCATGGAAAAGCGGAAAGCTTTTTTGATAATCATTGTAGCAGGTTTCCTCCTATTTTATATTTCTTCTGATCCGACGGAAGACGATTTAGTCGAGATCAGCGCCAACGTTACTGAGATAATTGATGGAGATACAGTGGTATTAGGAAGCGGCGAAAGAGTGAGACTTATGGGGATAGACGCAACTGAGGTAGGTGAGGAGTGTTCTCAGGAGGCTACGGTTTGGCTCGAGAAAAAGATCATGGACCGAGAGGTAGTTCTTGAGGTTCTTGGAGATGATGTCTATGGCAGAAAGCTAGCCTACATCTTCAAAGACGGCCTTCATATTAGCGATGAAATGGTTTCCCGGGGACTTGCGTATACTTACTACTTTGATACCGATGAGAGGTATATTGAGGAGTTGGTGGAGTCCGAAAGAAAGGCCATTGATAGAAACAAGGGTTGTCTGTGGAAGAACAGTATAAACGACCCTGATGATTCCATTTATGCATGCGAATCATCTGATTATGTATCAGAGATAATGGTGGTTGAGGGGAAAATAGAAGAAGTTAACCGCGGAGAAGGTATAATCTACCTCAACTTCGAAGGAGAATATCCTGATAACTGTTTTTCGGCTATAGTGTGGGAGGATTACAAGGATAGGTTCTCACGGAGTTTGGATAGATTTGAAAACAGTACAGTGAGAGTCGAGGGCCTTGTTACTACTTATAGAGGAGACCCACAGATGGAGCTAAGAGATGAATACCAGATACAGCCTGTTTGATTTTTATATCCTGGAACCAGCATGCCATTCAACAGATGCCGTGGCCGGATACCACACTCCATATGTAAATAAAACAAAGGAGAAGGATATTTTATCTGATGACTCATAACTATTCGTTTACAATATCCTCTAAACTTAGATCTTTTTCTTCCAACTTTTTCACGTAGGCTCTGTTGCCAGCAATCTTTTCAATTTCCTTTATGTCTTCTTCTTCCCATCCAAGAGAATTGGCAATCTCTTCAACTTCTCCATAGTCCAATTTCTTCGAGTCTTCGCTTTCGATCAATCCCTTGGAAGGGCCCCATGACATCCCAAGATATCCAGCATCTAGCTCTTCCTTGTCTGAGCCCATGGGCATTCCTGCTACTGGAGCCTTTTCTACGTTGGTGACATCTATGAATTTACCCTTTTTATCTTTTGATATTCTGCCGTTTGGAACTGCAAGAATTTTTTTGCCTGTATCTACAAAGGCCCCATAACCCGTGGAATAAACGGTTGCTCCTTTGATAGTTTTCTTATTATACCCTTTGCCTTCTTCAAGAATATTTTTTTCTTTTTCGTAGGACATGAAAACTATTTTCTCAACTAGCTTTTTATAAACTTGGGTATTTTAGATTTTATAGTTTAAAACGAATAACAGGATCCAAAAAACGTTAGGAACAGGCTTCGGGGAAGGTTATATACACCGGTGTCTACTGTAAAAGGTACGTTACTGACTGGTATACGAGGTTTCCTTTTCTTTAAAAGAAAGAAGGCTTTTTGTCATCTCATCCCATTTGTCGTCCGATAGCTTGGACTGTTTAAACTCAAACATATGTGCATTCATTTCAATCGAGCCCTCCTTCCTCATCCTTTTGATTTTCCTTGGGCTGTATTCCTCGTATTGGCGTAGATGCCATACTTCATGCGCAATTACTCCTTTTAGATACTCGGAAGCATCCTCGCTTCCGTATTTATCTCCCAGAAACTCTATTTCCCTTCTCCCAAAGACAATCGTTCCGTGATCATCTCCTTTTTTGTACTTTGTGTGGGCCAAGGTTCCGTCTTGGAACTGTGTTGTGATATCTATATAAACATCCATATCCAGGTCCAGGAGGTCCTTATAAATTTCTATTGTTTCCTGGATTGCATCGAAACTTAGTTTGCTCTCAAATAGTCCATAGTCATCATACTCGTCTCCTTCATCATGTGAATCATCGGACATTTGTAACATATCGAGGTTCTATCTATAAATTTATAAGTATTTTTACTGGGATACTGAAAACAGAGCTAATCGATGCTATGTGAAGGAAAATTATGGCGCCCGGAGCAGGACTCGAACCTGCGACAACATGGTTTCCACGAAAAACGTAACAGCCATGCGCTCTACCTACTGAGCTATCCGGGCCGCTGGAAATGTTTACTTTCTAGAATTTAAATATATGTTGTTGGATTCAAAAACCAGGCGCTTTCAGTTCTTTGAGCTTAGCAGGAAGATACTCATCCACAACATATTCGAAACCATATCTCATAAGAGCCTGTTGTTCCGACTTCTTTCCTATTTCTTCCCAAACATTTAACTCATCTACAAGCCTATCGCTGTCATTATACCTCGGATCTTCTTTAAGTTCGTTTATTCTTTTTATGTCCACGTCCCTCAGTTCATCGGACCTCAGCTTGTAGTTCCTTATATCTGATGCAGTAACACCAAGCCATTTTGCATCTGGTGTTGCAAGTCTCTCGTTGATATGTGCCGACTTCGCTGAACCTGCTATTATGACCATGGCTATATGAAGTCCCCATGGATCTGAGTCAGTGAAGATGTATGCGGGAAGATCCTTGACTTCGTTTATTCGTTTGATTATTCTTCTTGTAGCTCTAGTTGCCTGTCCACCAAGATTGACCAGCACAGCATTGAACTTTTCGTGTGCGTTTTCTTCCATTAGACGGTTGTACATACCATCGGTTTCTATCGCCAAGACCTTATCTGCATTACATTCGACTATCTCTGCTTCACATGTTCTGGGTCCAATCGACTGACCATCGGCGGAATCGAGACAGTTTACTTCCATTGTTTCTCCCTTTGGATTTTTGAATCTCAATGTAATATCACCATATATCGAACCTTTTGCCTTTGGATTTATCTTTAGGTCTTCACGTGGTCTCCCTATCATGGCCTCTATGTCTTCTACAAGGTCATCGCTCCTATCCTGTGTTTTGAATTTTAGTTTGTCCCCCCACGATTCGGATATGTAGTATAGTTCTCTCTTTGTTACATGTCGCTCGGACCCCATGAGCTCTTTCTTACAGAAGCTTGCGACCTTCAACATCTGAGCAAGCCTCTTTACATGGCGTATGTTTCCCGCGTCTCTTTTGGTCCTCTTCTCACCGAGTACATAGCATTCTGCGTTTTTGTCGTAAACTATGTTAGAAGTTGTTCTAGATGGTACTTCTATCCAGGGAACTTCATCATTTCTTACTCTTTGGATTATGGTTTCTCCTATTTCAGTCAGGTTTTTTGAAATTTCTTCGTCACTCATCGTCTGCACCCCCATCGGCCTTTTCCACAAGTTCCTCGTCTATTACCCTTTTCATTATGGGATCTATAGACAGCTCATGTCCATTTTCAGCAAGTTCTACTGCGTTTTCAAGCACCAAGGGCATGTAGTTGCTGAATATCTTTTTTCTTCTTTTTTCTTTTTTGCCTTTGTGTTTCTTTGATAAATGTCTCTGAAGACCTCGTGCACATTCTTGTATACCTAGTTTTATCTCCTTTACAATCTTTGGATATCTGGCTATAGATTCTTTGGATTCAGAAGTGAACGGAACCCATGTAGAGCATAGGTGTACAAATATTATAGCAGGCCCCTTTGGTGTTCCACTGCTTCCAGGTTGATCGAGACCGTAACGTTTCCAGTCGGTCTTTTCCAGTGCCTTCGTTATAGCACACGAAGAAGACTGATAAAGCAACGGAACTTTGTTTGCGTATCTCATCACCTTTACCTTGTCCGTCTCCATCTCTTCCAGTTCTCCGCCATATGCTATCCCCACCTCTATCTGGAATGGATTGCCTCTGTACACCTCTGGGTCTCTGGATGTGGATGTCACAAACTCGGCATCTATTTCCTTTTCAAGGCCGCTCTTTATAAGATCTGCTCCGATCGGAGACAAACAGTCTGTTGGCGGTCTTTGTATCTTTACCTTCTGCATAGCATTCAGGAGCCTTTCCTGTTCATTGTGACCAAGTTTAGCGGGGGTTTTATCAGGATCTACCTCGGCCAGGCGGCATATTTCTTCACCTGAAGTCCTTCCTATTCTGGTAAACTCATTCTGGAGGAAGGATAGGACCTTGTTCGAGTCCGTATTTTTCAACATTCTGGCCAGGACGCCGAGTTCAACACCGTAAGGATGTGGTTTTATCTCCTTTGGTTCAGGAGGTAGATGTTCTGCTGCTCTCTCAAAGTCGTAGCTCTCACCCTCGGGGTTCGAATACTTTATCCGGGCATACGGGTTGGCTATTGCAGTCTGTTTTAGATATTCGTCTACTGAGTGGTATCTTTGAATATATTTTCCCTCAACAACCACTTTTATTTCCGTCCCGGGCTGGAAGTTGTCTTCTAACTCCCTCTCGTCCAGTATTTCGGGCTCGTTTTTAACTGTATCTATCTTAAGTTCAAACTGCTTTGGTTGGGAACCCATGTCGGTTCTAGAAGTTATTATAGCAGGCTTTCCTGTGGTTAATTGCGAATAAAGAACAGAAGCCGATATTCCTATTCCCTGTTGGCCCCTGCTTTGTTTTCGGCTGTGGAACTTTGAACCATAAAGAAGTTTACCAAATATAGATGGCATCTGTTCCTTTACAATACCAGGTCCGTTGTCCTTTAAGGATATTTCATATTTGTTGTCACCTACTTCGTCTATATTTACATCTAGATATGGAAGTTTCCCAGCCTCTTCACAAGCATCCAGCGCATTGTCAACTCCCTCTTTCACAACTGTTATTAAAGCCTTTGCAGGATTATCGAAACCCAGTAGATGTCTATTCTTCTCGAAGAATTCGGCAACAGAAATTTCTTTCTGATCCAGTGCCATTTCTTCAGCTGTTTTTCCCGGCATTTCCAATCATCTTTTCTTTCTTTGGTTGGTTTTGTTCCAGATACCTATAAACTCTTCCATGGGGCTTTCCATTTACCAGCATCTGTACCGCTCTTTTGGCAGCTTCAACGCCCTCCGGCCCGCCTATGAAGGATACGTTGTCTTTATGCACAGATACTGAAACACTGGCAAGTTCTTTTATTAATCTTTTTGTCCTACCGCCCTCGCCGATCACCCGCCCCTTTATTTTGTCCAGCGACATGCCCGAGGAAGTTAGGTCCTTCAAACGAACAACCTTTAGTTGATTTTTCTCATTTAAAAGTTTAAACGTATCAGCCAGAACGAAACCTTCGATCAGGGCCTTTAGTATATTTTTTACCTTGAGTACGTCTACTGCTTCTCCTTCTAGCTTTACATCGAGCCCCCTTACTTCTATATCTACTCCCGATCTATCCTCGATTTCTTCGAGCTTCTCTTTAACTATGTTTATCCTTTTTTCTGTGAACCTTATGTTCTGCCTGATGCTATCACCTTAGCTCAAGAAACAGAAATTCTTTTTAGGTAACCCTTCTTCTTAAGTGCTGGGATTTTGTTTCTGTTGTATCTCCAAACCATGTCTCCTTTTTTGTCGCTCTCTATGTCCCATGGTTCTACTATGACTATATCATCGCGGTTTACCCAAACTCGTTTTTTCAAACGTCCGGGAATTCTGACTGTTCTTTCGTTGCCATCTTCACATTTGACTCTCAGTCTGTCGGCTCCCAACAGTTCCAGGACCTTACCGAGGACCTGGTCATCCTTTGGCTTCCTTAGTCTACGTGGTTTATTTTGTTCTGGCATGGAAAAGGATTATTTTCAAATTTTAAAAAGCTATTGTAGTTTATCGTCACATTTGATCTTTACTAGGTAGGTACTTCTGTATGTTTTGTTGCCATCATCAAGTCCTTTAAGGGTTTTGCTGTCCTTTCTCTCTGCGTTGTAAATTTCCATCAGCTTTCTTGTGAGATATTTCGCCGAAGAGCCTGAAACCATGAAGAGATCTGCCCCGTTTTTTGTTCTTTTAAAGTTCGACACAACGTTTCTGTACGTGCTTCTACTCAATATTTTTTGGCAAGATTCCAAAACATCGTCTAGGCATGTTCCCTCTGTGCGTATCTGAACCTTTGCTTCAAAATAACCTGTCGACAGCTTTTTGCAGTCTCCACACAGGCCTTTGTCTAGGTCTATTTCAACGGTTTTTCTTTGATTTACGTCAATATCCTTGGTGGTTATTGATATATCAACTTCCGCCGTGTTATTCTCCTTATGTAGGACTTCTATATCTTCTACTTCATCGGATCTGAGATGTTTCATAAGCTCTTTTTTTATAGCCCGTTCCACTGTGATGTCCTCCCAGCGCTTTGTTTTCTTTTTACCACACGCTTCACATACACATATCTCTAGCCTATCCGGAACCTCAATTAGATCCTTCCTATCACTAAAGCATTCCCTACATAGGCTTTCGGTGAGATCTTCTGTTTTCTTTCCGCACTTTGGACAGAATTTTTCTTTCATAATACCGGCGTCTTAGTATGTGTACCATGTTTCCATAACGATTTTATACGGTTCGTACATATCTTTGTTGAAAGACCCGAAATGGCTGGTTCGCGAGAAGGAACTTCTGGGATGCCTGTCTTCTCTTTTTAACCACTCACCACGCGGACCCGCCCAGATCACTCCGGCTCTAAGAAGGCTTTTAATATCGTTCCTCATTTCATCATTCATTCCCGTTTCTGTTTCCGTTAACCATACTGCTTTACCGTTCCCTACTCTGTTTAAAACCATTATATAATTGTCATCTCCTTCTAATACGTTTAGACTTTCGTCTTCTGTGCTTTTGGCCGTGCTTTTGAGATCACCAAACGAAGTGAAAGTATGGTCTCTTGGATTGTCGAAGTGTACAATTACATTGTCCCTGTTGACACCATACCCCCTTTTCTCTATCTTTCTTATACTGATTTCTTCACCTGCGGCTTCGAAGCTATCCCCCTCTTCACACAGTTCGCATATAATATCTCCTTCATGGGTTATGTTTACCTTTTTGTCTTTGTCTACCGTTACGTCGTACCGCGAGAACCCCCCCAGGTCCAGCTCCCCGACCCTTTTAGTTAAATCGCCGGTTGGGTATTCTGTTACCACCGAGCTTCCTACACCGTAAAATAACTTCGAAGGTTCGTAGTTGGGCTTTTTAGGATCTTCTCTGTTTATGAATTCGAATGAGGACAAATCATTTTCCTCCGGGGCATGCTGTATTCCAAAGATACTCTCTTGAATCCCCAGGTTCTCTACCGTATCGAAGTCTGAGAACTGTACTATGCCACCTCCGTTTTCTACAAAGGTTTTGAAGGCTCCTGAGTTTTCGTCTACACCGGTCACCTGTTCTTCGCCTCTGGCTATGAACACATCCATTTTGCCTGCTTCTTGCCCATCGCCTTCAAACTCTTCGAGGTCTATTCTCAGGACCTCTAAGTCTATATATCTGTTGTTCATCCATACCTTGTCAAGTGTCTGTTGTATTGTTATGCGTTCTTCGACAGGATCTCCATTGGTACACCCACCATCTGTGCAGTTGAACCCAACATTTATTTTCCACGGATACAGGTTTTCAGCTTTTAAGCTGTATCTTAGGTTCATTCTTCCCCCCGTACTGTATATTATATCGTCGATCCTATCGGTGAGATGGGGAGTTTTTCTAAAAACAGATTCTTCAACCTTTTGTTCTCTGTTTGCGGACGATAGTATGCTTTCTCCTATCTTCTCAAGCTCAACATATTCCCAGTCTTCTTCCAGATCAAGCGGTCCAAGAAGGAACCCCATGGATACAATGAGAACGACGGATACCAGAACTACTTCAACAATATATATGAATCCTCTGTTTCCTACCATACAGTCACCTCGAGTCTATGTACTTCGCCATGTCCGTTTTCCTTTACATAACCAAACCTAACGGAGTTTCCTAGGCTGACGCCGCTTGGTATCGGAGGACCATCACATATTTTTTCTCTTGTCGTCTGGTTGTAAATCACTATCTCGACGCCGGATGTTTCAACTATTCCCATCGTATCTTTAACCTCTCCATAATCTTGCTCACACGTTTCCTTAAGGTCCTCGATCTTTGTTCTTGTCCAGAGATAGGGTTCTTCTGCCAACCCATTTTCGTTTTTAGCAAGAAAATCTCCCGTCCTGTGCGCCATGGATTCTTTTCTAGATCTTTCCCTTTCGGCAAATATCCCAGGAATTACATTGGCTGCCTGGAAAGAAACATACAGTATAACAACGGAGAAAAGGATAAACGCCAGGAGATATTCTATACTGAACTGGCCTTTTTTGTTTCTAAGAATCTGCACCATGGGAATCACATTATTTCTATGGGTATATATCTAGATGCTAGCACATATAGTACAAGGCCTGTGCCTGCCATTATCATTGAATGTTTAATTCCAGCCGACGGTGAATTGTTTCTGACCTGACCTATTATAAGTCCTGTAAATATACCCTGGATTAAAACCATTGATAAGAAAAGTCCTTCATAGTAAATTCCTTCGCCCGTGCCAAGCCCTAAGCTCCTTGCAAAGGACTGGAAAAAAGAGCAAACAAACTCTTCGGATGCTTGCATTGGAGTCGTGCATATCTGTCCGCCCCCATCCCCCAACATCATATCATCGCCACCCAACTCCTCCGTCATTGGGACGAGGAACTTTGAAAGTATTATAGTTATAACGAGAAACATGAAGTATATTAAATACAAGACCGCTGCATGTTGAGACATTTCGGATCTTCTTTTCTGGTTGATTTCTATGAGGGTTGATACATCGGATGAAACCGTTTCCATCGCAGATATTACCTTTCCACCACTCCTTTTGGCTTCCATTATCATTTTAACAGTTCTACCTATCATTACACTGTCACGGTTTCTTTCGGCAAACCTCATCATCACTTCATCGAAGCTCATGTTCCACGAAAGCTGTTTGCTCATCTTGTCTACATCGCCATTGAGCATTCCATATTCATTCTGCGAGGCCTCCTTTAGGGCCTGTGTAAGGGTCAGTCCGCTTTTCTTCGCGTCGACAAGGTCCCTCAAGAAGTTCGGAAGCTGTTTTTCCATGGCATTCACCTTTTTTACCCGGAAGTACTTCCATGTCACATAAGGCACAACAGAAACCATTATTGAAAGAAGGACAGTGACTCCTATCATCCCTGGTTCGGGAAATATAAGCGATACAACTAGAAGTATGATGATGCCGACCAGAGGTGGAAACACCATCAGCATCTTCTTTTTTTCCATGCCCTTTATTTTACTCAATGACATTCAATCATCCTGGATAGGTTGACCGTATAAGCCATATAAATCCCATGGTTATAGCCGGTAAAAATATGAAAACAACGGAAAACTGGAGTATTGCTATCATACCCGCAGTTCCTGCGCCCAGGCCAAAGCTTGACATAATCGATGTAACTATAACCGTGAAAACTGATCCTACTATTATCAGTGTCAGGTATATCTGAAGGAACGTCCCAAGATTATTGGAATACTCCTCGAGATCTCTTTTATGTCCTTCCATAAGCTTCCTTGATTTTTCTTGAAGATATTCGTGTAGATCTGATCCGCTTCTTATTGTGGTTATTATTCCCCACAAGAGCTCACTCAATCTTTCCGATGGCGATTCTTTTGCGGAGCGAGCCAGGGCCTCGGTCACATTCATACCCACAAGTTCTATACGTGTCGATATTTTTTCTGCTTCCTTTGTCATTTCTTCGTAGGTTTCAAACTCCGAGAGAATTTTAAACATTTTAGACGGTTGTATACCACTACCTGCAATTGTTGTCAGATATGTGGCTGCAAAGGGAACACCGTGGTCTATTTTTTCTGCCCTGAGGTTTGCTTTGAGTGATGGATTTATGTAAAATAAGAAGGCTATAAGACCCGAAACAGCCATAGATATAATAAGCGATAACATAACTGCTACCGGTATCGTAAACACTGGCATCAGAGCAAGTATAAAGGCGACAATGGGCATCTCTATCGAGAAAACTAAAACTATTGTCATGATGGCCATGCACATATATTCTCGGAGAGCGAGGTTTATGTTACCCTTTAGAAGGGCGGGCTTGAGGTTTTCGAAGTGATGTAGATATGGCTCAACGAAGCCAGAAAACAAGTCCAAAGATTTTTTTATGTACCAGTCCTTTAAGCTCAGATTATTACCCCCCTGATCTTATTTTTTCTAAAAGGGCATCTTTATCGGTGTAGAACTTTGATAGTATAAGTCCTATGTCTTCCAGATCTCTCATATTTTCATGTACCATCCACCGTATTACTTCTTCCCTTTCTTCGATCTCTTGTTTGATCTCTTCTTCGTTTTTTGCCTTTAACTCCGAGATTTCATTGAGCACTATGCTCGGGTTTTCGCTTACAAGCCTGTCGGTTTTTGGATCCCATTTTAGAACACGGTTCATTAGAGGAACGTTTTTCTCCCTTGAGAACCTCTTCAACTCGACTATCTGATCTATTTTTCTCAGTAAAGAGCCGCCCCTTTTTACCTTTCTCAGGAAGATTACTATGTCAAGGGTATTTAGCAGGGAAGGCGGTAGATTTATGGGTCTTGTGGTGAGCCTGTTCACAAGCCTTTCGGGGTTTTCTGCATGGATAGTAGCAAGACCCGGATGTCCCGTTGACATCTCCTGGAAAAGTACAAAAGCCTCTGAACCTCTGACTTCACCCACTACTATGTAGTCGGGCCTCTGCCTTAAAGACTCTTTCAGAAGGGCAAACATGTCTACTACATCAGATCCTTCCTCTCCTATGGCCTCTCGTGCTACCTCTGGAATCCAGTGGTCGTGTGGCAGTCTAAGTTCTGCTGTGTCTTCTATTGTAACTATTTTCATCTCAGGTTTTATGAAAAGCGATATAACATTCAGCATCGTTGTTTTTCCGGTTGCTGTTCCTCCGGAAACAAGAACAGAGTTTTGGTGTTCTATCGCCATCCAAAGATATGCAAGAGCTCTGGGATCAACTGTTCCAAATTCTATTAAATCTACAGGTGTTAGTGGATTTTCTGTAAACTTCCTTATCGTGAAATTGGAGCCCCTCCTTGCTATATCTGTTCCGAGTGTAGCCTGGAGTCTTGAGCCGTCTGGCATCGATGCGTTTACCAGTGGGTTTGCCATTGATACGGTTTTGCCTACCGTTTGGCCAAGCCTCATAACGTACTGATCAAGCTCTTCTTCGTCTTCAAAGACCACGTTTGTTTCCAGTGATCCGTATCTCGAGTTTCTGTGGTATACAAATATAGGTATACCGACACCGTCGCACGATATTTCTTCTATGTGTGGATCCTTCATGAACGGTTCTATCTTACCCATGTCTATAAAATTTCTTTCGAGGTAGTAGTTTATGGCTTTCTTTCTTACAGGATTTAGATCCCGACCGAGTATTGAAAGGACCTCGTCAAGCTTTTCAGAAATATAACTCCTGGCCTTTATCTGTGCGAGCTCATCGAAATCTACATCAAGTCTTTCTTCTATACTTTCCTTTATTTCCTTGAGTAGTTGTTTGTCCCTTTTTGATAACCGGGGTTCCTTGACTTTATAGACCAAAGAGTTTTTACTTTCGTCCCATGTTATATGGGAGTATGCAAAAATATCATCCCCGGGCTTTGGGTTTTTCGGAACGAGGCTATAATACTCGTCTACTTCAGTAAGCTTCTTTTTTTCCTTCTTGGGCTTTCCAAGGGTATTTTTTGTAGTTCCATCCCAGTCTATCTCGGGTAGATAGATTCCTTGATTTTCGGTTGCACTCTCATATACGTAAGATTCAAGACCTTCTTTGTCGTCATCCTCCACCTTCTTTTTAATCGGACTATTATCTGTCTTGCTGATTCTCCTCTTTTTTGTTTTCGAGGTTGTATCTGAACTTCCCTTATTTCTATTGAAGCTTCGAATCTTTTCGTCCCTCTTCTTTTCCTGGGTGGTTTTCTGCTTGCTGGTCATAGATTTCTGATTGTTCGTGTTTTGGGTTTGTTTGTATAAACTGTTTCCATAGTTCTTTTGGGGTTTGTTTCTTTCCGATCGGTCACTGGCTTTTTTTGTGGTCAGACGAAGAGGGCTTGGAAGGCTGATGTTTTTGTTTTTCTTCGTGTTTTCAGATTCCACGGTTTGTTTTTTCTTTATGCCGCTTCTCAGTCTGCCGATGACATTGCCTATGTTCTTGTTTGTATTCCCGTCTCCTGTTTTTTTCTTTCCGTCTGACATAATATCCTCTACCTACCTTCCTACCTTTATCACATTACTGTCGAGTTCTATAAAGATTTTGCCTTTTCGGGACGTCACTCCTGTCATAAAGCCCTCGTCCATCTTTATGTGTATTTCGTCCGAAATTCCTCCCATCGCCTGTTGTATTTCGGGACCGCCGTCACCGTAAACCCTGATTTTGTTTCTGTCCATTATATTAACTTTGTACATTTCGCCTGAAATTTCTTTGGGTATGTCTATCTCTATTCTTCTGTATTCCACACCGTTTTCATATGAGTTGAATGTTGTGTAAAGTCCTGCTATTACAACTTCCGAGACCTCTTCCATCTGGTCTTTGGCTATCGATTCACCTACGTCTTCCGTAAGCAGTGAAAACGAGTAGTATATCATAACCATTATGACTATACTTATGGTAAATAGAATCATCTGCTCCAGAGATAGGTATTGTCCTTTTAGTTCCATAACAGTCCCTCAGATTATTCTTACTTCGACTTTGTTTACTGTAAATCCGTTGTAGTTCTCCCTCGGACCCTGCTGTATAATTATATCTGTAGTCCCCCCGACCGAGCTTCTCCTTCCGATCGCATCTATTCCTATCCTACTTTGCGGTTCTCCTCCAACCGTGGAGTTTTTGTAGTACAGTTTAAGCTTAACGCTGTAAAAGTCATCGAATCCCTCGGATCTTGCAACTATAACATCGGGGCTGTATACTATGGGCGTCTCCGATCCCTTCGAGCCAACTATAGCAATATCCTGTCCGGTTGCCATCATCTGTCCCCTTACGCTGAAATCGAGCGTTATGTTGTCCATACCTCCTGGAGGCCCTTCGTTTATGTTGATCTCTGCTCCGTCTGGCAGATCCACAGTCATCTCAGTCCTTCCACCCCGTCTCGAGACCTCCTTTATGTTGTCGTTAAGGTTTCTGACAAAGGTTTCCATCTCCTGAAAGTTTCTCTGATCCCGGGACTTTTCAAGTATCTCCCTTCCCCAAAAGTATGAGGAGAGAGATACAGTCAGTATCACGACCGTCAAAAGAATAGCTGTTAGCACTTGCTGCCCCTTCCTTTCGAGATCCGGGAAAGCATTGAACATACTCCTAATAGTTGTTCATAAATATAAAAAGATATGATTATACGTGCACGTACTACAGGTCAAAAATAGGAAAGAAGTGGGTGTTTGGTTTAAACGACAAACCATTCCTTGAAAAGTCCTACCAAGACTAATCCGGCCCTAAGTACAACTACTTCTGAAATACAGCCGCGAACCAACTACTTCTTCTCAATCAACAGGTGAAGGTTTCTGTGGCTACTGTTTCTCCTCTCCAACCAAGGTTCATGACGTGGCCTCTCTTTAGACCATCATCATCCCAGGTAGCTAGAGCATCTCCAATGTCTCCGAAATCGCCGTCACCACCGTTTTGTTCTATGTCTATTCTATGTCTTCCAGGTTCAAGGTCGAATTCGTCTTCACCGTTGTCGCCGAACTCCACTGCTGTTCCGTCGATGTAGATTACCATATCCTCCCATTCCTGGTAAGCATGGCCGTTGTAGAGAGTAACAGATGTAACAGTATCGTCATCACAACTGTACATCTCTATGGCCGTGTGTTCTCTAGCCTGGTCGAGAATGCCTTCGAGTTGTTCTTCACCTACGCGTTCTACGTCTTCCTGGATCATCTGCATCCATGTGAAGACACCACCTACCATAACAACTACTATGAGAAGAAGCATGACAACTGCTATTACGGGTGATATACCTTTCTTCTTAATCATGCTATCAATAACCAAGTTAATCATGCTCCTATTTAAAGTTTATACAGTTGGTCTATTATAGCCATCACTAGCAGCATCTCTCTTGAAAGCAGTTTTGTCACGGGGTCACTTTTCTTCGTGGTCCTTTATCTGGAAGAACAGCGATACTATCTGGACTGCCAGCAAGGATGCAACAAGCATCTCCAGGATCATTCCTTTGTCGTCCACACCCCAGGACCAAGCCTGAACAGGGAGCAGAACGATGATTAATCCCAGGACAACTGCAAGAAGGATTAGAATCCCGAACTGGATATTTGTTATTTTATTTTTAATACTATTCACCTCCTATCTACTTCCGCCAACTCCTCTCCTCGCCTTCCATGTCTTTATTTCTCTTTACAGGTCGCCTCTTTCTAACGGGTTTCGTATTTTTATCGTTTTCTTTGTTGGGTGGTTTTTTCTTCCCAATTCTGACCTTAGGAGGAGCGGTTCGTACAGTCCTTTTATTTTTTTCATTGTCATTTAGTTTTTCCTTGAGGGATTTCATGGTTTCAACCATCTCCCTATTGTTCTCTATAAGCTCCTTGTTAAACTCTATAAGTTCTTCCATACTTTCCGAGTCCTCGGTCGACTCTTCTGGTATTTGTTCTTCTCCTTCACCTTCCTTTATAAGTTCTATCAGCTCTTTCCACTGTTCTGTTACCTTTTCGAGTTCTTCTCTCAGTTCGCTGTTTGATTTAACCATCTCTTTGACCATCTCTTGGTTTGCCTTTGCAAGACCCATTATCTCTGTAGAAAGTTCGCCCTTTTCCTGGGACTTCTTCTGTTCTTCAAGCTTTTCTATTCTCTTCTCAAGCTTTCTAATAGGAGAAAGTGGTACTACCTCATATTCCTCTTCGTTTTCCGGTTCTATCTCTACCTCGTCCTCTGGCATACTGTTATTTTTATCGGTCTTACTTAAATATTTTGTGGGCTTAAAAAAGAAAAAGAAGAGTCGGGAGTTTTATCTGCTTTTACAGACCTCCCATTGCTCCCGGCGGCATTCCTCCGCCTCCAGGCATTCCACCTCCTCCGGAGTCACCGCCTCCCTTTAAATCACCTGCAGAAACTACATCATCGATCCTCAGGATCATCTCTGCAGCCTCACTGGCGGACTGTAGTGCCTGCTTCTTTATTCCAAGTGGCTCGATAACACCAGCCTTTCGCATATCCCCTACTTTCCCCTTTTCTACGTTAAGGCCGTGGTTCATTCTTCCTTCGTCGTGTGCGGATCTTATCTCAACCAGTGCATCGACAGGGTCGATTCCTGTGTTTTCCGCAAGTGTTCTTGGTATTACTTCAAGTGCTTCCGCAAATGCTCTTATGGCCAACTGTTCTCTCCCGGATTCCGACTGTGCGTACTTCTTCAGTCTGTTTGAAATCTCCTGTTCGACCGATCCACCACCACTTACTATCTTTCCAGATTTCAGTGCGGTTATGATGCAATCTAGAGCATCGTTCATGGATCTTTCTGCTTCGTCGATGACATGCTCTGTTCCTCCTTTGAGAAGAAGCGACACGGTCCTTGGACTTTTGCAGTCCTTTACGTAAATCATTTTTTCCTTCTCTTTCCTTTCTTCTATATTTCCTGCTTCGCCTAGGTCATTGGTCGAAAGGTCTTCGACGCTGTTTACTATCTTTGCCTCTGTGGCACGTGCCAACCTTTCCATGTCATCACTTTTGACTCTCCGAACAGCAGCAACACCCCTCTTTGCAAAGTAGTGTTGTGCGATATCATCGATTCCTTTTTGACAGAATACTACATCTGCTCCAGAATCAACGATCTTTTCGACCATGCCCTTGAGCATCTTTTCTTCTTGATCTAGGAAGCTTTCCAGTTGGTCTGGTGAAGAGATCTGTATCTCTGCGTTTGTAGATGTTTCCTCAACCTCTATCGCTGTATTTACGAGAGCAACCTTCGCGTTTTTGATCTTTTTCGGCATGTCTGCATGGACCATCTCCTTGTCGATGATCAAGCCCTCTATGAGCTCGGAGTTCTTGATCCCATCTCCTTCACTCTTTTCTATCTTGATGTCGTCCTTGTCTATATTGAGCTCGCCCTCGGTTTTCTCCATGATAGACTCTACCGCTCTTACTGCAAGATCACCATACTTTTCGTATGCTTTTTCTGCCGATTTTCCTGTTATCGACGTCATGGCTATTTTTCTGAGGAGATCTCTGTTTTTTTCAAAATCCACCTCTTCGCTCATGTCTTCGAGTTCTTCTAGAGCCTTACTCGAAGCGAGATTGTATCCTCTTGTGATGAGGGTTGGGTGGATATCCTGATCTAACAGGTCCTCTGCTTTTTTGAGTAGTTCCGATCCTATTACGACAGCCGTTGTGGTTCCATCACCCACCTGTTCTTCCTGGGTTTTTGCCACCTCGACCATCATCTTCGCTGCTGGATGTTCGATTTCCATCTCATCCAGAATAGTTACGCCGTCGTTCGTTACCACGATGTCGCCCATTGAATCAACTAGCATTTTGTCCATTCCCTTGGGTCCTAATGTTGTTCTAACTGTATCCCCAACTGCCTTTCCTGCTGCGATGTTGTTTTTCTGTGCATTTCTGCCGCTTTGTCTTTCTGTGTCTTCACCTAGAATGAAAATGGGTTGACCGACACCATGTCTTCCTTGTGGAATAATTATCACCTCTTGTTTTGTTTTTCTTTTGATTTTTGAATGTTCGAATAATAGTTTATCTCAGGGCAAATATACCTCCATACACATATTTAAAAGTTGTGGTGATGGACGAAACTATTTTAATTGTCCGGGTGCATTCTTTTCCCATGTTTAGGGTAGGTGCACATGTTTCGATAAGTGGAGGGTTTTCTAATGCAGTTTCCAGGGAGATTGATTTCGGAGGTAACTGTGGGCAGATATTTGTCGGATCTCCGCGTGGTTGGAAAGTGAACAAACCTGATGATGTGTCGGTCGACAGATTCAAGAAACTTTCTTCGGAGGAAAATATAGGGCCCTGGGTAGTGCATGGAACGTATCTGATAAACATGGCAACCCCAAAGGAGAGTCTAGCAGAAAAGTCGATGGAATGTATGCAGAGGGAAATAATTTCCACAAGTAAGCTTGGGATACCGTTCTACGTTTTTCATCCGGGAGCTCATACAGGTTCGGGGGTCGATGTAGGTATAGAGAACATAGCGAAAAGACTGTCCAGATTGGAAATACCGGACAGCGTAACGGTTCTCCTTGAAAACACCGCCGGGAAGGGTACTACGATAGGTAAGAATTTTTCAGAACTTAGTAGAATAGTAGAACTATCGGATTACAGTTACGGCAGTCTGGGTGTGTGTTTGGATACATGTCACATGTACGCAGCCGGATACCAGTTTGGAACCGAAGAAAGTATTGAGGGCCTTGTAAGGGAATTTGATAAAAAAATAGGTTTTCAGAACCTACATTATCTTCATATCAACGATTCCAAGTACGACTTCTCCTCTGAAAAAGATGAGCACGAGCACATAGGAGAAGGTAAGATAGGGGATAAGGCGTTCAGGCTTTTTATAAACCATAGAAAGTTCAGAGACAAGCCGATGGTTGTCGAAACACCCGTCGATGAAAAGGGATTCTCATGGAATATAGACAAGTTAAAAAGTCTTAGAAACTAGCAGTCACAGATAGATCTCCAGCTGTATATATCCGTTCCGGGTGTCAAATCCCTACAGTCGATTTTTTCCTCTCCGAACCATATATCGAAGTTTTCGGGTAGTTCTGGTGTTGTACATCCATCCTCTTCCACGAACACTTCACAACAGACATCTATCTTTCCGGGGTCGGCTTCCTCTGTCTGCATATTCGCCATACCTCCTACCAACACAAGGAAAACAACCAGTGCCAGAATATACGAAAGTCCGTGGTAGAACCTTGCTATCATCACAAGCAGGACACCCGTGGGTATCATGATAAAAGATAGAGTAAATGTTATGCTAACGTAGTCCGTTGGTATTCTTACGACAGGGAATATACGGAAGGACATTATAAGAAGGGCCATTCCTGAAAAGAAAAGTACTGCACCTATCTTTACCATCTTGGATCTGCGTTCTCGGGTAAGGAACCTATCTTTTCCAGAATGTCCTAGTTTCATTATAACACTGGCCATTAGGCCGAACGTTTCTTTTCCTCTATTATACTTAGAAGCTCCTTTGAGTCTTCTATTTCATCAAGTCTGTTTTTCCTTATACAGGGCACGGATTCTATGTCTTTCCTGTCTTCGGTTATTATGAAGACGTCGGTTCCACTTACCTTGGAAAATTCCACAAGGCTCGGTATATTGTTTTCATCTCTTTTCGTATCCATTACCCTCGAAAGTACTGTTGAGTCGCTCCTCACAAGGAGTCTGGGCGGAGCTCTTTTGACGTGTCCTGTTCTGAAACCCAGATCCGCGAGCCTTTGACTTATCTCCCCTTCCTTTCCTTTGTCCGTTTGTACATCGGCTTCCATTTCAAAGGGGTTGACACCTTGTCTTATGTCCCCACCGACAAGTTCTTCTAGAGCTCTCACCATGTTCAGTAGAGCACTCCCTTCACCTGATTCGTACTCTGATATCCTTTTCTGTGATACTCCCAGTTTGTCTGCGAGGTCACTTTGTGTTACGTTGTTTTTCTTTCTGTATCTCTTAAGCTCGTTGGGATCGATACGTCCAAAGGTTCCACCTCTTGCCCTGAACTTTCCTGGATATTTTCCATCAACAACCGAAGTGAAAGTGTCGATCGTCATTGCAGGAACCCCAAAACGTTCGTATATAACTGAGTCGTTCAGCCTTTCTCTCCTTGTCTTCTCACCAAGCAGAAAACAGCTCGAGCTGAGAAATTTTGAAAGGAGTTTAAGATCCTTCGCCTGGTCTTTCTGGAAGGAATCTATGTTGGTCAGCACCTTCAGAAGAAGCAATCTTTCTCTCCTGGCGGCTATATCGAAGCATCCTCTTGGATACTCGAATGTACTGAAGCCACCGGAAACAAGAAAGTCCTTGATTTTTCCGAGGGCGTCTGACTTCATGTAAATCTTTTTAACTCCTGAGAAATAAAAAGCTTTAACTGTTAGATATTCCCGTTGGGACCGTGGCTTAGCTTGGTTAGGCCCATTGAAGGGGACCAAAGCGCCGGTCTTATAAGGCCACCGCGCGTAAATCATTTTCGTGCGCGGCATGGAAGCCGGAGATCTCGGGTTCGAATCCCGGCGGTCCCATCTTACTCATCCACCGAAAGATTTCCCTGCTCCTAAACTTTTTCTCTCCTTTTCGACAACCTCTCCTGTTTCCGTGTCAACTGCTATCGATACTATAGAAAGACTTTTTCCTACGAAAACAGCCCTCCATTCCTGTCTTTCGTCCTTCTTCAGTGTGAAAAGGATCTTTTCATATGAAACGGAAAACTCTTCCTCCAGCGTACTCTTTATCTTTTCCAAGGCATCCTTTGCACCGATCTTCACCTTGTCAACATCTATCTTTCCCGTGTCTTCTCTTAATGGTGAATCAGTTACTCCGAGCTCTGCTTTGGAGTCTTTAACTTTGACCGCTGTTATTTCATCCTTGTCCTTGGAGTAAAAGGCCAGGTTCCATTCGTCTAGTTCTTTGTCCTTCTCCATCAGAATGTAGGCGGAGCACAAAAAGCCACCGGAAGAAAGTATTTCATCGACTTCATCTAGTTTTTTTGCTTCCTTAACGGCTTTGTCGAGCTTCATAGACATAAATAAATCATAGTTGTATATAAGTGGATAGGCATGGTTTGTGGTACAGCGGAAACATCGAAGCCTGAAAAGGATTTCGACTGATTCCGTATGGCTATATCCCTGCAGTTTTCAGAAAAGTCCAGTCAATCCTCTACAAGAGTATTTAGATCCACCTGTGATATGTAGAGTGCTGCAGGCGAGAAAACTAACCAAAGAAGGAACACAGGTATCCCGCTATGTTCACCTGTGACTTCTTCTAAAAGGTGTGCATGTTTCCAGAACATTATTATGTTTACTATGGGTATGAATAATCCTATCGTCCACAGAACCGGACTGCTGTTTTTACCTGAAGCTTCTACCATTTCCTTTGTGGTTGTATAAAACCAGTATATCCCATATATCCCAAATGTTACTATTGCTAATACCAGAACCAACACGGGATTTCTTTCCTTTACATCCATCACATGTATTTTCTACTTTGTCTTTAAAACACTTTGTGCTTTTGGGTTCAAACCGTAATTTATTTAACTCCACGGTACAATAGGAGGTAAAGCCGGGCCCGTAGTCTAGTGGAAATACGGAAGCCGAGTTTTCGGTTTTCGGTGTACCAAAAAGACACCACCTTGGCAATACGAAACAGGGGGACTTCGACTTTCCCTGCTTCGTAGGAAAATGGTGGAGACCGTGGGTTCAAATCCCACCGGGTCCATCCTCCACATGTCCTTTTTTTGTTTCTTGTTTGCTATTGTAACAGTATAGTTACTATAAAGTTTTCATTATATTATTATGTATAATTTATATTAAATATATTATAATTATATGTAAAAACAGTTTGTATATTATTCTTAAACAACAAATATATTATATACAAGTTGTTAATTATCTATAAAATATATGTTCAGTATCTATGTAGTTTTTATGTATAATACACATTTCTTGTTTACTGTAGTATAGATAACTTTTATAAAGTGTAAAGGTATTGACTATGTATATACAAAGACTAGTACTAAAGGCAGGTATTTAGATGGAAGATGGCTCGAACACGCTCGAGAATAAAATAATTGAAGAACTTTCTGATGAGCTTATGTCGGTTTCTCAGCTTGCGGAGAGGTTAGACGAAAGAAGGGACTTCTTGGCAGGTTATCTCGAATGCATGAAAGATCAAGACAAGCTCCAAAAAATGGAGGTAGGCAAAGCCCATGTTTTCACAGTCGATGAATGATGGATATATAGGAACAAAGGCCGCGGCAGAAAGTCCATGGCTGCCGATCATTTCGGCGGTTATAGTATTCCTTGTAGTCCAGTCCACACTAGGGGTTCCTGCAGCCATGGCTCTGGGACCGAGGATTGCATCGGCCGGTGAAACACCCGAATCGGAACCAAACTTCGCCGTAAGCATAATAAATCCTGCCGAAGGCGAAACATTCGATATAAACGATACTGTATCCGTTGATTACGAAGTCGAGAACGAAG